>JAGYMQ010000101.1 GCA_018400535.1 Candidatus Cloacimonadota bacterium
AATGCAGAAAAAGAATTTATGGGACTAACAACTTTTTCTGGAGAAATACCAATCAAAAAAGATATTGCTATTGCCAAAAATTATCTGGAAGAGGAAGAACTTCAAAGACTCAATCGTCTTGTATCTGCTTTCTTTGATCTTGCAGAACTCAAAGCAATGGAACATAAAGCTATGAAAATGCAAGACTGGATAAAAGAACTTGATACATTTACGACAAGTTATGGAAAAGGAACTTTACAAGATGCTGGAAAAGTAAGTCACAAAAAAGCATTGTCAAAGGCTGAAAAAGAATATAAAAAATATCAAGTTAAAACACTTTCTCCCGTAGAAAAAGAATATTTGGAAAATATGAAGAATCTTGAAAAAACTATTTTAAAAAATAATAAGGAATAACTATGACAGATATTAAAAATCTTTATGAAAAAATTGAAACAGAGAAACAGGTTATAAAAAAATACAAACCTGAAATTCTTGATATTCCACATTATATTTCTGAAAATTTGAAATATACTTTTTTCGATTGGCAAAGAGAGGCATTTGAAAACTTTTTAGTTTATCAAGAAGATCATAAAAAATATCCTACTCATCTGATGTTTAACATGGCGACAGGAACAGGAAAAACACTTTTGATGGCAGCTACTATTTTGTATTATTACAAACAAGGATACAGGCATTTTCTTTTCTTTGTAAATCAAAACAATATAGTCGATAAAACCGAAAATAATTTTATAGACAACACGCATACCAAATATCTGTTCAAAGAAAAAATCGTCATTGATGATAATACTATCAATATCAAAAAAATAGATGCTTTTAGTGATAATCCGCAAGGCATAGAGATCAAGTTTACTTCTATTCAAAAACTCTATAACGATATTCACCTGCAAAGAGAAAATCAGACGTCTTTGGACGATTTGAACAGCAAAAATATAGTTATGCTTGCTGATGAAGCTCATCATTTGAACGCAGTCACAAAAACTAATTCTGAAATGGAATTCGATTTTGCAAAAGAGATAACAAATCGAACCAGTTCAAAAGATACTGAACGTAAAGGCTGGGAACATACAGTGATTGAATTAATTCTCAATAAAAATCATTCGCGACAAACAAATTCAGAACGGAAAATTAATAAAAATGTGCTCTTAGAATTTACTGCCACCATTCCAGAAAATCAAAAGGTGAATCAGAAATATCATGATAAGATCATTTACAAATTTGGATTGAAAGAATTTTTGCAAGCAGGATACACAAAACAGGTAAATTTGATCTCATCATCGTTTACGAAAAAAGAACGTGTTCTACAAGCTTTATTGTTTCAATGGTATAGACATAAGATCGCTTTAAAATATAACATCTCAAATTTCAAACCAGTAATTTTGTTTCGTAGCAAAACAATTAAAGAATCGAAAAGAGATCATAATGAATTTTTAATTTTGATAGATCAGCTATCTCTTGATGATTACGAATACATCAAAACAGTTTCAAAAAAAATGAAAAAAGTAAAAGAACCATCTATTTTTGAAATGGGGAAACAACGCTTAGATCAAGTTTTAGATTTCATTGAAAAAGGCAAAGTAAGTTTCGGAGAAATCGTAAATTGGATCAAGCAGAATTTTCAGGATAAAAATGTAATTATCACAAATTCACGGACAAATCGGACAAAGACAGAAAAAACAGATGAAGAAACAGAAAAATTACTCAATAGTTTGGAGGACAAAAATAATCATATCCGTGCAATCTTCACAGTTTCGAGATTAACAGAAGGTTGGGATGTTTTGAATCTCTTTGATATTGTTCGTCTTTATAAGGGTAGAGACGAAGGAAGAGCTAAAACAGGAAAAAGAAAAGCAGGAAGTTCTACAATTGCAGAAAAACAATTGATCGGTAGAGGTGTGCGGTATTTTCCCTTTTCCTATCAAGATCATATCAAAAATAAACGAAAATTTGATGGCGTTGATATGCAACACGAATTGCGTATTATGGAAGAACTTTATTTCCATTCAACCAGCGATCATAGATATATAGACGAATTAAAAAGAGAATTAAAAAGAGATGGATTCATTCCAGAAAATCGAAAAATCGTGACGTTTGATCTAAAAAAAGAATTCAAAGAAAGCGATTTTTATCAAAATACAATAATTTGGTATAATAAAAAGCAAAAAAATCCATATCGTAAAAAGAAAAATTTGAACAATATCAATAAAGATTTTTTCCCACCATTTGATATTCCCACTTTTGAATACCAGGAACAAGAACTTAATTGGCAAAATTTTTCAGATCAAACAAAACAAAAATCATCTCAGCAACGAAAAATTACTTTAAATCTATCTTTTTTGAACATTGATAAGAATATTTTTTACAAAGCAATAAACATCAAAGCTAAGCAGGAAAACTCGATATTTCAATTTGAAAATCTGCAAAAAGAACTGAATATTGAAACTATTGATGATTTACGCAAAAAAAGATTTCTGGGAAATTTCAAAATAAAAGTGAAATTGAACTATTCACCTTATTTTGATGAAAAAAATGATTTGGAAATTTTCCAAAATTATGTAAAAAACAAACACAAACTTGATATGTTACTCAAATTTTTAAACAATTTTGAAATTGAATTTAAAAAAAATATAAATCCTTATACTGGCTCGGATTTTATCGCGGGAAATTTCAACAACTTCTTTTCTGAACCAAAACAAAAAGCTATCAATGAAAAAAAACTGGATGATGAGATCGTCAAAAATAATGATTGGTATATTTTGAATAAATTTGCTGGAACAAGTGAAGAGAAATCATTGATCACCTTTATTAAAGATTCTTTTGGAAATTTGCAACGACATTATGATAAGATATTTCTTCTTCGAAATGAAGAAGTTTTTAAAATCTATGATTTTGAATATGGAAGAGGTTTTCAACCTGATTTTATTCTTTTTCTAAAATCCAAGGACAAGAAGCAATTTGAAGTTAATGAAAATATTTTTTCTCTTTCCCTTTTTTATCAAGTATTTATCGAACCTAAACAAAAAAAATATGCAACCTCAGATGATGAGATCTGGAAAGAAAAATTCTTAAATCAGATAACAAAAAAATATGGAAAACAAAAAATCATTATAGAAGAAAATCTCGATTATCGCTTGATCGGACTACCTTTCTATAATTCAGATCCAAATATCTTACATCATTTTGAAATTGAATTTAATGACCTGATCAAAAATTGACCGACATTCTAAACAAAAATTAGCTAATCCCCAACGAATAAGAACACAGTTTCTCTCATTCTTTGTCTGCACTTTTCTTCATCTTTTCTTCGATGATCTCAACGCCCTTTTTGAAACCCAGGTAACTGATGAACGAAACGATCGCACCGCTGAGAATGTGTAAAATCGCTTTAGAGCTATTTTTCATAGAACAATATTTTTTGCTTCAATGTAAAAGCTGTGTGACCATAAAAAATTATGTCTGCGCATTCTTCATAGAATTCCAACCGTTTTTCAAAGAGCTCAAAAAGTTCTTCTTCGCTACGATTTAACACCATCGGACGATAGGAATTCTGCAGTCGAGATTGGATCTTTTCCCAGGAAGAATTCAGCCAAATAACCAGATGATCTGGATCTTTAAAAAATTCGCGATTCTGTTCGTTGCAAATGATGCCTCCGCCAGTTGCGATCACGCCGTCTTTTTTCCAGTTCAGCAAGATCTCACTTTCGTTTTTACGAAAAAAATCTTCTCCTTTTTCCAGAAAAATTCTGTTCACATCCATATTCACGGCTTTTTCAATTTCAAGATCAATGTCATAGAAAGGCATATCCAAAATTTCAGCTGTGGATTTTCCCAGATACGATTTTCCAACCGCCATAAATCCGATCAAAAATATTTTTTCTCTCATAATGAATTGGAAAAGAAAGCGCTCATAATTTTATGAACGCTTTCTCTAAATAATTTATTCGTTATCAATTTTCGAGGATACAACGATATTTTCTTCTATTTTATCAGAATGTGTTTTTGGTTCTGTCTCGTCTTTTTCTGAAGAAGGTTTTTCTTCTGTCGTCTCTGATTCTGTGGAACTTTGTTCTGAACTTTGTTCTGAATTTTGTTCTGAACTTTGTTCTGAACTTTTCTCTTCGTCTGCTTTTTCATCTGTTTTTTCAATATCGTTTTTGCTTTCTGGAGCTTCTGTTTCTGATATCTTTTTTTCTTGCTCAGCGCTAGCTTGAGGTTCTTTGCTCTCTTGTTTTGCTTGTTTGTCTTTTTCCGCTTTAGTGATTATCTCTTTGATCTTTCTTCTCTTACCAAGTTTTGCTTTTATTCTTTTTTGATGTTCATCGATGAATTTGTTTTGTTCAGTTTCTTCTTTGGCAAAGAAATAAGCTTTCACGCTGAGGATCAATCTGCGGTTTTCCAGATCAAGTTCAATGATCTTGAGTGGAATTGATTCATTCACTTCAAAAGCCATGCCTGCTTTTTTGAGGCCGGGAATTCCCAGATGTGATAAAGGCACAAATCCTTCCACCACATAATCATCGACTTCCACATCGACCAGCACACCTTTGGAAATTATCTTTGCGATCTTTGCTGTGATTTCTGTATTTATCGGTAATTTTTCATCCAGATTTTCCCACGGATCTCTTTCCAATTGCTTAATTCCCAGAGCAATGCGATGTAATGTCTTATCGATGGAAAGCACTTTCACTTTGATGGTTTCACCTCTGTTCAAAACTTCTTTAGGATGATAGATCCGCTTTGTCCAGGAAATATCAGAAATATGGACGAGACCTTCGATATTATTTTCGATTTCTACAAAAACACCGAAAGGCGTGAGAGATTTCACTTTTCCTTCGATCACAGAATCGACTGGATATCTTTGTTCGATCGTTATCCAGGGATTTGGTTCCATTTGCTTGATGCCCAGAGAAATGCGCTTATCATCTCTGGAAGCCGAAAGCACGATCGCTTTGATCGTATCACCCATCTTCAGCACTTGCTTGGGATGTTTCACTTTTTTTGTCCAGCTCATTTCTGAAATATGTACCAATCCTTCCACGCCTGGCTCCAATTCCACGAAAGCTCCATAATTTGTGAGATTGACGATTTTTCCACTCACGATCGAACCTTCTGGATATTTTGCTTCAATATTTTCCCAGGGGTGCGGAACAAGCTGCTTCAAGCCCAAAGATACTTTTTGTTTTTCCACATCAAAATCGAGCACTTTCACACGCACTTTATCGCCGATATTCAACATATCGGAAGGATGCTTGATGTGTCCCCAGCTCATATCGGTGATATGTAATAAGCCATCAATACCGCCAAGATCGACAAAAGCTCCGTAATCTGTGATATTGCGAACTTCTCCATCTAATTCTGCGCCTTTCTGCATCTTTTCCTGCAATTTCATCAATCGTTCATGCTGTTCTTCGATCAAGACATTTTTCCGCGAAATGACGATATTTCTGCGTTCGCGATCGATTTTTATCACTTTGAAAGAACTTGTCTTTCCGATAAATTGATCAAGGTTTGGAATTGGTTTTGTGGATACTTGCGAGCCTGGTAAAAAAGCTTCAATTCCAAATATCTCAACTATCATTCCACCTTTAACTCGTTTTTTATATGTCCCTTCCACAGATTCATTATTTTTTTTGATACTTTCCAGTTTATCAATATTCAGATAGAAATCCGCTTTTCGTTTTGATAACTGCAATCTACCGGTAGAGTCTTCGACAGAATCGATATAGACTTTTATTTTCTCTCCGATTTCGGGAATGGTGTTTGTATTGAATTCTCTGACCGAGATCGGGCTTTCTGATTTGAAGCCAATATCGACCAGAACATTTCGCTCATCGATGCTCACAACTCGTCCTTCGACGATCTTACCTTGCTCAAATTTGCTGAAATGCTCATCGAGAAGATTCATCATGTAATCTTTCTCTTTTTCTTTCTGCGTTTTTTCCCTTTTTTCTTCTGCTGGCTTTTCTGCGGTTTGTTCTTCTTCAGATCCTTTTTGCTCAGTTTCTTTTTCGGTTTCAGAATCCAAGCTTTCAGAATCCGTTATCTCCGAAATTGCTTCTTCCGAATTCAATTTCTCTGAATCTTCTTCTTCAGATTTTTTCTCGTCAAAGTCCTCATCAGGACTTTCTGCTTTTGCATCAGAATCTTCTACTGCTGCTGTCTCTTCGAGATTTTTCTCTACCGTTTTTTCTTCTTTGCTCTCTTCAACCGTTTCTTCTACTTTTTCAATCTTTTCTTCGCTTTTTTCTTCGATAGATTCTTGATCATGCTTTTCTTCTTTTTGATCGTTAACAATCATTTTTCCTCCTTAAAACCGGGAATATCTTCGACATTTCTCACTTCTTTATCGAACTCCCCTGTCGTTTCGATGATTTTATTATAGACATCCAATATTATCCAATCAGGCGTGGATGCCCCAGCTGTGAGGCCAATTCTTTCTGCCTTGCGAATCCATTCTGACCTCATTTCATCAGCTGTTTCTATATGGTATGTCTTTACAATTCTCCCACTTATTTTGGCAAGCATTTTTGTGTTTGAACTATTTTTTCCTCCGACCACGATCATCAGATCACTCTCTTTTGCCAGTTCGATCGTGGATTGCTGACGAACACTTGTGGCATTGCATATTGTATTAATAACGCGCATTTCATCCGTTTTTGGTATTAATTCATAAACCAATTTTTGCAGATCCTGGATATTCCTGGTCGTTTGACAAATAATACCAGCTTTTTTAATTTTTCTATCAGGAATCTCGGTCGCATCAGAAAAGATGATCGATTCACTTTTAACATAAGAACGTAATCCGATCACTTCAGGATGATCTTTATCTCCCAAAATAATTATCTGATAGCCTTCTCGATCCAATTGCGTAGCAAATTCCTGCGTCTTGGAAACATAGGGACAGGTCGCATTGATGATCTCGATTCCTCTTTTTTGCAATTCTTGCAAAATTTCTCGTTTCACGCCATGAGACCGGATGATCGTGGCTCGTCCTTTAATTTCAGCCAAATTTTTTACGACTGAAATCCCTTTTTGCGCTAATTTTTCGACCATTTGCGGATTGTGAATGATCGGTCCCAAAGTCACGATCTCATGATTTTGTTCGGCAGCATTTTGCGCCATTCTGATCGCCCGTTTCACTCCAAAACAAAATCCTGAATTTTTAGCGATCTTAACTTTCATGATGCAAGCTCTTTATCTTTTGAAAAACGTGATCTGCAAGTTTACGATAATTTTCTTTGGTAGGTTGCCATTCGGAAAATTCTTCCTTTCGGATCTTATCACCAATAGTGATGATCAATCTTTTTTTTCTGAAAAAGCATTGCCAAAATTTATCAGAATTTTCGATGAGAATAGGCAAGATATCAACCTTCATTTCTAAAGCAAATTTTCCCACTCCCGATTTCACTTTTGTCGCTTTCCGTGTTCCTTCCGGGAAAATGATGATCGACCTTTTATTCGCCAGAACTTGATGCACTCTTTTCAAGGCAGTTCGATCGATTCTTCCTCGTTTGATTGGAATTGAATTTAAAGCTTCCAAAATTTTACCAAAGAATTTGTTTTTAAAAAGTTCAGCTTTTGCCAGGAAAAAAACTTCCTGCGGAAAGATCGCTCCCAAAAAAGGTGGATCAAAAGCGGAAATATGATTGGAAGCAATAATGCAGTTTTGTGAATCAGCCAGTTTTTCTTTTCCAATGATCTGCAAATGGCAAAAGATCTTCATAAAGATAAGATAAGAAGATTTAATTATGAAATATCCGATCTGCATGTTCTTTCCAAAATTATTTGATAAATAGTCTTAACTTGTTGATTGATGGTCAAATCGCTCGTGTCGATCTCGATGGCATCTTCTGCTTTTTTCAAAGGTGCGATCTTGCGCGAGGAATCATTATTATCACGCCAGATCAGTTCTTTCTCGATATTTTCCAAATTCAATTCTTCACCTTTTTCTTTCGCTTCTTTCCAGCGGCGCAAAGCGCGTGTTTTTACCGACGCCACCATAAAAAATTTGAAATCTGCTTTGGGAAACACAATTGTGCCGATATCTCTTCCATCCATGATAATACCGCCTTTCTCGCCCATTTTTCTTTGCAGTTCAACCATTTTTTTTCGCACTGCACCGATCACAGCAATTTCTGATGAAAGCTTTGTGATATCGGCTTTTCTAATTCTGTGCGTAACCTTTTTTCCATCCAGGATGATCTGATTTCCAGCCGCAGAATATTTGATCTCGATCGAAATATCAGACAACATTTTTTCCAGCTGGCCAGTATTTTGCAGATCGATTTCATCCCAGAGCGATCTCAGCGCACAAGCGCGATACATTGCACCCGTATCGATATAGACATATTCCAGTTTTTTTGCCAGCAATTTTGCCGTTGTGCTTTTTCCCGAAGCTGCTGGTCCGTCGATCGCGATTATATATTTTTTCATAATTCAAAATTGATAGGAAAGCGAAAGTTCATTTTCTTGAAATTTGAGATGGATCTTTTTCTTTTTTTCTTCAAAATCAAACAGATGTGCATCTACATAAGCATCTATCATAGAAAGAAAAATAGTTATTCCCAGCCACCAAAGGTCGTTCTGACGTTTATAATAAAAATCGTTATATCTATCCAGATCAGCTTGTGATAATGTATTTTCATAATCTTGATAAGATTTTTCTGATTCAAGATAATGATAGACAAATCTTCCTGCTAATGCCAATTCCAGACCGGCGATCAATCCTGCTTTTAGATAATGCTGATTGTAGATCTGACCGCCGCCTGGCAAGATCAAAGACAAGCCGGCTGCTTGCATAGGAATTTTTCCTTTTATTTCTTCTGCTTCCACGAAGCCGATCATCAAAAAAAATAGCAGAATATAAAGAATTTTACGCATTACTCATTCTCTCTTCCAGAAAATGGAAAAATAATGGGATCATAATTTCATGATGCCCGATGAAATAGAATCCTTTTCCGCCAGAATTTGTGGGACGCTGCACAATATTCGTCTGGGGACGATAATGGAAATTCATATCAAAAACGGCTGTGTGAAAATTTTTTACAGAATGTCCTAAATTACGCACGACAGTCAAAGCTTTCAAGAAAACTTCCGGCATGATCACCGCCGAACCAAAATTCAAGAAAATCCCACCATTATCCAGCTTTTTGATCTGCTCACAAAAGATCCGAAAATCTCGCAAGGAACATTCACCGATCGCTGCACCATCAGCTGTATCATGCTGATGCAAAATATCCGTGCCGATTGCCACGTGCACCGTGAAAGGAATGTGATTTTCGCTCGCCGTTGCCAGAACAGAATAATCCTTATATTTTGCCTTTTGCAACAAATATTTACCGATCGCTTCACCAAAGCCAGATTTTTCCTGAGCTGCATTTCTTACAATGCTATTTATCTCGTCGCTTGTTTCTTTCACCATACCAAAAGAGCCGTCTTCCAAACTATCTGCCACAAATTCTGACGTTTCTCCAAAACGAGCGATCTCAAAATCATGGATCACGACCGAGCCATTCGTAGCGATTGCTTTTATCATCCCTTTTTTCACATATTTATTTATCAGCGGAGCCAAGCCAACCTTGATGACATGACCGCCAAAAGCGAGAATTATTGGTTTGTTTTTTTGGATTGCTAGGAAAACAAGTTCAACCAATTCCAAAAATTCTTTTGCTTTCAAGAAATTTGGCATTTTTTCTTGCAATTTCGCAGCAAAAGGATCACGAAAATCTTTCAGATGAACCTTGCTTTTTCGTTCTTTTATCGAATATTTTTTCTGATTTTCCAATCTTATTTCTTTAAATTCACTCACGATCACTCCAAATTTCTATCAAGTTTTTCTGCATAGCTGTGCAAAAATTCAGGATATTTATTTTCCCGGATAGCTTTTCTAGCTTTACTTACCAAGTCAAGATAGAAATATAAATTGTGCAAAGTTGCCAGCTTCATGCCCAAGAATTCGTTCACGCTGAAAAGATGACGCAGATAAGCACGACTGAAATTTCGGCAAGTATAGCAATCGCAATTCTCATCGAGCGGCGAAAAATCTTCTTTGTAGCGAGCTGCTTTCACGATCAATTTTCCCTGCCAGGTAAAAACCGTTCCTTTCCGAGCATTACGCGTCGGCATTACGCAATCGAACATATCAACACCCCTGGCAATATTTTCCAAAATGTCGCGCGGCGTCCCAACTCCCATCAAATACCGCGGTTTTGCTTCGGGTAAAATATGATGCAAGAAACCTGTGATCTTTAAAAGTTCAGCTTTTGGTTCTCCCACAGCTAAGCCACCAATTGCATAACCGGGAAAATCAATTTTCATCAATTCTTCTGCACTTTTTTGCCGCAGATCAGGAAAGACGCCACCTTGCACGATTCCAAACAGCGCTTGCTCTTCATTTTTACGATGAGCATTTTTCCCTCTTCTTGCCCAATCAAGAGTAGTATTAAGTGAATCTTCGATATATTTTCGGGTCGCAGGATAGGGCGGACATTCATCAAAGGACATAATAATATCCGCACCAATTTTATTCTGGATATCAATAGCTTTCTCTGGTGTGAAAAAATGATAGCTGCCGTCAATGTGAGATTGGAATTTGACACCCTCTGGCGTGATCTTGCGCAATCCTTTCAGACTCATCACCTGAAAACCACCACTATCGGTCAGGATAGGTTTTTGCCAGCTCATAAAATTATGCAGTCCACCAGCTTTAGCGATTATCTCTATTCCTGGCCGCAAATAAAGATGATAGGTATTCCCCAAAATTATCTGCGCATTGATGTCATTTTCCAATTCTCTCGGCGAAAGCGTTTTGACGGTAGCACGCGTTCCCACCGGCATAAAGATCGGCGTTCTGATCTTTCCATGTGGCGTTTGCAAAATACCAGCTCGTGCATTCCCGCTCGCTGCTTCTATCTGAAACTCAAAAATAATCTACCTCCTGATCGGAATTTACCTTAGACTTTTGTATGATTACCCCATTCTTGTCATTCTGACGCATCTTGCACTATCTCTCATTTCTGTCATTCTGACGTATCTTGCACTATTTCTCATTTCTTGTCATTCTGACGTGTCTTACACTATTTCTCTGGAAGAATCTAATTGAACTTCTCTCAGCTTCACTTCTCTCTTTTCAAACAAGACACGAGAAGAACAATTGAAAGAAAAGCACGAGATTCTTCGTGAGCAAAGAT
>JAGYMQ010000102.1 GCA_018400535.1 Candidatus Cloacimonadota bacterium
CCCAATCCTTTCAATCCATCGACAACTATTTCTTTTTCTCTCACTACGGAAAGCACAGAGAACACGGAGATCAATATTTATAACTTGAAAGGTCAGAAGATAAAAACCTTGGAGTGCATCGACTGTATCGATGCTGTATCATCGCAGATGTTGCACTCCACAACCTGGAATGGACGCGATGAGAACGATAGAGCTTTATCATCAGGAACTTATTTATATGAACTTATCGTTGATAATAAAATAGTAGCTATCAACAGAATGGTATTGTTGAAATAATTAGGAAATCACTTGCGTAAAATTGTATTTATACTCCTGATCCTTTGTTCGTTTACTATAGCTCATTCGCAAAAAGCAAAAATAGACAGTTTGCAAAAGGAATTGCAAAGAGCCGACGACAAGCAGAAAGCAGAGATTTTGAACCTTTTAGCAAAAGCCTATTGGAATATTGACCCGGAACAAACGTTCCAATATAGTCGCAGAGCGCTGGATATTGCTCGCAAATATGATTATAAAAAAGAAATTGCGCGGGCGATCAATAACATTGGTGTGAGTTATTATTTCCAAGGTGAATATGACAAAGCACTGAAAAATCTGAAAGAATCGCTTAAATACAGAAAAGAGTTGGACAATCGAAATGATATTATCGCTTCCCTGAACAATATCGGAATCGTCTATAACGAAAAGAATGAAAATGAAAAAGCGATCGAATATTATCAGGAATCTATGCAATTGGAAGAAAAAGAAGGAAATTTATCCGGGATTGCTGGTTCTTTGAATAATATTGGGATCGCCTATGAAAACTTGGGTAGATACAATAAAGCACTGGAAAATTTCCGCAAAGCCCAGCAGCTTTATGAAGAGATCGGAGATCTTTATGGTTCAGCCAGCACACAGAGCAATATTGGCATCATTTTGGGAGTTCTGGCAAATTACGATAAAGCGATCGAATATCATCTCAATGCTCTGAAAATTTATGAAAAGATCGGAGATCTATCAGGAAAAGCTGCTTCATTGGGAAATATTGGGATCATCTACGATGACATCGATGAAGATGAAAAAGCTCTGGAATATTATTTACGATCTTTAGAGATCGAAGAGCAGCTTCATAATGAACTTGGTATCGCTGGAAAGCTAAATAATATCGGCATCATCTATGATGATATGAAAGACTATAACAAAGCTCTGGAATTTTATCTGCAAGCAATGGAACATTACGAAAAACTACAGCATCTTGATGGTCTGGGAAATATTTGTAATAACATCGGCGTAGTTTATGAAAACCTGGAAAGGTATGAGCAAGCGCTCAGCTATCTTCAAAAAGCGATGGAATATTACAAAATTCTGGATAAAAAAAAAGGTGTGGCAGCGGTTTTAAATAATCTCGCTTCTGTTTATGCAAGATCAGGAAAAGATCAGCTTGCTTTGAATAATTTTTTCCGATCCTTGGAAATTGCCAAAGAAATAAAACTAAACGACCTGATCATCGAGATCTATGAAAAAATTTCTAATGTCTATGCCTCCCAAAATAATTATCAGACTGCTCTAAAATATTTCAAATTATATTCTCAAGTCAAAGATTCGATCTTTTCCAAAGAACGTTCCGAGATAGTTACCGGCATCGAAACGACTTATGAAGTAGAATTACAGCTGGAAGAACAAGAAAAAGAAATCGAACTTTTGCAAAAAGATAACGAGATCTATAAATTGAAAGCTGAAAAACAAAAACTATGGATGTGGCTGATGTTTTTTGGAATCACGATCCTTCTAGTGCTCGGTTTCCTGATATATTATCGTTATCGCATCAATATTAAAGCCAAAAAAGAACTCGAAAAAAAGGTTAATGAACGCACACAAGATCTGCAAAAAACAAATAAAATGCTCAAAAAAGAGATCAAAGAACGACACGAATTGCAAAATCAACTCATCCTGTCTGAAAGAATGGCAGCTGTTGGTGAACTGGCAGCTGGAGTGGCGCACGAGATCAGAAATCCATTAGGAAATATCAGCTCAGCTGCGCAATTGTGTTTGAGCAAGATATCTGATCAGCGAAATCGGGAGTTTCAAGAATTTCTGGAAATCATCCGCGAAGATAGTGAAAAAGCAAACTCGATCATTCGTGGACTTCTTGATTTTGCCAATCCGCGTGAAGTCAATTTTAGCCGCGCCTCTCTCAGAAAAATTATCGATAAAATTAAAATGCGTATCAGTGCTCGTTGCCTGGAAAACAACATTTCTGTCATTATCGAAGAAAAAGATAAAATTCCACTGCTGATGATCGATAAAAAGTGGTTGGAACAAGCATTTCTAAACTTTGCTTTGAATGCGATCAGTGCTATTGAAAAAGATGGCAAATTACTTATCCGACTACAAAAAACTGAAAAAACTGTGATAATAAAATTCATCGATAATGGCATTGGCATCAAAGCAGAAAATCTCTCCAAAATATTTGATCCTTTTTACACAACTCGCGAAGAAGGAGTAGGTTTGGGATTAAGTCTCAGTCATCAGATCATCAAAGATCATAAGGGAGAGATTGAATTGGAAAGCAAAGAAAACATTGGCACAACCATAACGGTGAAATTGCCTCTAAATAATGAGTAAAATTATGGAAAATATTCTTATTATTGATGATAATCGAAATCTGCAAATGATCCTGAAAAATCTTCTGCAGGATGCAGGTTATATGACGAATGCTGCTTATAATGGTGAACAAGCAATTCGTAAATTCAAAATGCAAAACCCCGATCTCCTGCTTCTGGATATTAGACTTCCCCAAAAAAATGGCATTGAATTGCTGGAAATATTTAAGGTTCAGAACAAGAATATTCCGATCATCATGATCACCGCTTTTGGTGATATCAAAACTGCTGTGAAAGCAATGAAACTTGGTGCTTTCGATTATGTGACAAAGCCATTTATCAATGAAGAATTATTACTGATGATTCGTAAGGCGTTGGATAACAGCGCTTTGCAAAACGAAGTAAAAATTCTGCGTAGAAAATTGTACAATCAAGAACAGATCAATAAAAAAATGGGTAACAGTCCAGCTATCACAAAAGTTTTGCGACAGGTCGATCTCGTGGCAAAAACAAATATGAGCATTATCATTGAAGGTAAAAGCGGAACAGGCAAAGAAGTGATCGCAAATTTGATCCATAACGAAAGCCCGCGTCGAGAAAATAACTTTGTTCCAGTTGATTGTGGTGCGCTCCCATCTGCGCTGGTGGAAAGTGAATTATTCGGTTATAAAAAAGGAGCGTTTACCGGAGCTGCTCAAAACAAGAAAGGAAAATTTGAGATCGCCGATCAAGGCACACTTTTTTTGGATGAGATCACAAATCTGCCGTTGTCAGCACAGGCAAAATTGCTACGCGTACTTCAAGAAAAGGTGATCCAAAAGATTGGAAGCAATAAACCGCATAAGATCGATGTCCGTTTTATCGCAGCCTCCAATCTGGACTTAAAACGCTCTGTCGAAAAGGGAGACTTTCGCAATGATCTATATCACCGTTTGAATGAATTTACGATTCAGCTTCCACATCTGAAAGAAAGAAAAGAAGACATTCCTGTTCTGGTCTCCGAATTTATCGCTCAATCGGCTCAAGAACTGAAAAAAAATATTTTGGGAATTAACGAAGCAGCTCTTAACAAGATATTGAAATATGAATGGCCAGGAAATGTGCGTGAACTGAAACATATCATAAAAAGAGCTGTTCTTCTGGAAAATACGAAAACAATCCAGCCCCAAAATGTCCTCTTCGATAAAGTCAGTTCTGCTCAGGAAAATAAATTTTTCGATCTGGATGATTACTACCAACAAATATTGCAAGGTGAACTCAAACTTTTTGAAGTGAGTGCAAAATTCAGCGAAAAAGTAGAAAGAAAATTGATCAAAAAAATCCTGCACGAGACGAAATATAATAAGGCAAAAACGGCCAGAATACTTGGTATCGATAGAAACACCCTTTATACAAAAATGGAAAAATTCAAAATTGAATGATATTGCGGAATAATTTAGCCTTATTGTAGTTTTGATTCCGCACATTTACAATAATTCCTTGATTTTTTATTCTCAAAAAATCTTCCAAAATAAAATATAACTTCTTTAATCACAAATAAATAAACATTATCTCGATCGCTTTTGGATACATTCCTTCTCTTTGGAATCCGTAATGCAGTATACCTTGTGAAGCCTACTTGCACTTTTTCTTCCTGCTCAGGATTCGCAAGGTTTCATTTTGATTAAACTTTCCGAATCTTAGTTGAAAGAAAACTTTCGGGAAAAGCTTCGGAAAGTAGTTAAAAGCTAATAAAAAAGGAGGAAACGATGAAAAAGCTTTTGATATTTTTTGTCATTCTGCTTGTGAGTGTCGGATCATCAGCAGAATTTATGATTCCGACAGAAAAGAATTCCGTAGTCAGAAACAATTTATTGGAAACCCGCAAATCCAGTAATCTGGAAAGAGAAGCACCAGATTTTGAATTTTTGACAGATCCGATTGATCTCATCACAAATTATTACGACTATATGCCAGGAAGCTACAACAGCACTCCGATCAGGATCCAGCCAGATCAATTTGGCGGTGTCTATATGGTCTTTCATGGCAGAGAGACGAGTGATGATACACGTAGAGTCTATTATGCTTATATCGACAGTGAAGGTTCTTTGCAAAATATCGGAACCATCGGAACTGAAGATATAAATGAAGGCTATCCGTGCATCGATATTGATCCTGTTACTGGCGATCCCTTTGTCGCCTGGCATTCAAATAGCGATCCTGACACTGCTGATCTGGAATGCGTCTTGACCTATGATCTCTATCACCTTGGTTCACCAGGGCTTTGGCTGAACCCTTTTGAAGTGATCACCGATGATATTGTTACAATAAATGGTGCTTCAGACGAATTCATCTGGCCCTATGTCCACATCGGACCTTCGCCAGATCCAGAAAAAAGAAGAGTTTATTTGCAGGCAAATAACTCTTATTCTGCTACTGATCCCACAGAAAATCCTTTGATCGCTTATGCAGATTTTAATGAAGATGATCTAAACAATCAATCTACTTTGGATTGGGAATATATTACGATCCCGATATTCAATAATTGGAATCAAAGCATACCCGAATGGATCAGACCTTTTCATTCTTTTGATGTTTCCAAATCGGACGGCAGAATCGCTTTCTTTGGCTATCAAGTGAATGAAACGGGATATGATTCCCTTTATATCTGCTACAATGATAATTATGGTGAAGGAGATTGGCAATATCGTTCGCAAGAAATTCATGTCGATCAATGGAACCCACAAAATCTGGATGGTTCGTATGCTTTTGAAGATGATAATGGTGGAGCACGAAATATTTATTGGTCCTACATTTTTGGTGGTCATATGCAGTCAACTTTGCTGGATAACAAAATGATCATGAGCGCACCTTTAGGATTGCAATATGATGATGATGTAGGTGATAATTATTACTTTAAATATTTGATCTTTCCCTACATTTTTCAATATGATTTTGGCGAAGATGAATTTCACTTTCGCATTCAAGCACCCGAGATCAATGATAATGCCGCCAATCCAGATTATAATTGGGTCTTTGATCAAGCATATTGTCCCTGGGACACAGATAATGATGGTGAGGTCGATGAATATAACAATAACGGAGAAGTGATGATGTTCAATGGCTGGCCTCTCTATTTCTGGAGTGATGATGTTGCTTTCCATGAAAATAACTTCAAGATCGCTATCAATGAAGAAAAAGGTTGGGTCGTCAATATGTGGCAAAATGGGCTATTCAACAAATATTACAATGATTCAGGCGACGAAGATTACATTGATTGGGCGAATATTGCAGAAATTTATTTTACTGTTTCCAAAAATGATGGTAATACTTGGTCAGAACCGATCATAATGAACGCAAAATCGGATGATGGTCATTTTGTTCAAGAACTTGAAGATATGATGCCTGCCTATATTTACCTCGGTGATAAGATCGAAGACCTTGGTGATGGTTGGGGAGAAGTGCATTTGATGTTTTTCGATGATAACAGCTTTGGCTCTTTCGAACAAGGTTTTGGCGAAAATCTGGGCGGAACAATGGAATATGCTTCTTTCAAAATTGATTTTAATTCTGTTCCAGCCTCGGTAAAAAATCCAATTGTGGATATCCCAAAAAATACGATTCACAACTACCCCAATCCGTTCAATCCTACAACGACGATCTCATATTCGGTGAAAAAACCAGCCAAGATCACAATCGAAATTTTCAATCTGAAAGGACAGAAAGTGAAAACCCTGGTAAACGAACACAAAGATGCAGGAGATCATGCTATTATCTGGAATGGAAAAGATGAGTATGATCGCGATGTCGCAAGCGGAGTTTATCTCTATAAAATGCAATCTGATAACGAATATAACACGACAAGAAAAATGCTGTTGATGAAATAGAGCAACGTTCTATTATGCGGCTCAAGTTTAATTGAATGAAACTTGAGCCGTTTTTTTTGGATAATGAAAACAAAAATATTTCCTCCGGAGAAAGTGGTCCCGAAAGTTTTAGGGATGAAATTGAAAGAAATACAAAACACCTTGCGAAGTCTTCTTTCACTTTTTCTTCCTGCTCAGGATTCGCAAGGTTGGGAATTCAGGAAAATTCTCGACATTGGAATATCCAATTACATTGGATCATTCGAATAGATTCGTGGTTTTTTTCTCTTTTCCGGTCAAACTTTACGAATCTTTATTGAAAGAAAACTTTTTTTAGAAAGCTTCGGAAGGTTATTTTCCGAACATTTTCAATTGTTGCTGAGCTGGATTTTTATTGTTATTCCAATATTCTACAGACTTTTCCAAATACCATTTTGCAACAAGATTTTTATTCTGGTTCAGATGATGCATTCCGATCCTGAAATATTTATCTGCGATCTTGCGATTGTTTTTCAGATAATAATGATCAAAAACAATATCATCATAAATTGTGCGTAAACTATCCTCACTCAGATTTTCTGTCAGAAATTTTCCGATCTGTTCAAATTTTTTAGAACTGTCAGCAAAAGCCAATTTTTGTATAAGCAAATTTCCTTTGTAATAATCTTTCAAATTATGCAACTTTAAGCCTTCCATATAATTTTGGACAGCAAGCTCAAATCTGTCTTGTTCCCAATAAAAATCGCCCAGATCGAAATAAACGAATTTTGGATAAGGATTTTGATCGATAGCAATTTGATAGATTTTTTCTGCCTTTTCCTGATCGTAGTTTTTCAAAAATTGCGCCATATTATGATAGATCAAATATTTCTTTTTTGGATTTTGCTTCAGACATTTTTCCAGAATTTGCACAGCCTTTTCATATTCAAATATTTTTGCGTGTGAGATCGCCAGATTTGTGAAAGCTTCATGAAAATCTGGTTTTAAACTGATCGCTTCTTGAAAATTTGTGATCGCTAATCGAAAATTTTTTTGCTGCAAATTGTTCATTCCATGCTCAAAATAGGAGAGAGCTTCCGAATCTTTTCCCGATTCTGATGATCTTGCGATGAAGCCAGTTCCCGTTTCTGCAAAAACAACAATCGACAAAATAATTATCCAGACAACGATCTGGCTAAAAATTATTATCCTGTTTTCCCAATCTTTTTTAATCATGATGCAGCACCATCATCACATTTTTATTTTGTTTTTGCAAATTGTTGAACATTTTCACAGCATCTTTGTTATGAAGATTTAGAATCTGTGTGACCATATTTTTTTCTTCATTAAAAATGAAGTGCATTTTCTCTCCGCTGGAAAAACCATTTCCACCTTTGCCAGTTTCTCCGCTCCCGATCAACAATATATCATCTGCATGATGCATCATCACGGAAATGTCTTTGCTATTAAAAAATTTCTTTTTGTCCACCAAACGAAAAGTGCCGTTCTCAAAGATCATAACGTCAAAATAGGGGATAGCTATTCCTTTATATACAGTCAAATATCTGGAATGATGGACGATGTTCTTTCTAAAATTCAGGAAAAAAATAGTGATTTGTGCGATAACTAACGCGATCAAAAATAATCTGACGATCTTAAACCTTAAACAATAGATCATAAAAAAGATAAAAAGAAAAAAGCCAAAACTAAAGACAATTGCCAGCAATCTGACATTTTTTTCGGTGAGCAGAGAGCTGAAAAACAGGAAAGAAAGCGTGAACAAAAAAAGTAATATAAGTTCATTCAACGGATTTTTTATGAAGCGCCAAAAATCATTTTTTGGGATATTTCGCTTTCTTAAGATATCGCCATTTTTCAAAACAAAAAAGATGAAGATCAAGCCAATCACTGCTCCCATCATATCTTTGGCAATATCGCTCAGATCAAAAACACGGTTTGTCATAAAATTCTGCAAAAATTCGTCGGTCGTGGAAATGAACACAGCACCCGCAAATATAAAAAAAAACCTTTTACTGATCGAAATTTTTTTTTGAGAGAAATAGCGATTTGCCAGATAGGAATAAACGCCGTAAGCAAGATAATGCCAATTATTTTGTATGTCATAAAATGTATTACCCATATAAAAATCAGAAAGATATTGTGAAATAAAGATAATGACAACAATGCCAGCGATCGCAACTAATCTTATCCTGGTCAAATATTTTGCAGTAAAAAATAGAATCAAAATTATAAAAAGAAATAAAATGATGGGCACAAGCGCAATGTTTATCCCAAAAAGCTGAAAAGAGAATTGTGACGCTTGTGCGATTAAAGGCTGAAGATAGTAACGACACATCACAAAAGGAGCGATGAAAATGATCAAAATATATGAAAGCAATTGATTCTTGCGCGAAAATAAAATCTCTCTCAAACTACTCACCTTAAAATTTTTTTGTTAATTTTGTTAAACTCGATTTTTTGTCACTGATTTTTTCAAACAAATGAAGGTTGGACTTCGTTCACCATCTCATTAATAAATTATTTCTAATGCTCAATTACAAATCTTGATCTAACAATCAAATCATTCCCAAAATTTTTGATCCAAACTGCGATATTGCACGGCCTCGCTGATATGATTGACTTTGATATCTTCAGAATTTTCCAGATCAGCGATGGTGCGAGAAACCTTGAGAATTCGATCAAAAGCTCGCGCTGATAATCCCATTTTATCCATAGCATTTTGCAAGATCAATTTGCTTTCGTTATCTAACTTGCAATATTTTCTGATCTGTTTTGGATTCATCTGTGAATTGCTGAAAATATCATCATTAGCAAATCTTTCCAGCTGAATTTTGCGGGAATTATTCACCCGTTTCCGAATGATAGCAGATTTTTCTCCAGTGGGCATATTGCTCAATTCATCATATTTCACGGCTGGCACTTCCACATGAATATCAATCCTGTCCAGAAGTGGACCTGAAATCCGCGAACGATATTTTTGGATTTGCGAGATCGAACAATTGCAGGTGTGTCCTTTCACTTCACTGCCATAATAACCGCAAGGACAAGGATTCATCGAAGCAACGAGCATAAATTTTGCTGGAAATTCCAGACTTTGCGTTGCACGTGAAATGGTGACGACCTCATCTTCCAGAGGTTGTCGTAAAACTTCTAACACAGATTTTTTGAATTCAGGCAATTCATCGAGAAACAAAACGCCATTATGCGAAAGCGAGACTTCTCCCGGTTTTGGATAACTGCCTCCGCCGATCAAAGCAACGTCACTGATCGTGTGATGAGGAGAACGAAAAGGACGGCTTGTGATGACACCCTGTCTGCCGCTGGTCAGTCCTGCCACAGAATGGATCTTTGTCGTCTCGATCGATTCCTCGAGGGTTAAACTCGGTAAAATTGTAGGAATTCTTCGCGCCAGCATAGTTTTTCCAGAGCCCGGCGGTCCGATCATCAGAAGATTGTGCCCGCCAGCAGCTGCAACTTCCAAAGCGCGTTTCACATGATATTGCCCTTTCACGTCAAACATATCGACTGGGCTATCATTCAAATGATTGAATATATCTTTTTTATCCACTTTAAAAGGTTCGATCTCAATACGATCTTCCAAGAAATTTATGACTTCATTCAAAGAAGTGATCGGGATAATGGAAAGTTCTTCAATGATCGCGGCTTCTCTGGCATTTTCATAGGGCAAGATCAATCCATCCAACTTATCTCTCCAGGCAGCAACCGCTATGGGCAAAACGCCTTTGATCGGGCGCACGCTGCCATCCAAAGCAAGTTCTCCGATGAAAGCAAAGTCTTCCAATTTATTTGTTTGCAGTTGATTGAGTGCAGAAAGCAGAGCTAGAGCCGTGGGAATATCGAGCGCTACGCCATCTTTTTTGATATCAGCTGGTGCTAGATTCACAGTGTAAAGATGATTTGCAAAGCGGAATCCTGAATTTTTAATGGCAGCAGAAACTCGATTTCGGCTCTCTTTTACAGAATTGGAAGGTAGTCCCACGATGTGAAATTTGTAAAGACCACCTTTCACATCAGCTTCGACAACGACCTTTTGGGCATCAATTCCTTGAATAGCATAAGAATAGGTTTTTCCGTACATTTTGCTCCTCAAAATTCTTTTGCGATTTATCCAATACAGAGCTGATCATTCAAGATAAAGGTCAAGAAAAAACTTTTTATGACTACTTCTACCTCACAAATTTTCACATATCAATTGACATTTTGGATTGGAATAATATTTGAAAGCAAATGTTTGAAATAATTTCTTTCGTGATAATTTTAATTATTTTGCTCTATCTTTCAGGATGGTTTTCAAGCTCAGAAAGCGCCCTGACCGATATTTCGAGCAGTCAGATCGCTACCCTGCGCAAAAAAAAACACAAAAATGTGAAATATTTGATCTATTTAAAACAAAATATGGATCGTACTCTCATCACAATTTTATTTGGAAATAATGTGGTGAATATTGCGCTTTCTTCGATTGCAGCGATATTGGCAGAATCATTATTTCACGCGATCGGCGTAAGCATTATGATTGGTATTATCACTTTTTTGATCGTGATCTTCGGTGAAATATCGCCCAAATCTAAAGCGATCATCCATCCGCAAAAAGTTGCTTTAAAAAGAGCAAGGATCATTTTCTGGATAATGAAACTGCTTTATCCAATCATTCTGTTTTTATTGATCATTTCTAAACAATTTCTGAGCAAAAAAGATCGGAAAAAACAAAATCTTCTCATCAGCGATGACAGCATCAAAGACCTAGCAACTTTGGGTGAGCATCAAGGCATCATCAAAAAGATCGAAAAGGAATTGATCCATCAAGTTTTCAACTTCGGCGACCGCAAAATTTCTGATATTTTAATCCCGATCCAAAAAGTTTTTACCGTAAATTTTGAAGATGATCTGCTCGAGATCAAGAAAAAAGTCTCTCAGCAAGGTTTCACAAGAGTTCCCGTCCTGAAAAAGCAAAAAGTTGTCGGCGTAATTTACAGTAAAGATTTAATTTTCCGACAGACTTTGACGATCAATTCTTTGATGCGGAAACCATTTTTCGTGAATTTTGAGAATGATATTTCCGACATTTTTCTGCAGATGAAAAAGAAGCGAGTGCATCTAGCAATCGTGCGCGATAAGACAAAGGCTCATATCGGGATCGTTACTTTGGAAGATATTTTGGAAGAATTAGTAGGAAATATCTATGATGAATATTATGATCAAAAATTTGGAAAATGAACAGTTTGCAACTGCTTTCTAAAAAATCAGTTCTGCTTTTCTTCCTTCTTGATGATGAACATTTCTAACAACAGGAGCAAGATCGCCGCCAGCACAAGATATTTCCACAATTCAAATCCATAACGGGACTGGAGAATATTTTCCTGCCAATTTTCATCTAACCAAAACAGATTTTTCTTTTCAGATTTTTGAATCTGATTAAATTCACTTTCTTGATAATTCAAATTTACCGCATAGATTTTTCCCGCCTCCTCAAATAATCCACTCTGTTCCGGGAAATAACTTTTTTTTTGCACATTGATCGTTTTTTCATTCGGCAAAATCAATTGCTCTGAACTCAACTGCAGCTTATCACCCAGATGATAGGAAAAAGAGTTTTCGCTACCTGTGAAACGCAGACAATTATAGGCAAAAACAGGAAAAGCGGTCGAAACGGTGAAAGCTGTTTTTTTGCTGTTCACGTCAAAAAGCCAGAGGATCCATCTGTTTTTTTCTATTGCTAGCGGAAATTTTTCTGCCTGCAATAAGATATTTGCGCTACTTTCTACCTGCCAGAGATCAGCTATTTGCAGGGAAGTTTGTTCTTTGAGAAGTTGTGTGACCGGATGGAATCGATTTACGAAATCCAAATTTGAGACACTTTTAGAATATTGCTGAAAATTTGTGGAAAATTTCTTTGCCAGATAATTCTGCCAGCTCGGACTCAAATTTTCTGTTGTCAGGAAAATCACACCCTTTTCTTCCTGATAAAATTCATCCAAAATAAATTCGATTTTTTCTGAAAGTTCAAATTTGTCATAAATAATAATGTTATCATATTTTTTCAATACATCATAATTGATATTATCAGTCTGCAAAATTCTGCTATTTTCTGTATAAATTTCTAAAAGTGTTTCCAGAACGAGTGGTATTTTTTCTCGATCAGAGAGAATCGCGATCTTTGGTTCAGGATCGTGATAGAAGCTGAAATAGCTGCGATTATCAAACAGCAATCTTTCATTTTTGACGTTCACGTATCCGCTATGCCAGCCAATTTTGGTCAGATCGAGCTGGAAACTGAGCTTTTTGCGTTGAGAAGGCTGAAGGTCTGTCACTTTTTCAGCGATAGTATTTCCATCCAAAAATAATTGATAAACCACATCTTGTTTATATTTTTTGGAATGATTGACCAGTTCAAATTCTATTTCTTCTCGCAATTCTTTGTTCACGATATTATTGACCAATCTTGCCTTTTGGCAGCTGATATTTTGGAATTCTTGCATTTTTGAAGTCGGTATTATAAAGGTTGGAATTTCAATTTTTTGAGGAAGCTCTGCGCGCTGTTCGTCTGTGATAAAATAGATCTCTTTATTCAAGAAATGCGAGGCGGTCAGCTCTCTTTCAGCAGTTTGATAAATTTCTCTGAAATCTGCGTTGCTCGGTGTGATCTTGATATTTTTGATCAAATTTTCGGAAAAACTTCCCCAGCCCAGATGACTATGCAGCTCATTCCAGCTTTCATCAAGAGTCATCAGGAGCGTGTTGTCTTCTGCTTCTAACAGAGAATTAATTTTCAAAACGATTTCTTTTGCTTTGTCCAATTGCGTTTGTGTATCGACGAGATAATTCATACTGTAAGAATTATCCACGATAATGACGATAGCTGTTTTAGGATGTTTGCTATCAGCTTTGATCAATGGAGTTTTGACTACGGGACGAGAGATCGCTAAGATGGTGAAAAGAATGATCATGATTCGGATAAGTAGCAAAAGCAAGTTTTTGATCTGGATCTTTTTCTTTTTCTGCTGCTGTCCTGCTTTGATAAAACGGATAGAGCTGAAGATCAGTTTTCGTGGTTTTTTCTTGGCAAAAAGATAGATTATAATTGGGATCACGAGGGCAGATGACAAAAACAAAATGCTGGAATTTAGAAAGGAAAGTTGGAACATAATATTATTTTACTCTTTTATTTATCAATTTTTTTTCGTAAAAGCGATAGGTTTTATAGATTTCCGCACCGAGATTTTGCAGAATTCTGTTCATCATCGTGTTATTTTCCAATATCCAGGAAAGCTCCGCTGAACGATATTGCTTTCGTTGGGCAAAAGCCGCTTCGAAAGCTTTTCGATAAAAGATCACGTCGATACCGCGCCTTTTGTAGTCGTCCAAAATTCCCATAATGATCAATCTCAAGCGAGATATTTTGTTCTGATAATACAGAAATTTGAGCCAGCCAAAAGGAAATATTTTGCCGTTCATTTTCTTGATCACAAAATTATAATCAGGCAAAATGGCGCATACTCCCACTGCTTTGCCGTCAACTTCCGCCAAATATACAAATTCAGGTTTGATCACCGGTAAAAGATTTTCTACAGTTTGCTCAAATTCCTCGTCGGTCATTGGAACATATCCCCAATTATCCTGCCAGGCTTTTTCATAAACATGAAATATTTTGCGCAAGTCCGAACGTAGTTTACGTTTGCTGCTCTTATCCAGAGAACGGACAACAAAATTTCCCTTTCGTTCAAGGTGATCGGACATTTTTTTCAAACGTTCTGACGGCTCAGAGATTTCCACTTTATAAGCATAAAGATCAATCAATTTTTCCAAACCATAATTGGAAAATAATTTTTGATAATAAGGCGGATTGTATGTCATCATGATCATCGGATCATCATCAAAACTATCGAGCAGAAGTCCACAAGTTTCATTGACAGAGAAATTTGCTGGTCCTCGCATGCTATCACGGTCTTTTTCTTTCAACCAATTTTCAGCAGCTTTCAATAAATGATCTGCCGCTTCTTGATCATCGATGCACTCAAAAAATCCGAAAAATCCTGTTCTGTCATTATGCGTTTTATTGTGTTGAGTATTGGTATGAGCAGAAATTCTACCGCAAATTTCATCATTTTTGACAGCAAGGAAAAGCTGCGCTTCTGAATGCTGAAGAAAAGGACTTCTTCTGGGATGCAGCAATTTTCGTTGTTCCACGAGTAAAGGTGGAATCCAATGAGGATAATTCTGATAGATCTTGTAGGGAAATTTCAGGAAGGCAGCGCGTTGTTTTTTTGTTTGGATCGGAAGGATCTTTATCATATCAGTTTTTTTTGATAGACCGTGTATGTTTTTGATTTTCTGGCATTTAGCATATCGACTAATTTGATCACCTTTTTATTATCTTCCAGAACCCAGCCAATATCACAATAATCATATTTTGTGCGGGTATAAATTTTTTGTAATTTGATCATCACGCCATCTAATCCTAAACGGCGAAATTTTGGTTTGACGCCCAAATAACCGAGGCGAAAACCTTTTGTATGTTTTGCTCCGCCAAGCATTTTTAGGGCTCGGATAAGTTCGAGATGACGACATTTTCCGATGCGTTTCAAATTTTCTGAAACATTTGGCACACCGCCGAAAAAGGCAACCGGTTCATCTTTGATATAAAGAAAAATGAAAAGTTTTTTATCCATAATGAGCTGCATATCATCAATGATTTGATCAAATTCTTCTTCCGTGAAAGGCACGAAATTAAAATTATCGCTCCAGGCAGCATTATAGATTTCTCGCATCTCTTTTTTTCTGACAGCGAGCGGTCGTTCATCCCACTCTTCGATCTTGAGCTGATAGCGCTTGATGATCTTATCTACCAATCTATCCAATTTTGCTTCCATTGGACGAGCTGGTGAAACTTCCCAGGAAAAAACTTTCTTCACTGGCTGGAAAGCAAGCGCTTCTATCAGTTCAGGATAATATTTTTTGTTGTAATGATAATACATCACGGGGCGTGTATCAAATCCTGCTGTCAGAAAGCCGGGCGTAGCATCATTCATCGGCAGGTTTTGCGGACCGCGGATCTTTTCCATTCCCAATTTATTCAAAAATTTTTCGGCTGCTTCCAATAAGATCTGTGCGATCTTTTGATCATTCAAAACTTCAAATTGACCAAAAAAACCGATCTTTTCCTGCCAATGTTCGTTGAAACGATGATTTACGAAAGCATTGCAGCGTCCGCAAGTTTTCCCATCTTTAAAAAGCAGAAAGAAACGCATTTTGGCATGCTTGAAAAAGAGATTTTTTGGTTCAAAGAAGCCAGTTATTCCGATCAATTTAAACCCGAGATATTCATAATCCAAAAGAGGAACAAAGTTTTTTTCATCTTTGTATAACTGCCAGTGAAAATCCACGAATTTTTTCAACAGCCTTTTTTCTTTTCGGCTATTATTGGAAAAAGAGACCAGCTCATAACCAGCGATCTTTTGGCGTTGGATCACTAAATCTCTCCTAATTTTTTGGAAACGACAAAATTAATAACTCCCATCAAAATCGCTGCCAAAAACATTTTCGCCAGAAATGATGCATCTCTTTCAAAAAAGAAATTGATGAAGGGAGGCAATAGCACGATCATATATTGGGCAAATCTGATCTGCTTGAAAACTTGCACGATTATCGTGGCAAAAAGAGCTACGATGATCATCGGATAGGGTGCAAAAAAAGTTACAAATCCGATATAGGTGAATAATCCTCTACCACCTTTGAAATGATGAGTGATCGGCAGACAATGCCCGATAATTGTAGCAAATCCAAAAACTAACAGATGATTTTGTGTTCCCAATTCATCTTGCAACAAATTGATGACATAGTTATTATTCAGCAAATATTTCAGCAAGATCAAATAGAAGAACATTTTACCCATATCCACGATCCCGACAAATGCTCCTAGCGTTTTATCGATATTATTATAGATGTTTTGTGTGTCAGGATGACCCGTTCCAACTTTATAAATATTAATGCTGCGAAAGGTCTTTGCCGTGATCTTTGCTGTGGAAAGACAGCCCAAAAAGTAGGAAATAAGAAAGATAATTATAAAAGCTAATATTGATAGCATCTTCTATCCTCGATATTCTCTTGCACCGAAGATAGCCGTTCCCACGCGGATCATGTTCGCACCTTCTTCGATCGCAATCTCAAAATCATTGGTCATGCCCATCGAAAGATATTTCATCTGAACATTTTTCCAGGGCATTTTTTTGAATTTTTCGAATTGCTCTTTTAAAATTTGGAAACATTTACGGATTTTTTTTTCATCATCTGTAAAAAGCCCGATCGTCATCAATCCTTTTATCTGCAAATGTGAAAGCTGACTGATCTTTTCGATGAGTGCTTCTGTATCTCGAGGATTGATGCCGAACTTACTCTCTTCACCAGAAGTATTGACTTGAACCAGAATTTCTTGAACTGGCAGTTGCTGCTTGATGATGTAATTATTCAATTTTTTTGCAGTGGAAAATTTATCGATAGAATGGATAAGCGATGGTTTGAGTGGCATCAATTTCTTGATCTTGTTGCTTTGCAGATGACCAATAAAATGAAATTCTTCATATTTACCTTGCAATTTTGGAATTTTTTCTTCTGCTTCCTGCACTTTATTCTCGCCAATGAACTGAAGATCACAATCCAAAGCTTCTTCAATTTTGGGAAGAGGATGCGTTTTGGTGACAGCGATCAGCTTGATCTCATTTCGGGAACGATTTGTTTTTTCAGCGGCAATTTCTATCCGTCTGTTCAATTCTGCAATATTTTCTTTGATCTTCATAATTTTCCTCTCAAGTGAAATTTACGGAATTTTTCTTTCTTTCTGTGTCAAGAAAATAGTGGTAAATCGAAAAAAGCAGAAAAAGATAATTGCAGAATAAATTCATAATACGATCCAAAGTTACTGAAATACGGCGACAGAAAGAGGAAATTTGTCTATCTTGGATAAGTGGTAGGATAGAAAAAATAATTGACATATCATTCTATTAAAACTTGATGACCTACAAAATTTTTAGAATAAATGTAAGGAGCAAACAATGAAAAGCAAATTCTTAATTTTCCTGGTGATGTCGTTGGTACTATTCAGCTGCACTTCCCAGGAAAAAGCCAAAGAGAAAGAAACTAACGTTGAGATCAAGATGTATTTATTACAGAGTGTTCCCTTTTCCCAAAATTTATCAGAATTAGAAAAATTGGGAGATATTGATTTTAATATTCCTTTACAAAATTATGAGCAATATAAGCCAAAAACGCTGGAAAAAATTTCTTTCAAATTGGGCTCTGATATTGCTGACGCACTTTTTTGTATCAAAGCAGAAAACAAAGAAAAACTTTTGGAAGTAACCAAAAACTTACCAGATTACGGAAAATCTCTCGGTGTCAGTGAAGAATTTCTAAAAATGTCTGCTGCTGTGAAACCTTTGATCGAAGAGGAAAATTGGAATGAGATCAAAAAAACTTTGGAAGAATATCAATCTACCATCACGAAAGAATTATATAATATGGAAAGTTATAATTTTGTGTTTCTGGTGCAATTCGGTGGCTGGATAAAAAGCTTGGGTAATGTCTGTGAAATCCTTCTGCACGATGATTTTGAGATGGGATCAACAGCTGTTTTGAATAATAAAACTATCGTCAATGCTCTGCAATATGATATCAAGAATCTTGATCGTAAATATTTCACAGAGCCTGAGAATCTGGAAAATTCTATCGAAAACGTGGCCGAATTGAAAGAGATCATCTTCGCTTCCAAAAAAGGTTTCTATGAAAAAGAACAAGTAGAAAAAATGCGTTCTCTATCTCACGAAATAATAGCTCAATTTTCCAAATAATTAATGACCTAATTGAAATGAAAAATGTTTGAATTCTGGCTTTTATGTTTTCATAAAAGCCTTTTTTTGTTATGCTGAAAAAATCTGAATTAAATCTTATCAGGAATGCAGTCGTTTCGCTCTATATTCATCTGGCGCGTCTGGAAAAGATCACAGCGAGTGACCAGACGTTGTTAGATAGTTTATTGCAATCGATTTTTGGTGAATTCGAAGAACATAACATCATAGAATACACCAGAACTCTTTATTCCTTTCAGCAGGCAACGAAGATCATCAAAAGATATCTGAAGTTTTTTGATAAACTGCTGCTGCTGATCAATCTGCTTTCTATCACCTATGCTCACAAAAAAAATTTTAAAATTTTGAGCAGTCTGGAGATCATTAAACTCGTTGATCATTTATACATAGACGTAAATATCTATGATCAGATCCTGGATGTGTTGGAAAAAAAAGCCGATCATTTTTTCCTGCCCGAAAGAAAGTTATCAGGAAAAACCAATAATCTTTTTCACAATATCCTGATCATTGGCAATGAAGAAAGTGATGATATTTTTTTTAGAAATAAAAATGCAAAGATCTTTTTTTTCGTCTTTGAAAAGTTGATCTTTGTCGGTTTTCAGAATTTTCCGAATATCCAGCTTGATAACAAAAAGTTAGAAAAAGATAAAGTTTATGTGATCGAAGAAGATCAAGAATTGATCATCCCCAATCATTCTCAGCCGCTCATTTTAAATAATCAAATAATTATCCAGCTTTTCCGATCTGTTCTATCACAAAAAAAAGTATCTCATTATATATCCGAAAAATTCAGTTTCGATATTATCCAAAACGGCGCAAAGATCACACTCCAAAAAAACTTTGGCGAACTCAAAATCAATGGACAATTTTCCAGGAAACAGCAAGAAATCGCCTTGAATGACGAAATTGAATTCGAAGAAAAAATTAATGGTTTGGAAATATTATTGGGAAAAATGACTTCTTCGCTTTCCACCCAGAAAAATTTCAAATATTTCATTGAGTTCAATACTAATTTTTTCAAGATAAATCAGAATAAAACGAATAATGCTATCGCAATTCTGGAAAATAACGAAGGCAGATATTTTATCACACCTTTGAAAGAAGACCTTTATCTGAACAAAACAAATTTGAATGAAAAAACTGAATTCGATGTGAAAAAAGCAACCTTTTCTTTTCATGATAAAAATTTCCGCTTAAACCAAACTTTCGATATCCAAAAAGTCGATCTTCAAATCGAAAAATTAACGGTTGAAAATCTCAGTCACAAATTCGAAGACGGGAGCGTTGCTTTAGATCACATTTCTTTCGAGATCAAACAAAATGAATTTATGGTGATCTTGGGTCCAAGCGGTAGCGGTAAAACAACTTTGCTCAAGACACTTATGCACTACCTCATTCCTCAAGAAGCAAATATCAAAATCAACGATCACGATCTATTCGAAAATTTTGCTTTCTTCCGAAAATATATCGGTTATGTATCTCAAGATGATCTGCTTTTCCCCAATTTGACAGTCTACGAAAATCTCTATTACAGCACGAAATTGCGCCTGAACCACATTAAAGACGAAAAAGAGATCAATAAGCGAATAACAAATATATTGAGACAGGTTGGATTATTTGAAAAGAAAGACCAAAAAGTTGGTTCTGTTTTGAAAAAAACTCTGAGCGGTGGACAGCGCAAAAGGTTGAACATCGCTCTGGAATTGATCGCTGAGCCACTTATTTTATTTCTGGATGAACCGACTTCTGGATTGTCTTCCAAAGATTCCGAAAAATTGATCAACCTTTTGAACGAATTAAAGGAAGAGGACAAGATCATCATCGCTACTGTTCATCAGCCAAATACCTATCTTTTTCAAAAATTTGATAAAATATTGCTGCTTGATCAAGGTGGAATTCAAGTTTATTTTGGTGATACAGACGAAAATTTTTCTTATTTTGATAACGAAATATCCACTATTATTTTTGATCGGAAAGAACTTTTGCACAAAAAAGCGGTGAAAATGCCCGAATATTTTTTCGACATCCTGGAATATCCAAACATCGAGCAAGCAAAGAACATCGCCTACAAAAATAACGAAAACGCCTTTTCCAATCGCAAATTTCCGCCCGCTTACTGGAAGAAAAAATACAATAAAAATGTGCTGTTCGAACTCATTGACAAAAGCGAAAAAAAGGAAATCGGACACAAGCAGAAAAATGAGCGTAAACTGAAAAGATCTCGTCTTTCGCCGATAGAAAGATTTTCGCAATTTTATTATCTTTTCATTCGAAATTTAAAAAACAAATTCACGAATAAGATCAATCTGCTGATTACTTTTGTGGCTTCTCCGCTCCTGGCATTGATCATATCCTTCATTTTGCGATTCAGTGAAAACAATGTTTATTCTTTTCATCAAAATGAGAATATTCTCATGTTCATTTTCATCTCGATCATTGTTTTTATCTTTTTGGGATTGGCAAACAGTTTAGACGAAATTCTGGCGGAAAAAAGGATTATCTTGCGAGAAAAAAAGCTGGACATCAAAAGCAGTTTTTTCCTTTTTTCAAAATTAGTTGCACTTCTGCTATTCACTTTGATCCAAACCATTTTATATCTCCTGATCTCAAAATTTGTTCTCGATCTGCCTGGTATTCCCATCTTTTATCTGATTTTCCTGTTTTTATCGGGAATTATCGGATTTTCTATCGGTGTGTTGGCTTCTGCTTTTATTCAAGATCGAAAAGCGATCATCAATATTTTACCGCTGGTTCTGATCCCGCAAATCCTTTTCGCCGGCGCTGTCATTTCCTTCGATAAGATGAATTCTGCTTTGAAAATCAATAAAAAAGCTTCGGTGCCGGAATTTTGCGAGATCATCGCTTCCAAATGGCTTTTTGAAGGAATGATGATCGCTCAAGCAAATTACAATAAATATGACCGCAAACTTGATAGATTTATTTTGGAAAAGAAAAAAATTGTAGAACAAAAGATCAGGCTGGAAATTGAAGCGGAGATGAACGCTTTTCTCCAAAAAGAAAATCCCCAAAAATATAGAAATGCTGTGATCGAAAAAGTTGTGAATAATCAAGATGGAAATTATTATCTCAACAAACGAAATTATTTTTTAACGAGTCACAAATTTCTTTTGGGAAGTGAAATTGATACTTTACAATTGAATATCATTATTGTTATCATTTTCATTCTTTTAATAAATTTGATCTCGTGGATCAAGTTAGAATTTTTTTATGAGGAAAGTTAAAAGATGAATATTTTCACCCGTAAAAATGATGACAATCTACTCAAATATCTCAAGATAAAAGAATTGCAAGATATTCTGCCAATTCAGGAAATCCTCGAATTTGAAGATGAGTCTTTCGTCTTCTCCAGAAATGAAAAAGGAAAAGATATTTTTCTGGTCTTGGAAGGTGAGCTCATCGTTTTTGACAAAGTTTCCGAAGACAAAATGATCGATAAAATCTCCGAAGGTGAGATCGTGGGCGAAGTAAATCTCTTTCTCTCTCCGCGCCGATTTTTTTCCGTGAAAGCAAAAGGCAGGACAAAAGTGATTCGCTATCCCCACCATAAATTATCGCAGATCATGAAAAAAAATCCGCTAATCGCAGCAAAGATAAATGCTGCGATCAATGACTCGCTGGTGGAAAAGATCATCAAGATCACCCAAAAACTTTGACTGGAAGTAATTTATGGCAATCTATAAACAGCTCAATCATGATCCGCTTCACAAATATTTAAAAAAAGATGAGATCGAAAAAATCGAAGAAATCACGAAAACAGAAATTTATAATGATCAGGAATCGATAATCGTTCTGGGAAATCGCAACCGCGATCTGATGAAGATCATAAAAGGCGTTTGCGTCGTTTCGATCGTAAATGGTGAAGGCAAAGAAATCCGAGTGGCAGAATTATCCGAAGGCGAAATTATCGGCGACCAGAATTTCATCATTCCTGTGCGGCGTTCTGCCAATGTGCGCGCCCAAAATAAAGTGATGATCATGCGCTATCCCTATCCGGAAATGATCAATCTTTTACGCAAAGAACCAGAAATCGCCGGCAAGGTCTTTGCGGCAATCAACGATTCTTTGTCCGAAAAACTGGTGCGCACGATTGAAAAATATCTGATAAAATAATATTTGGAAATATCTTGGAAAGAAAATCAGAACAAAAAATTGACAAGTTCATTTAGCCTAAAACCTTTTGCTGGTCGATGATTATGCATTAAAGTTCAGATTTGATTTTTTTTTGGAGGAAATGATGAAAAAGAAATTACCGATCGGAATACAAAATTTCAGGAAGATCAGAGAAAATGATTATTTGTATATTGATAAAACAGACGAAATTTATGAATTGATCACTAGCGGTTCCTATTATTTTCTCTCTCGCCCGCGTAGATTTGGAAAATCACTTTTGATCTCAACTTTGAAAGAAATATTTTCCGGCGAAAAAGAACTTTTCAAAGATCTCTGGATTTATAACAAGATCGATTGGGAAAAATATC
>JAGYMQ010000103.1 GCA_018400535.1 Candidatus Cloacimonadota bacterium
TGATATAGGAAATGCGCTCCCAAACGGCTGGTAAATCAGTTTTTCCTTGCATGGAATTACGATATTCCTGCTCTGCATTTTCAAATTCCAACTTATTTAGATAGATCTCTGCCAGGTAAAAATGACTCATTCCTTTTTTAGTCGATTGCGGATAATCTTGTAATATTTTTTGAAAATTACTTTTGGCATCTTGATATCGATTCTGCTGAAAAAAGATCAGACCAAGCTTGAATAATGCTTCATCGATAAATGCACCAGTCGAAAAAGTTTGTTGATATTTGTGGAAACCTCTTTCTGCTTGTTCATATTTTTTTTGGAGGAAATAAGCTTCTGCACGTAAAAACAGCATTTTTTCAAATTCAGTGGTAAAAGAGCCTAATTTATTTTCGCTGGCATCAAAAAACTGCACAGCCGAGTCATGCTCATCCAAAAGGAAATGATTGTATCCGATCAAATATTTTGCAATTGGTGCGAATTTGTGATCTTCTGTTTTTTCCAGGAATTCCATCAATTTCGCAATCGCTTTCTGTGGATTTTCTTCCATTTTTGCCAGATAAAAGAGCGCATTGGCAGCAATTTCTTGATCAGCCGATTCTTTCAATTTTTGCAGGATCTTTTCTGCTTCTTTTTTTTCCTCCAATTCATAGAAGCTGAGAGCAAGATAGTATTCTGCTTTTTCCAATTCAATATCCTTCAGGATCTTTTTTGCCTTCTGATAATTTTGCAGATTATATTGCGCTATCCCGAAAAGCGTTTTGATGTCTGCTAGATATTTTGAATCTAAATTTATGATCAGACTTTCGTATTGATTGATCTCATCAAATTTTTTTTCTTGCAGACAGAACTGCAAAAATTCAGCAAATTTCTGATAAGTTTCTTCATTCGGATAGGAATCCAGCAAAATGTCCACAATCGATTTTGTTTCCTCAAAATCTCCTTTTTTCAAAAATAATGTAAATTTGGCTCTGTAGATCGAGGCATTTTTTTTCTGCTTTTCTGCTTTATTTAGAAATGTTTCTGCTGTTTTAAGATCGTTTTTTTGCATTGCGATCCGTGCTGAAAAAAGAAAGGCTTTCCATAATTCATCATTTTCTGGATAGCGTTTTTGAAAAGCGATCAGAAGTTTTTCGGCAGCAGAATGATCTTCCAGAAAAAATTTTACTTGTGCCAGTCCCAGAAGAATATTCGGTTCGATGGCTGGATTTATATTGCTTTTCTGCAGTTCAGAAAATATACGTTCTGCTGTCCTGAAATCCTTTTGCAAAAGCTTGATATTTCCCAGAAGATAATTTGCATCATTCAAATAATTGCTTTGCGGATATTTGCGGACAAAATTTTCCAGTTCCTTTTCTGCAAGCTGATAATTCTGATCTTGATATAATCCAATAGCGAAACGAAGGTCTTCTATCTGATCGGCGAGTAGAAAACTCACAAAGATCAAAAACAGGATCGTTGCTCTAATTTTCATTTTTTCCTCTTATTACCTGATAATTTAGAAATTGTTTCGATTATTTCACTTTCATTTTGCATTGCTATCGTTGGGATATTTGCTTCTTGCCGCTCATCTATCAAAACAGTTTTGATCCCAAATTGCTGAAACGTCTTGGCAATATCTTTTTGATCAACAAAAAACAAATTTGTATTGCTCGCCCATTCATATAGTTGCAACAAATTTTGACATTCAAGATGTTTTAAATTGATAAAATCTCCTTTGATCGGACGAATCCTGATCAGGTAAATATTTGCCGCAAATTCTTTTTTCAAAATATGCAAGAAATTGCTCCATTTTCGTGAAGCCGATTTTTTTGTGTTCATCACCAGAAAATGTTGGAAGCGATTCTGAATTAGCTCATCACGAATTTTGCTCAGATCGATCTCTTCTTTTTTGATCATCAATTCTTTTTCTATGATAGGAAGATCAAAGAAATCAGCAAATTTTTCAATATAAACAAAAGGTGATTCTGGTGGTGGGATGAAATGAATATTGGATCTGTCAAAGCTATCGATGATGATCATATTTTTATTTTCTCTGATCAATCTTTGCACTTTGAATTTTTGTTGGAAATTGAAGACAACAGAAAGGTCAGAGATCGTGGGCGGGTTTTCCAGACTTGATAATTTTGTTTCGATATTCATTTTTTGAAAAAGTGGAAGAAAATATTCTGGCAGAATATAATACATTTCTGGAAAAATATCTTTCCAATTATAAGTTTTTGAGATCAACTTCGTTGTCAGATCAATCTTTTCAGGTAAAAAGAAATAGATTTTTCTTGGATCTTTCATGATCTTGGAAAAATTTTGCTGCTCAAATTTTTTTGATCTGGCAAATATTTTTTTTAGTAGTTCAATCATCATTTTTTATAGAGGAATAGCCACAAAAACTGTGGTTCCTTCATTCAATTTACTGTTTATCCAGATCTTTCCATTGTGAAGCTGCACAATCTCTTTGGCCGTAGCCAATCCCAAACCTAACCCACTTGATTTATATTCGATCGAACCCGAGCTGTGTGAAATAATATCATTGAGCTCATAAAATTTTTGGAATACTTTGGATACTTCGCTTTCTGGAATGCCGATACCATTATCCTGAACGAAGATCACGACGCTTTCTTTTCCATTGATCTCTTCTTGTTGGAAAGTGGAATATCTCGCTCCGATGATAATCGTTCCAAAATCTTTGGTGAAGCGGATCGAATTCAACAATATATTTTTCAGCATCAATTTGATCGCATCACGATTTATCCTGATCTGTGAAAGCTCTTCATCGACTTCCAGTTTGAATTGCATATGGCGATCTGTAGAAAGCTGTTCCATCTCTTTTTTTTCTTCTGATAATATCTCGATCAGATCTTCCTTTCTCTTTTCTATTGTTTTGAACATTTGATATTTATTGAAATTGATCAAATCAGCAATAAGAGAATCCAATTTTTGCACACTGATTGTGATATCTGTGACTGTTTTCTGATCTTTTTCAGAAAGACCAAGATCCTTCAGTCTTTTCACATTTCCCTGCAACGAGGTCATCGGAGTTCTCAATTCATGAGAAACGATATTGATGAAATCTTTTTTTAATCTATCCAGAGAGCTGATTTCTTGATTTTTATTACGCAATTCTTGATATTGCATAGCATTTTTGAAAGCGACAGAGATCTGGATCAGGATCAATTTCATAAATTCTGGATTGATCTTGATCTGATTATCTGAGTCAAAATCATCCAGATAAATATAACCATAAATTTCTTTATCGATGATTATCGGAGCACAATAGACAGAGAAAGACCTATTTTTTCCTTCAATATAACTATCGAACAATTTATCTTCGAGGACATCTTCGATGTAGATCGGTTCTTTGATCTGTTGAACTTCTCGCAATACAGTTTTGCTGATGAAGGTCGATTTTTTGATCAGATTTTTTGTTTCATCTTGTGCCACTTTATATTTATAATTTTCATATTCATCTTTGATGATGAGAAAACCGCGACTTCCGCTGGTGAAATCCAGCATAAAAGCTATCACTTCCTGTCCCAATTTTTCGACGTCAAAGATCTCATAAAAAGTTCGGGTCACTTCGATCAGTTTCGTCATCAGCTTCATATCTTTGTTCAAAGCAGTGAACTCATTTATCCGCATCAGAATCGAAGTGAGATGAAGTCGTAAAATATTTATGATCGAGCGTTCATAATCCTGGAAGGTGAATTCACCTTTATCTGCCAGGATCAAAATTCCGACTTCAGCATTTTTGATCTTCAGCGGCACAAAAAACACGTGAGATTTTTTTATTTTGCGCACGATAGCTTTATTTTTATCTAACGCTTTGTTATAATATCTTTTAAAGATAGGCGTTTGGATAAAATTTTTATCAAGGTTGAATTCGAGAAAAGGATTAGCTTTGTTTTCCATGTCTTCGTGCAAAATTACAGCGTAGAAATGGGGAGCGAATAGTTTTTGGATTGAGCGATCGATGAAGAACTTCATTCGTTTCAGATCTTGCAATTTCAAAATATCAAACAGCTCTTCCTGCCAGCTTTCAGAATCTTTGATCTTATGTTTCACGATCTTAACTGTTTTCAGGTTTCGATATTTTTTCAAATTGAAACCCATCTTTTTTTTATAAAGCATTTTTTCTCGATCAGGAATTCCTTTGAGCGCATTAGTGATCACTTTACGATATTTCTCAAAGTAGGAATTTGCCAGCTCATCTAATTCTAAATAATTATAGACCTGTATCAAAAGGCTATAAGCTTCCAATTCCAAAATAAAAAGTTCTTTTTCTTTCACATATTGCACAATATCCAGCAATTTTCTGATCAGATAGCGAATATTAATGTTCTCATCTTGCAATTTCACTTTGATCTTATTGATCTCCAGAACGGTCTCCCAATAAGTGAAATTGTGCTTTTCACATAATTTTTCTGCTTTTTTACAGATCGAGTAAGCATCTTGTGCTTCTTCCATTCCAATATAACACTGCATCAATCGAATGCAATTTATGGTCTGAGCATAGTCGCTCATATTTTCTTTGGAATAGCGAAAGGCCTGTTCGATCTTCTTTCTCGCTTCTTGAAAATTATTTTTTTTAATATCCAAAAAACCTAACATCTGATAATAGAATTCGTGTTCTTTTGCCGAGATGAACTGATCCTCATATTGTTCCAGCAAGATCTTGGTTTTATCATAATCTCCAATTTCATAGAGATAATAGAAATAAGTTTTGGTGAGCGGAGTAACTTCTGTGATCTGCCCTTTCATCAGCTCTGGTTTATGTTTCCCGATGAAATTTCGATAGTACGAAAAATTCTTGATCTTACTTCGTGAAATAGCCAGATTATTGATGATCGAATTATAGAAGGGTTTGGATTCCAGTTTGGAAGAAAAATTCAGAGCTTTATTCAGATATTTTTCTGCATTAGTATAATCTCCCAATTTGATATAAGCTTGACCGTGATTTAAAAGAGTCTGCACTTTGATCCTTTTGCAATCTGCAATTTCACAAATATTCAGAGCTTTGTGGAAATTATGGAAAGCATTCACCGTGTCACCTTTTGTGAGCGCAACATCACCGATATTGTTATAGATCAAACCCAATTTGCGCAGATAATTGTGTTTTTCCCAAATTTTTCTGGTTATCTCAAAATTTTTGTTCGCTTCCTCCAATGATTTTTTCAGATGATAAAGAAAACCCAAAGTATTGTGAATATTGCCTACTTTCAATAAATAATTTGGATCATTTTTTGTGATGATAGAAGGTATGAAATCTTCTAATAAATTTATCCCATCATCCACTTTTCCGGTCAAACCTAAAAAGAGTCCTTTAAAATTTACATATTCAATTTCGTTTTCATCATCCAATTGATATTTTGCCATTTCAGTAAGATATTCTTCGATGGCATGCAGATCATTTTGATAGAATTTGACATTGCATAAGCGTAGTAAAACAGCAATCCTGATCCTTCCGCTGATCGCAAGATCATAAGCTTTTTTCAGTCTGATCACTGCCAAATTGAATTTGTTCAGAACAGTATAATATATTCCCAGAAGTAGATGTTTCTCGGCAATGTTCGGCATATCTGTAATGCTGCTTTTGACACGAGAAGATAATTGCCGATAAGTTGTCCATTCAGAATATTTCATCAGAATTTTCAAATCTTTTCGCAGGTCAGTTTCTGAGATATCGATCTTTTTTGATAGGTCGAGAATGATGACATCACCAATTTGCTTGAAAGCTTCTTCATAATCTCCTGCATCGGCATAGATCTGCACCAAACCCAAATAATATTTTCTGACTGATCGATAATCTTTTATATGGAGAGCGTGCTCGATAATTCCTTGACAGAAGTCAAATTCAGTAACCTTTATATTTTGGAAATAGGCGAGAACTTTTTGTGAAATTTGCTTTTTTGTTTTCTCTGTCGTTTCGCGATTGAAACGATTTCTTGCTTCCCGATAGGTCAGTTGATAATATTCTCCAGTTTTTTTAACCAATTCATTGTTGATGCCATCTGCCAGAAGAAAAAAAAGTTTTTTGTCATCAATCTCCAGAATGAAACGCAGAAGTTTGTGAGACAGTTTCGTTTTGACCCAGGCGATTTTTTGGAAATGAATGTAATTTGTTTCATTCAAATGAGCCATTCGCAGATAAATATCGTGCAAGATATCTTTTGGTAATTCATATTTTTTCAGATTCACATCAAAGATAAATTCTCTATCCCGCCAGATGATCTTTTTGATCGTCAGATCGATGAGAACTTTTTCGATGAACATTGGATTTCCATTGGTGCGCAACCAGAGTTCTTTTAAAAACGATTCTGATGGTTCAATATTGAGAAGAGATCTCACGTATTCTTTTGTATGATCTAAGCTCAAAGCTGGAATTTTCAATTTCACAGCATGCACTAATCCTTCCAATTTTCGTGGATCGTTCAAGCTGATGATTACCATGATCGGTCTATCCAAAATATCGCGAGAGATATAATTCACGAAATCAAAAACTTCTTTGGGCAGATGTTCAGCAGCTCGGATGATGAAAATGATCGGTTTTTCTTCCGAAAGATGATAGATAAAATTTGAGGCAGATTTGAAATCGAGCTCCAGTTCTTTTTCGTTTTGAGCTTTGAAAGTAGCTTTTTCTTCAGATTCAAAAAGATATTCACGCATCTTTTCCGAAATATTCACCAGGTCAGATTGCATCTTCTGATTTCTTTCTGCTGCATTATAAAATTCTTTGATCAAAGCATAGAAAGGATCTTTGTGCAAAGCGCTGCAAAGATAATCAAAGATGTAATATTCGTTCGTCAAAAGGTGATAGCGAAATAATGTGAGCGCATTTCCTTTGCCCAAGCCTTTTCCAGCGGAGATCGAAATGATCTTTCCATTTCCTCTGGCCACGATTGGAACATAATCATAGAGTTTGTGTGCATAATCTTCCCGCACCAGATAATCGCTGAATTGAATGCGGTTTACGATCGACCATTTGCTGGAATAGGCAAATTTGCGTGGTTGCACTTTATTGATGTAGGTGATGATCTGTCTGATATCATCAAAACGATCTTCAGGATTCTTTTCGATGAGTTTCAAGATCAATTTTTCCAATTCATCGGGAATATCTTCATTTAATTCACGAGGAAATTTTGGAAAAATATCCAGCCGATCACCAGCGATGATCGCTGATAATTGTTCTGCTGTATAGGGCAAAATGCCAGTCGTGATTTTGTATAAGATCACGCCGAGAGAGTAGAAATCGCTTTTTTTTGAGATCTCATTTTCGATATAAATTTCTGGTGCGATAAATGGAAGATTTTGATTGATCTTCTGGCTGCGTTCCTCGATCCCCATTTTAGAAAAACCATAATCCATAACTTTCACGATCGGTTTATTATCTTTGATATGAAAAACCACATTTGTTGGTTTCAAATCTTTATGAAGCATATTTTGGCTATGTAATGCGCTCAAAGCATAGCAGATATGAACTGTTATATTATAGAGTAGATCAATATTTGTACTATTAAATTTGAATTCATTCAAAGTCTTTCCAGCAAAATATTCGCTCAGATAATAGATATTATCACCGAAATTACCAAAATCTATCACATGCATCAGATTGGGATGACGAAGTTTCGTGATCTGGTGCATATTTTCTGGTGAAAACTTTTCATAAAGACTTTCGGCATCAATACGATGAAAATTCTTTAAAGCAAAAATTTGTTTCGTTCGAACATCTTTCACCTGATAGACTGAAGCCCAGACGCCTGAGCCCAATTTTTTTATCACTTCATAGCGCGAATCAATTATCATTTTTTCTCCTGCTATTTTGTTCATTGAAAAATTCTAAACAATTCACATTGATCATTGAACAAACCGATCATCAAAAGCTTTTAACCTAATTTTCAAAGGAATGATCATTGTCAAGCAGTGAATCTATTAAGAATTTTCTAAAAAAAACGTTCATAGCTTTCTTCCAAATTTTTTTCTGGTCCTAAAAATCTTATTCGATATTTTTACTCTCAGCTATTTTTTTTCTAATATTTTGATCCTATCTTTCAATTCTTTGATTCGAAGTTCTCTTCCCACAAAAAGATCATTGAATTTCTTTAATTCTTCATTTTTCTTTTCCAGACTTGCGGTGCGTTCTTTCACCATTTCTTCTAGATTTTCTCGATGTTTCTCCAATTCCTGCTGTGTTTTTTTCATTTTTGTGATATCTCCAAAATTACCAAATATTTTCGTGATCTTACCTCGCTCTCTGATCGCTTTAGCAGAAGTGCGGATCCAAAGCTCCTCTTTCTGATAGTTTCTGATCTTAAACTCCAGATCATAGGGAATTCCTGAAGAAACACATTTATCAAAAGCAGTTTTGACCTGCTGGCGATCTTTTGGACTATAACAATTCAGACTTCTATGGATCAGTGCTTCCGAACCATTTTTTACTTCTTTGGGATCGATTCCGTGAATGCGATAAGTTTCTTCTGTCCAATACATTATTCGTGTTTTCACATCCCATTCCCAGCCACCAAACTTCGTGAGATCCTCTGTCATATTCAATAATGATTCTTTTTGTTGTAGTGCTTTTTGCGTTTTTTTCAGAGCTGTGATATCAGTCGAAATATGAATGATCTTTTCCACTTTGCCTGTTTCGTTTTTCACAGGCGTGCAATTGATCAAAAATGTTTTATTTAAAAATTTCACTTCAATTTCATGAACATTGTTCTTTTCTGCTTTCAATTCATCGGCAAAACAACCTTCATCAGAACTTTTTGATATTTGAAATAATTCATTGCAAAACTGACCTTTTAATGAGTTCAAGTTTGTATCAAATAATTTCAGCGCTGCTCGATTTGCCTTGAGCACTCTGAGTTCAGAATCCAGAATCAGAGTGGGATGTCCGATCGCTTCGAAAATGATCTCCCAATCATTTTGAGCTTTCAATAATTTCTTTTCAGTCAAATTCCTCTGCTCAATGTCAGATTGCAATTGCTTGTTAACAAATGCCAGTTCACGCGTCTTCTCGTTGACTTTGTTGTTCAAAGAAAGATTCCAGAAAAAGATCAGGACAAAGAAAAATGCGAGGGCGATCAACACAATGACGACATAGCGCAAATACTTTTTGAAATTTTTTTCACTTTTGATATCAAACCATTTTTTATATACCCTGTCATACGTGCCATCAGTTTTAATAATGTTCAATCCTTCATTCAATCTCGAGGTCAAAACAAAATTTCCTTCTTGCACAGCAAAGCAATATTTACGCGGATTGATATTGTCTTTTGTTGAAACCACGTTATTCAGTTTATTTTCTTTGATCAGATGATGGCCTTGCATATTTGCTAATAATGCGCAATCATATTCTCCTGCAGAAAGCAATTGCAACGCATCGACAGGATTTTCCACCGTTATCAGTGAATTTGTTAATTTATGTTTGAGTGCATAATCATGCATGATATCGTCTTTTTGTACCAAAACCATTTTGTTCTTGATATCAGCGATTTTCTTGATCTCAGAATTTTTACGAACAAAAATCGTGTGCGATACAATGCTGTGTGGTAAGGAAAAATCGAGCAAACTATCTCTTTCAGGTGAATAAAACATTCCAGTTATAATATCGATCTTATTCATTTCCAATTCTTTACGTATCGATGACCAAATACCCAGCTCGATTTTTAAAAAAATATCCATTCTTTCGGAGATCGCTTGTAAAATTTCCACATTGAATCCAGCAGGTTCACCATTTGCATCCAAAAATTCATAGGGAGGATAATTATGGTCACCTTTTGCAATTAATCGCTTTTCTGTACTATAGGAAAAAGTGATGATTAGAAATATGATCACGATGAAAATTTTCTTTTGCATAAACCCACCTTTTTTCAAAAAATTAACAATATTTGATCGTGAGTTATAAATTGCTGAAAATCAACGACCATTTTTTTATCCAGCGAAAGTAAATTTGTGTAAATTTAAAAGTTTTGTAAAGAAATTTATTGTTTTTCTTAGATTGTAACTTTATCGATCATTTTTTCAGGAATGGATATTATGAATTCTGCCGCAATTGTTTTTCCAGATCCCGCACCTGATCTTTTAGTTCTTTGATCCGATATTCCCTACCCACAAAAAGCTTATTGAATTTTTCCAATTCTCTGTTTTTCTTTTCCAATTCGATATTCTTTTCTTCCAATTTCTGTGTGCGCTGTTTCACTAATTTTTGCAATGATTCTCGTTGATTTTTCAATTCTTGTTCTATCTCTTTTCTCTCTGAAATGTCACGACCAAAGATCAACATTTGTGTCATATTATCAAATTGAACAAACCGTGCTTTTATGTCTATCCAGAACAATTTTCCCTGTTTGTTTTTTCCCTGCCATTCCATCGAAACAGTTTCACCCTTTTCCAAAATAGAAAACATTTTTTTTGCTTGAGCAGAATCTAGAGAGATCATTCGATCTGACGAAAGGTCAGAAACGTTCATCTTTTTTAATTCTTCTCGGGAATAGCCATACATTTTGCAAGCTTGATCATTCACGTCCAGAATGGATAGATCTTTTGGATCATGGATCATAATGGCATCTGTGGAAGAATTGAAAATAGTTTTGAATCTTCGTTCTGAGATGAAGAGCGAATGCTTGATCTGATGTCTTTTTGTGATATCTCGCAAAATACCCACGATCCTTTTTGTTTGATGATCATAATCTGCTGATATCTCTAAAGTAACATCATTAAAATTCATTTCAAAAGGTAGGATCTTTTTTCCGGTAAAAGCTCTTTTCACAACGCTAAAAAGGAAATTTGTCTTTTTCCCTTCCACATATTTTTTGATGATCTGCAGAGTATTTTTGCCTTTCAATTCTGCTTTTGGAATTCCCGTGATCGTCTCTACTGCGTGATTCACATCCAATATTTTTCCTTTCAGATCAACAACGATAATTCCTTCTCCAGAAACATCAAAGATCGTTTTATACTTATTTCTTTCAAATAGCAATTTTTCTTCAGTTGTTTTAAGATCATCAATTTCAAAAATAATACCTTCCAGATAAGTTTCATCCTGATCTTCCACCAATTTTCCCTGATCTCTGACCCAGACAGCTTGGTCATCTTTCTGGAAAAAACGATATTCTGTTTGATAAAAATTTTTCTTCACGATCGAGCTTTTGATCGAATTCCAAACTTTTTCTTGATCTTCAGAAGCGACGAACTGGGATAAGCAAACTTCTTGCTCAGTTTGGGAAGCAGCAACTTCGCGATCAATGAATTTCACATTCTCGGAATTCCAGAAAAGAAGTTTCCTTTTTTCGTCAAAGCTTGCTCGATAAATCAAGAGAGGAGCGCGATTCAACAATTTTTGCCAGCTCAGCAAACTATCTGATATTCCGGATTTTGATCTCATTATTTTCTCCTTTTGGAACGGAAAATTTGTTTGCAAAAAAAAACGTCAAACAATTTTTGCTAAGAAATAATATTTCTGACCGTCACATTTTTATATAAGTTTTATAAATTTTTGCCAGAGATATTCGCAAGATTTTGCTTTCTTTTTTAGTTTATCGATCTGCTGCTGCCAATTTTTTTTCTGGTCTTTAGAAAATTCCCAACCCAGAGTGATATTGACAAAATTCAAAAGCTCTTCAAATCTTTCTTGATTGAACCACAATTCGTCGTCGTATTTATGCACTAGAAGAAAATTCTCAGTTTCATTTTGCGAGAATACTGACCCCCAGAATTCTTTTGTGGATTCAGGAGAAATTTTTTCTTTGTAAGTTTGAAAAAGCAAAGCCAGTTTGATCTTTTCGAGACTTTCTTGGAAGTTTTTCATCTTATCTTTCAACAGATCTTCCAATTCCGAACTGAAACAATATTCGGTGATCATCTGATAGCTGTTTTCAGCGATCATTTTCTTCGATCTGATCTCGCCCAAATGTCGTAATAATATCCATAATAACAATTCCAGATCGAGATAAATTTTATCTTGTTTGATCGAGAGCAATTTCTGAATGTCAGCAAACATTTTTTCCGCGATCATCTGCGTGTCTGTTTCCAGATTTTCCCAATCTGCTAAACTTTTCAAAAATTCTTCTGTTCGATAAAAAAACTCCATTTTAAATTTTTTCAATTCTTTGGGGTTTTGGAGCGAAGTGAGAAATTCAAACAAATCCTGTCTGAAATAATTATGTATTTGTTTCAGAAGTGGCATCAGCTTGATCTTTTTGATGACAATTTCCATTTCTTTTGTGCCAGTTCCAGCAAGATAATCATTTACTCGTTGGTAATTTCCGTCCACATCATCCTGCACTTCGTAGAAATCGACATAAACAGCAGATTGGAAGCCATTCAATTTCAGGTAGAGACCTTGCTGAAAAATTTCAGTCGAAGGACGAATATATTGCAATCCATCGATCATATTACGAAAGATCACAAATTGCGTCGGGGAATCGGTCAGGTGCAAAATTTCTGCTAATTGCTTTTTTATCCAGGAAGTTTTATCATTGTTTTTGAGCGGAACATTTGCCCATTGCAAGTTGCCTTTTGTGCGCTGATAGACGTTATTATAGACAACTAAGGACAGCATACTTTGAAATTCATTGCTATAGGCAAAAACATTTTCGTTCAAGCCGAAATCATGATCGATAAAATCGAAAAGGTGAAAATTCTCGACGCTGGAAAAAAGATAGCGTTTGTTCAGTATGGGAAAAATTTCACGATTATGGCGAGAGATCAATTCTTCATTTTCATTTTCCTGCCATTTAGCTTTTTGGAATTCCATGCCATATTTTTCATGAAAACCTTCGATCTGACCGTGGGCAAACATTGGCAAGCCAGGCATAGTGCACATCAAGAGGCAAACGCCGAAATATTTGTCATCTTTACCAAATTGAGCGATCGCAGTTTCTTCGTCAGGATTGCTCATAAAATTAACAAAGCGCTTCAATATCTGGGGATTGAATTCCAGAACCTTGAAAATTGTTTTGCGATATTTTGCATTTTCTTCATTTTTGAGCATATTCATGAAAGCACTGTTATAGACTCGGTGCATTCCGAGCGTGCGCACAAAAAATCCTTCCATCATCCAAAAAGCTTCAGCCAGCAGTAAAGTATCAGGAACTTCGTCAGCGATCCTATCCACAACTTCGCGCCAGAATTCCTTCGGCATCAATTTATCAAATTCTGTTTTTGACATTCCAAATTGGGAGCGCGATGGAATATCTCCCCCACTTCCTGGAGACGGGAACCACAGACGTTGAATGTGTTTTTTCGCCAGGGTCATGGCAGCATCAAAACGAATGATAGGAAATTTTCTGGCGATCTGGACAATTTTGTCACTCACCGCTTTTCTAACTTCAGGAAGCAGGTAATTGAGCTGTGCTGTATCATTCCAGGGAATACTCGTGCCATCATTGCCATGGTAGATATAGCGCGTTTTTCCATCCTGATGATCAATATGTTTGAAAACAACGGCAGCATCATTTTTTTCAAAATAATGATCTTCGACAAAGACACTGAAAGAAGATTTTTGTGAAAGGTCAATTCCGCTGTAGGAATAAGAAGGAAAAGGAGAGTGATCTAATTGCAAAAACCAATCGGGATGTTTATCGATCCATTTGGAATCGATTCCTGTATGATTTGGCACCATATCGCAACCCAATCTTATTCCAAATTTTTGTGCTTTTTTCTTCAATTCAAAGAACGCATTTTCTCCACCAAGATTTTCTGCGATCTGATAATCATCAAGAGAATAGGCAGAAGCGATCGCATCTTTATCTCCGTTTAGTTCTTTGATCAATTTGGAAGCAGCGCTGCGTTGCCAAATCCCGATAAGCCAAATTCCATTGATTCCTCTGCTCGCCTGCAAACTCAATTCTTCTTCTGGAATTTGATCCAGAGTCTCGATCGGTCTCTGATATTTGCGGGAAAGTTGATCCTTCCAAACGTAAATGCTTTTTGCCAGCAGGATCAGATTCGGCATCCAATCTTTATCCTGCGTGAATTTTTCATCTTCATTTTCGTCATATTCTGGGATGTAAGCAGGTCCCGAACCGGTGAAACCGATTTTATTTTCTTCTTTGATCAAGTCTAAACTGCGCAGCAAAAAATCCATTTCATCATCGATAAAATCTTTCCAATAGCTGCGAATAAAAGACAATTGATCTTGCAAAGAATTGGGGAAACGTTTGAAAGGCAAGAGCAACATTGAGATCAAATCTTCGGAATATCCGGGAAATTTTGGTTGTGCGAGAAAGTGATCTTTAAACATTTTTTGATGTTCAGACCATTTTGCTTCAATCTTTAAATCTGCTTCTGAAAAAATGTTTTGGAATTTTTTCGCTGCTGGATTGCGATTTGCTAGCCAGATCAAGATCGTTTCATAATTTATCTGAGCAGAGGGAATATGCAAAAAATTCTGTTGATATTTTTTCTGGAATCTCTGATAATAATAATCTCCCAAATTTGATTTGATCAGGGCAGTGAGCTCTTCTTCCGTTTTTGTGTTGATCTTCTCAAAATATTGCTGCAAAATTTTTTCTTGTAAACCCGTGATCACCATCACAGCAAAAAGTTCAGCAGTTTTAATTTGTTTTTCATAATTTGAGAAAAGATCATTTTCCCGATTATATTCTTCGCAAAATTGTCTCAAATCAAAGATATTTTCAAAATCCAATTTTGCTCTCGTATTGACTTTTGAGTTCACTCGATATTTTTCTGCGATTTTTTTCCGTATTGGGATGCCAATAAATCTTGTTCTATTCATAATTTAGTAATACCATTTAACATATTCACAGAATTCTTTCAATTCATGTCTTTTCGGTCGCAAGCGAAGATTGAAGCTTTGCTGTCCTGATCCTTTCACAGCAAATTTTCCTTGATAAACTGCAATATTTTTTGATGATTCAATAAATTTCAGCGGATAGATCGCATAATTCTGTTCCGTTTGATAATAGAAAAATTCGACTTCGACAGCTTCTGGCGATAGTCCATCCAGATCCAACTGCACCTTGATATTGATCAGGTCTCCGCTGTTGATAAAACCTTTTTCTTGTAAATTGATATCACAATCGATAAAATTCACCTGATCCCATTTTTCCTTGAGTTTGGATTCTTGCTCTTCGATTTCAGTTAGAATTTGATAATTATCATTTCTAAGGCGATTATAATTTTCATTCACAGGAATATAGAATTTATCGATATATTGCCTCAGCATACGATGCACATTGAAGTTGTGGCCTACATCCTGGATTGATCGGCGCATTTTTTTTATCCAGCTGGAAGGGATCTTTTGCTTGTTCACATCATAAAAAAGTGGGACGATCTCATTTTCTAAAATATCATAGATCTCATTTGCATCAAGTGTATCTCGCACTTCGGGATCATCGATATCAGAACCAGCCGTGATGCCCCAACCATTATGCTTGTTATAACATTCGGGCCACCAACCATCGAGAATGCTGAGATTGATCACGCCGTTCATTCCAGCTTTCATTCCAGAAGTTCCGCTCGCTTCTTGCGGTTTGATGGGATTATTTAGCCAGACATCTACGCCCTGCACAAGATGACGGGCAATATTCATATCATAATCTTCGACAAAGACAAATTTGTCTTCGATCTCATTTTCGCGCGCAAAATCCAGGATCTCTTTGATCATTGCCTTGCCCTTTTCGTCAGCAGGATGAGCCTTTCCAGCAAACACAAATTGGATAGAACGTTCATTATTTTTGATCAATCTCAAAAGTCTATCCTTATCTTTGAGGATCAGATTGGCTCGTTTATAAGTGGCAAATCGTCGTGCAAAACCGATGATCAGATGATCCGGCGAAAGAATGGTGTGAATGTTTTTTGTAGCTGCAAAATTTGTTCCTTTATACATCAACGAATTTCGTAAACGATTTCTGATGAAGGTGATCATTTGTTGTTTCCGCTGTTGATGAGCTTCCCAAATTTCAACATCTGGAATCGAGCCAACATATTGCCAGAGTGATTCATCATCAGCATTATGAAGATAATCCTTTCCCAGATAACGATCAAGGAGCAGCGCATTTTGTCTTGCCAGCCAGGAAGGAATGTGTACGCCATTGGTGATCGCTTCGATCGGCATTTCATCATAATAGAGATTGGGATAGAGTTTGTGCCACATTTTTTTGGAAACTTTTGTGTGCAGTTTGGAAACACCATTGATGTATTTAGAAAAGCGGATTGCCAGAGCAGACATCGAGAATTTATCTTTATTCTCTGTTGATCCCAATTTCAAAAATTCAGAAATTCCCAGCCCGATATTTTCAAGTAGATCAGCCAAATATGTTTCCACCAATTCATTTTCAAATTCTTCATTGCCAGCTGGAACGGGTGTATGCGTCGTGAAAACGGTTGTACTGCGGATCAGCTCCTTTGCCTGGTTCAAAGTGAAACGTTCTTGCTGCATTAGTCTTTCCAATCTTTTTGGGATGATAAAGGCAGAATGTCCTTCATTAAGATGAAAAACCGTTGGTTTCAAATTCAGGATATCGATCAATTTCAGAGAACCAAAAGCGAGAACAATTTCCTGCAGCAATCTCATTTCACGATCAGAAACGTAAAGATAATCGGTAATTTTACGATAAAAAGGAATATTTTCTTCCAGATTCGCATCCAATAAATAGGATGATATTTTCCCGATCTTTATTTTCCAGACTTTCAGAAAAACGTCATTTTCGCGGATCTTGATCTTGATGATCAAATCATTACCTTTTTCATCTGTAACGATTTTAATCGGTTTGGAATACCATTCATTTTCTTCAAAAATCTCTTCTTGATTTCCTTCCAGATTTATACGTTGAAAAAAATAACCGTAGCGATAGAGCAAGCCAAAACCCGTCAGCGGTAAACCAAGATCAGAAGCTGCTTTCAAATGATCTCCTGCCAGAACACCGAGCCCACCAGAATAGACTGGCAAAGATTCGTGCAAACCGAATTCCATCGAAAAATAGGCAATTTGGAATTCTGGAGCGAATCTCTGTCTTTCCTCGTTCCTATCAAGATAATAACCTTCATAGTTGATATAAGATTGAAATTTCTCATAAACATTATTCAGCTCATTGATAAAACCACTTTCTTGCGAAAGTCTTTCCAATTTCTCTGTTGAAATATTCTGCAATAATTTAATAGGATTATGATTGTATTTGCGAAATAAGATGGGATCGATACGGCTATACAATCGATAAGCATCAGGATCCCAGGTTGACCAAAGATTTTCTGCCAGCTCATTCAACTGCTGCAATTTTTCAGGCAGATTTGGCTTCACATAAAAATTCTTCAAATTCATCTATTTTACCTCCGATACTCAGTTTTTTCTGCATAATATCGCGCTTATTTTCTCTTTGATTTTGAGTTATTTCTATTACTTGTGCTTTTGTGTCAATATTCTTGTAAATTATAAAAATTCCTTGTAATGTTAGAACGCCAAATTGGAGAATTAAGAACAATATTTAAGATTGAACTCATCATCAGCACGACGAAAATCCTGGCTGGTTAAAACGCTTCAAGTAGATTTCACAGCAATAGCTTATCATTCAGCGTAACAAATGACATTTGAAAAGATTAAACTGCTTACTGTGAAAAGAGTTAGTTCGATTCTCAAAAGAGAGAAAAGAAGAAATCCTTATTTCTCAATCGTTGATCACTTTTTACCGAAAAGGCTAAAGATCGGCACAGCGATCAAAGAAGTGATCATACCAAGTGTTCCTGCTTGTGGAACCTTTTTATTGCCCAACATTAAGAAGAGAACTAAACACACACCTAATCCAAGCACGGAAGCTGCAATTGCTCCAAAACGATTAACTTTTTTACTGAAAAGTCCCCAAATGAAAGGACCTAAAAAAACTGAAGCGATCGCGCCCCAGGAAATTGAAAGTATCGTCACGATCACAGCTGGTTTCAGCATTGCCAAAATAATCGAAAGGATGATGAAAAAAGCAGAGCTGAATCGCATTAGAATGGTCAGAGATCGGTCAGAAGCTTTCTTATTAAAATAGCCTTTGAAGAAATCTTTGGTAATAACGGAACTGGAGATCAAGACCAGCGCAGCCAGAGTGGACATTGAAGCTGAAAGTATCAAAAGGAGTATGACCACAGTCAAAGCTTCTGGGATCACAGTATTGAGAAGTTCTGGCATCAAAGCATCGAAGATCGGATTTCCGTCACTAAAAGCTCCTGGATTATTTTCCGGTGTCAGGAAAATCCGTGATAAAGCACCGGTGAAATAAGCTGTGCCTGTAACCAGAATTGCAAAAACAGTCGAGGCAATTGTTCCGATCTTTACGGCTCTTTTATCTTTTATCGCATAAAATTTTTGCACCAATTGCGGCATTGCAAAAGGAGCTATACTGGTCAGAAAAACCAGTGAAAACAGGGGGATGAAACCGGGCGGTCCGATCGGAGCAGCCAATTTTGGATTGATCGCTTTTAACCTGCTGATGATATTAGCCATTCCGCCTCCTTCCGAGATCGTACTCCATAATAGCACAAAAACGCCAGCGGTCATGATGATCCCAAAGATGACATCGATCATAGCCATCGATTTGTAACCACCAAGAACAAGATAAAATCCCGTGAAAATTCCCATAAAAAGCAAAACATATTGATAGGGCATCTGAAAAATTATTTCAAAGAGATAACTCAATCCCATAAAAACTGCGGCAGTATAGGGAATGAAAAAGATAAAGATGGCAGCAGAAGTAAAAAATTTCAAAAAGGTGCAATCATATCTTGCTTCCAGAAATTCGGGCATGGTGTGAATATTGTATCGAGAAGCAGCTTTTTTTATCCGATTTCCTAATAAAAGCCACACTCCGAGCACACCCAAAACAGTGTTTCCCAAAGCGATCCACAGACCGGAAAGACCAAAACCCCAGCCGATCTTACCAGCAAAACCAATGAAAAGCACTGCTGAAAAATATGCTGTTCCGTAGGAAAAAGCCGTCATCCAGGGCCCCACCTTTCCCCCACCTAACATAAAGTCATGGAAAGATTTCGTCTTGCGTGAGCCTAATATTCCAATCACTATCACGATCAATGCATAAAAAATCACGACCAGAAATTTTGCGATCATAAATTCTCCTATTTTAATTCATTTTTGATTATGCGTTTAGTCTCTTTTGCGATCATCAATTCTTCATTCGTTGGAATTTTCAGGATCGATACTTGAGAGCCTTCACCAGTAAGATCAAGGATGTCGCCGCTGAATTTATCATTAGCTTTTTCATCTAAAACAATACCGAGAAAATCCAGATCACTACAGACTGCTTGCCGCAAGATCGGCATATTTTCGCCAACGCCACCGGTGAAGACGAGAACATCCAATCCATTCATTGCGGCTGTGTAAGCTCCAATATACTTTTTGATCTTATAAGCATAGACTTCATGCGCCTGAATAGCTTTTGGATTCTGCCTCTGCACGATTTCCTCTTCGATCTCACGCATATCATTGCTCAAAGACGAAAGTCCTAACATCCCGCTTTTTTTATTCAAAATTCTATTTACTTCATCGACTGACAATCCCATTTCTTTTTGCATATGGATTGTAATGGCAGGATCAATATCGCCGCAGCGTGTTCCCATTACCAATCCTTCCAACGGCGTGAATCCCATCGAAGTATCGATCGATTTTCCACCATCAATTGCTGTGATGGAAGCACCATTCCCGATATGAGCTGTGATGATCTTCAAATCTTTGATGTCTTTTGTCAGATATTTTGCTGCCAGCTCACTTACGTATTTGTGGGAAGTGCCATGAAATCCATAACGGCGGATCTTGTGTTCTTCATAATATTTTAGAGGAAGAGCATAAAGGTAGGCACGGGGCGGCATTGTCTGATGAAAAGCGGTATCAAAAACGCCACATTGCGCAATATCAGGCAACAGTTTTTGCATTGCATAGACACCACGTAAATTAGCAGGATTGTGAAGAGGAGCGAGATTGGAACATTGTTCCATCACGCTGATCACATCATCTGTAATGAGCACAGAACCAGAATAATATTCGCCAGCATGAACCAGTCTATGTCCCACAGCATCAATATCTGTGACATTTTGGATGACGCCGTGAACCTCATCTAATAAATGATCAATGATCAGCTGGATCGCTTTTTCATGGTTCTTGATGAGAATTTTGTGCTTTTTCTTTTTGTAGCTTTCTGTTTTGAAGGAAAACAGAGAAATATCTTCCCCTATTTTTTCAGCAACACCATCGGCCAGAACTTCTTCCTTTTCTATATCGATGAACTGGAATTTCACCGAAGAACTTCCACAATTAATTACTAAGATCTTCATTTTATCTCCATATCTTTTTTTCACGTTTTCAACATTATTTTTTCCAAACAGTTAAAATGGTTCAGAATAGGTTTTATTTGATCGTTTTTGCGATGTATGGAAACATCGACTTCGGTAAAAATATTCAAGAATTTCGAATTCATCTGTTTTTCAATTCTGGAAAAATGATCTCGATCTCTTTTTTGGCATGTTCGATAGAATCTGAAGCATGAACGGCGTTTCGAGTGACTGTTTCGCCATACAGTCTGCGTATAGTTCCCATTCTTGCTTTTTTGTAATCTGTATTGCCCACCAATTCACGCAATTTTTTCACAGCATCATCACGATGCAATACAGCAGCAACGGTTTTTCCAGATTTCATAAAAGCGAGCAGTCGATTGTAAAAACTTTTTCCTCTATGTTCAGCATAAAATTTTGCCGCTGTATCATCGGTCATGATACACATTTTTAGATGATCAATGATGAAACCGTTTTTTTCAACTATCGCCAGGATCTCGCCAACTTTGTTTTGAGCGGTGATATTTGGCTTGATCAAAAGTAACGTTTCGTGTTCCATAATAAAAAATCCTCTTTATCCAGAAATTGATCGCAAAGTTGATAACAACTCTCGGCGAATATCCTTGACGTCATCAAAAATAATTCTTGTAACACAAGCGATCAGCGGTATCGAAAGATTGAATTTCGCCAGTTTATTTATCGTTTTGGCTGACGAAACACCTTCGACTTCCATTCCAACTTTTTGTAAAGCTTTTTCACGGGAATAACCTTGTGCTAATAGCTTGCCAAATTTGCGGTTACGACTATTCTCCGAAATGCAGGTCGTGATCAAATCTCCCATTCCAGCGATGCTGTAAGCTGTTTTATGATAAACGCCCAGAAATTTCATGATAGTCACGAATTCATGAACGCCATAGGTCATGATCAAGCCAAAAATATTGGTCTTGAAGCCAAGTCCATCTGCGAGGCCGACGGCAATTGCGATCAGACCTTTCAAAGAAGCAGCCAATTCGATCCCTTTCACATCACGGCTGAATTCAAAGAAAAGCAGATCGTTTTCCAAATTCTTTTGGAGATGAAAAAGCAGCGCAATATCACGTGCAGCTAAAATCGCCTTGGCTGGTATTCCTTCTGCCAATTCGCGTGATATTGTGGGACCTGAAAGATTGGCGAATTGAAGATCTGGAAGTTTTGCCAGCATTGTTTCTTCGATCGTTTTCAGAGTTGTGTGTTCCACACCTTTGGAAGCATTGAGAACGATGCATTTAGTTGCGTTATTGCTGATCATCTCTTCGCTGAATTCTTCTATCTTCCGTGAAGGAATGGCGGTGATCAATATATCATTTTCAGATAAAGAAAAGCTGAATTTTTTTTCCACGATAATATTCTGTGAAAGTTTGAAACCAGGCAAAAAAGGTGATTCACGCTTTTCGTTGATCCTATCAGCTTCTTTTTGATCAATCGTCCACAAATGAACCTGATGATTTTGGGAAAATATTTGAGCTAACGTCGTTCCCCAATTTCCGGAACCAACAACAACTATTTTTGCACTTTTCTTCATTTTTCTCCAACCTCGTGTAACATTAGATCAAATCTTTAAAACTTTGTTTAATCGTAAAGAATTTTTTGTTTGAGAAAAAAATTTAATTCAGGAAAAGGCAAAACTTGACGGAAAAGAAGCGAAATTTTTTTTAATTTCCGAGTGGGTGATTAGCTCAGTTGGTTAGAGTGCTACGTTGACATCGTAGAGGTC
>JAGYMQ010000104.1 GCA_018400535.1 Candidatus Cloacimonadota bacterium
CTCAAATCGTTGAGCGGTGCTGCCACGCCGATGATACACCAGTTATAATCTAAACCAGCGCCAAGATTCGGCAGCAAGTCCCAGGTGCCGTTGAAATACATCCAGGCACCTTTATCGGGAACCATCGGGCCAGCATCGGTGCTGGAAGGATGATCCGCTGTGGCACTGATCTCGTAGCCGATCCAATATTCATTGCCAGAAACCAGCGGAATCGGAGTGCTGAGCGTGTGAATCGTCCAATCTTCGATCTGCACGTCAGAAGTAATATCAGCATCATAAACTTCCGTGCCAGGATCACCGACGGAACCGCCTTCATAGACTTTGATGCCAACATAACTGAAATCGGCTGAACGAACGTGGATCTTCACTTCAGTGATCGCTGTAGCATCGTAGAAATCAGAAAGTTCTGTGGCATCAAAACGAGCAGCGCAGATGAAATCTGCTGCACTGCCGGTTCCAATCCCATTGCCATCATATCCTGTTTGATGCATAAACTCGCCGCCTTGACCTGCGGGTTGTTCCCAGGTTAATTCTACGTCGTTGTAATCAATAACAGCAGTTTGCAAATTGGAAGGTGGATCAAAAGTAGGAAGCGGATAGGTAAAATCATCTTCTACGATATCTGATTCACCAGCAGGATTTTCATAAACTGCAGAAACGCCAGCAGCATAGGTTTCTCCGGGTACTAATCCGGAATAAGTATATTCCAGTTCTGAAATATTTTCTGCGACTGGATTATTCATATCATCCAGATAAACATTATAGCCTGTCAGATCTCGGACAGCAGGAGGATCCCAACTAATAGTTCCTGTTGTTTCATTCACAGAAACATTTGTGGGAGGATTGAAAACGAAAGAATAGACCAGAGTCATATCAATTCCATTAGTAATTGAACCAGCGTTTACAACGACATCTTCAACAGTTGCAGATTCATAATCTGTGAGCGTTGCGGTCACATCGTATGTTCCGGGATCGAGATCAATCGTATAATCTCCGTTCGCATCAGGATTGACAATGTTTCCATCAGCTTCCACTTCCACATCTGTGATCACGCCGTTTCCACCATCGAGAGTGATAGTTCCAGCGATCGTCCCAGTAGTGGGATTTCCAGTGGCAGCATTTACTTCCACATCATCAATATACCAGCCAGGATGATCTACCACGCTGGTTGATCCAAAATCAAATTTGATTATCACACTTTCTCCGCTATAAGCAGAAAGATCGAAATATGCTTCGACCCAGCCCAATCCAGGTTCTCCGCAATAGCCAGGTTCACCACCCAAAGGATTGGTCGAACCCAGATTATCAGGATAATCTCCATCAGGATATATCAATTCCCAGCTCGAACCACCATTTGTAGATATTTTCAGATTTCCACCATCCCAATTGGAAGGTCCGAAATCGTACCAATGATAGAATTTGAAATAGGGAGAAGATGTTGGTAGATCGAACTCAATTGTTTGCAGGAAGCATTGTGAACTATTGGGGAAGTTGCCGGTTAGGGAAGTTCCCCAGCATTTCGATCCGGAATTTGCAGTTGCAGGACCGGAAGCATAATTTGGTTCACCCCATTCCCAGCAATCATTTGATCCTCCAGAAACATATCCACCATTATCGTCTTCAAAATCTTCCAGATTCAAGCCGACACAAAAATCAAAAGTTTCCATTTGCTGGAAAATATCTGCAATTACTGAATAATCCAAAGAAACTGATTCTCCGATCTGAATATCTGGATCAACAGAAACATTTATAGTCCCGTCTGAACTGCTATTAGCAAGGATTACGCCGAGAGCAGCGGAACCTGAATTTATCGTAAGTTCAGGGCTATTCGATGTAGCAGTAGCATTGGCATCTGGAGAATCACTCGTTCCGATATTTTCAGTTGTGATGGTAATATCAGCTGTTTCACCCGGATCCAATCTGCCATTATTATTTCCTGTTGCACTATCATCGATAGTGGCGTCAGTGATCGCAATGATCGGAGCGTGTGCTTCCATGACCATATTGCTCGTCCACGTATCGATGCCATCAGTAGCATTAACGACGAAATGAATTTCATGCAGATCGGGAATATCTTCAGCGATATCAAAGGCATAACCACCAGCAACTGTCACATTGCTATTTGCAGGAATATTACCAAAATTTTCTGTGCTGTCTGTGATCGTGATATGATCATCAGCTGTGGAAATAGTTACATCGACATTTATTGCTTCATCTGTTCCCAAATTTTTCATAGTAAGATCGAGAAGCACAGATTCACCATAATCCAGCATTCCATTATTATTTGCTCCCGAATCGTCAATTTCATAAGAATCTTTGATCACATAGGGGCCAGAAGGCGGGATGATGCTGACAGCTTGTTCGTAGCGATAATAATTTTGTTTTGTAACGGTCACGATCAAATCATTGCCAGGAAGTTGCGGATCAATCTGAATATCGATAGGAACACCTGTAGCTTCAGCAGTTCCGATGATATTTCCATTCACCGTTAAGGCAATGAAAGCTCCATCGTCTGCAGTAACAGAAAATGTGCTGGTGCCGCTGATCATGGAAGGATCATGGTTTACTGTTAACTGTTGTGGCATTTCCGAATAAACAGAAGTGAAAGCATCGCCGTGCATGTGGAATAAATTATAAGTTACTTCTTTGTTATTTGTATTGTATGGCCAGCTGGAAGCTTGCAGGAAATATTTTCCAGCAGCGTTTCCAAAGGCTGGTAAAATTCCGCGCGAATCAGGCGTCGAACCATAATCTGGCATAAATTCTGGCCACATATTATCATACATTCCCCAAACGAAGGTATCATTCACAAAGGAATAGGAAACTTCTGAGGCTGCGATTAGGCCTAATGCTCCTTGTTGGTGACGATGAAAAGCTTCTGCAAAGCATTCCTGTCCATCATCAAATTTACCAGTGAGACAGTTGATCGAGAAAACGAACACAAGATCATCGTTGGTCAGCCCATTCAGATCTGAAATATCATAATCTGGTTCTCCCCAACCTGTCACGCCACCATGATCACGGTGTTGCATCATGAAAGCGCCACTGTTGATCGCATTATTTACCATTGCGGCATTTCCACCTGTCCATCCGCCCAGAGCGCTGGGAGATGCAGGTATATAGCCCAATCCGTTAGGTCCGAACTCGTTTAAAACGGTTGTGGTGTTTGTAGCTGTTGACCAGGGATCGCTGTTGGGATTACCGCTATAGATCGCATTGATCCGAACCTGACTTTTGCCAAGTTCATTACTCCAGAATCCGCCAATACTTTCGGAACAGATCTGGAACCAGCGTTCTGTTTGCCAGCCCAAAGCAGTAATTGGATTATGATAAAAATTCGCATTTGTAGATGGATTACGCTCATTTTCCAGGAATTTATCGATCATTGTTTCCAATTCACCGGCATTACGTGCAGTTATACGAGCCATCACGATATCCGGCATGTCATCTTCATCGACATCACCATAGATATTATCGGAAACGCAGTAACCATCCCAAATCGGGCTTACTACAGTGCTTCCGGAAGTTCCATAATCTCCCAGTATCAAACAGGCAACTGGTGGAACATCCCAGGTATTGTAAGCATCATTAAGATAGTTTTCGATAGTTGTAGCATTGTTTCCACCGATGTCTGTTGTTGTTACAACACCAGTTCTGATACCTTGCAGAGTACGGAATGTTTTGATCGAATCTGCCCAGCTCAAGAAATCAGGATCATCAGGCGTGATGATGATATATTCAAAATCTGGTGTGCGATTGTTTGTTCGTTTGGAAAGATCAATTTCAGGTAGCATATCTTCATTCAAAACAGCATCTTGAATTATCGGCTCCCACCAACGATTGCGCAGGCGATCTTCACCGAATCGACCATTACCACCATAGAAATCTACTTCGATCTCGATATCGCGATAGACTAATAATTCTCTGGTTTGTGGATTGTATTGGAAAGGATTGATCGCAAGCATCACGACATCGACTCCACGAATTTGTGACGGTTCAGAAATGATCACAGGCGATGTTGGATAATATTCATTTCTGGAATAAATATTTTGATTTCTTTCATAGACCAAAGGACCATCTTCGCTATCTTTTGGAATGACTGGAGCTGGCATAAGATCGACATCAGAAAAAATCTCTGTTCGATAATTTGTGATCTCGTAGCTGACGGAAGCTCCTTCTGGAATTGCCAGATAACGACTGAAGCTTGGAATATCTGGCATGCCAGCATCATTCGGCAAAAAACTTCCTCGCAGGCTGATCGCTTGTAGAATTTCCTCATTGATCTGACGGTTGTTAATTTGGAAACTGGTGATAGAATGGGTTACAACGGCATTACTTCTGTTACTTTCCTTCAGATTAAAGCCCTGATCATTCCAGCTGTCTGTGTAATTTTTTTGAATTGGCTGAAAGGCATTGGCAAGGGAAATGCAAGCTAATAAAGACAGGATAAATAACAATCTCAACTTTTTTGACACTTTCTCCTCCTAAATGGTTCTTTATTTTTTTTTGAGAAATCTATTATGTATTCATGGTTCTAAACACTATATAATAAGCAAAAAACAATCCATAATAAATTATATTTCATTAATTTTTTCTGTGGTTGATCTCATAATTCTATCTCTTTTTTTATGGATTCTGCTTTATTCATTATTGTCCTTGCAAGGAATCTGATAGAGTCTCGAATCATCAGAATAGGTGAGCAATCTTTTTTTGAAGATGATCCCGAGGCAAGTTCGGGACATTGTTGCCTTCTTAAACAAAGAATTTCTGTAACTTTTTAAAAGCATTCCTTCTATTCTATCTTTGTTAGAGCCGTCTTTAATTTTCAATCTTAGATATTTCGAAATGTTGAAAAATTTTCAATAATGTTATTTTAAGGAAAAATATATTTCAAAATGAAACATAATTTGCCTGATTTTTGCTAAATCTAAGCTAGTTGATTGATAATTTTGTAACAAGCAAAAATATTTAGTTTTGCAGAATGTTGATAGTGATCATTCAGAGTAAAAATAATTTACTATGCTGACAATCTAACTTGACACCAAAAGCACCACAGAAATATTAAAAAATTATGAATAATGAAAAATTTGACGTAATTGTTGTCGGTGCTGGTCATGCGGGCATCGAAGCTGCTTTAGCTGCGGCAAGGATGGGAGCACGAACGCTCATTTTTGTGATCAAGATTGAAACGATCGGCAGGATGAGTTGCAATCCCTCAGTTGGTGGACCGGCAAAAGGTCATCTGGCGCGAGAGATTGACGCTCTTGGCGGTGAAATTGCCAGAGCAGCTGACCTGACAGGAATCCAATTCCGTATGTTGAATCGGAAAAAAGGACCAGCTGTTTGGGCGCCACGCTCGCAGAATGATCGTTTGCAGTATTCTATCGTGATGCAGAGAACGTTGGAAGCGCAAGAAAATCTAACTGTCAAAGAATCTTTGATCGAAGATCTGATAATCAAAGACAATGAAGTTGTCGGTGTTATTTCTCAGCTGAAACAAAAATATTTTGCACCAAAAGTTATTTTGGCCAATGGAACTTTTTTGAAAGGTATTGTTCACGTGGGTAATGTCCATTATTCAGCAGGGAGAGCTGGTGAACTTGCAGCAGATAGATTATCCGATTCTCTGAAAAAATATGGTTTAAAATTAGCCAGATTCAAAACAGGAACACCTCCCCGCATTGATCTGAGAACTGTCAATTTTGGTAAAGTCGAAACACAACCAGGAGATGAAAATCCTTCTGGCTTCAGTTTTTATCGAGATATATCACTCCGAAATGACGTGAGCTGCTATCTCACTTTCACCAACTGGGAAACGCACAAGATCATCCACGATAATCTGAATAGATCATCATTATACGGTGGTTTTATTGAGGGCGTGGGACCACGTTATTGTCCTTCTATTGAAGATAAAATTGTGAAATTCTCAGGAAAAAACAGACATCAGGTTTTCATCGAACCTGAAGGAACAGATACTTTTGAGGCTTATGTAAATGGAATCTCCAATAGTTTACCACCAGAGATCCAAACAAAAATGGTTCATTCAATTCAAGGTTTGGAGAAAGCACGGATAATTCGCTATGGCTATGCGATCGAATATGATTATATCATTCCAGATGAAATTAAAGCGACAATGGAGACAAAATCAGTGAAAGGGCTTTTTTTGACTGGCCAGATCAATGGTACTTCTGGTTATGAAGAAGCTGCAGCGCAGGGAATTACGGCAGGAATAAATGCTGTCTTATCGCTGGATAAAAAAGAACCACTCATTTTCGAGCGCGCTAATTCCTATATCGGTGTGCTGATCGATGATCTGGTGACAAAAGGCACGAATGAACCTTATCGTTTATTTACTTCCAGAGCAGAATATCGGCTTTTTCTTCGTCAAGATAATGCTGATGAAAGATTGATGCCGCTCGGATATAAGCTTGGTCTCGTTGAAGATGTGCGCTGGCAGGAATTCCAGAAAATGAAAAAGATCTTTGATCGAGAAATGAAATTTTTACGAACGCAAAATTGTCAACCACATCCAGAGCTGAGAGAACCAGTCAAATTTGCTCAACTTTTAAAAAGACCAGAAATCGAATTCGATGATTTGAAAAAGTTTGGTTATCAGGCATCTGACAAACTTTCTCGAAATATAAAAAATCGGTTAACTTTGGAGATCAAATATGAAGGTTATATCAAACGACAAATGGCCGAGATCGAGAAATTTGAAAAAATGGAACACAATCGGATTCCTGAAAATGTCAATTATATGCAGATCGAGACAATAGCGTATGAAGCACGAGAAAAGCTGAATAAGATCAAGCCATTATCATTGGGACAGGTTTCCCGCATTCCCGGCGTAAATCACACCGACGTAACGGCTTTGATGATTTATCTAAAAAAAAACAAGCAGGAAAATCAGCGATGAAATATCTGAAAAAGTTTTTCCAAAGAAGTTTTTTCATAGTTTTTCTTACTTTTTTAGGTTGCCTTTCTCCTGAACCATATATCTATCGGCAAACATTCATTGACCGCATCAAACATCCGGCTTTACCTGGTTGGCTGACAGATCAAGTTCCAGAAAATTGTGTGATCGGTATTGCCCGTAAAACGAGCGATCACGAGAAAATGCAATCGGCAGCAAAGCAAATGGCATCGATAGAACATAGTCGAAATCATGCTTCGATCACGATCGAGAAAAAATCTTCCCGCACGGAAGATGATCCACAATTGAGCGGAAAAGCCGAATTCAAACTCAATGTTAGTGCTTCTCCTCAAAAAGCAAAAAAGATCCTTTCCCGCTTGATCTTGCAGGATTCCACTTTTTTGTTTGATTATTACATCTGCCTCTTTTCTTTGGGAGATCAGAACATTGCAACCAAGCTTAAGGAAGCCAAAGTGGTAAAATCACCAAAATATTTCGGGCAAAATCTCCTTGTGCAAAATGATAATAGCCTCATATTTCATAGCACAGCTCGTTCTTCCGATCTGATCAAAGCCTGGCAAAAAGCTGCAGAAAATGCTCGTTTAGAAATTTCCAAATACTATGAAAAAGAAGTGCAGACAGTCTTGATCAATAAGAGTGAGAGGATCACAAAAGATATTGTTCTGGAAACCAAGCGCATTCTTTCCAATCTGAAAATTGAAAAAAGTTTCATTTCTTCCGAGACGAGAGATAATCTGCAGATTTTCAAAGTCTATCATAAATTTCGAATTGTTAAATGAAAACTGTTGCAATCATTCCAGCGCGCTATGCTTCCAAGCGTTTTCCAGGAAAACCACTGGCAAAATTACAGGGAAAACCCTTGCTTCAACACGTTTATGAAAAAGTCAAAAAATGTGATAAGATCGCTGAAATTTTTGTTGGAACAGATGATCAGCGCATTTTCCAGACCGTGAAAAATTTTGGTGGGAAAGCGGTAATGACAGCAAAGGATCATCAAAGTGGCACAGATCGAATTGCAGAAGTTTGTGAAAAAAGTTCTTTCTGCCAGGATGCTGATCTGATCTTGAATGTGCAGGGAGATGAGCCTTTTATTTCAGAGAAACCTCTGGAAAAACTGATAGCATCTTTTCACGATCCTGCTGTGCAGATTGCAACGTTAATGAATAAAATGAAAAAAGATCAAACTGATCCTAATCGGGTGAAAGTTGTTTTTGATTCCCATAAATTTGCTCTCTATTTTTCACGCAGTCAAATCCCCTTTCCTCGCGAAAATACCGCAAGATCTTTTTATTTTCAGCATATTGGTGTCTATGGTTTTCGTCGGCAAACTCTTCTCTCTCTGGTAAAACTACCATTGGGAATTTTGGAAGAGACCGAAAAATTGGAGCAACTGCGTTTTTTAGAAAACGGATATCGCATAAAAATGGTTGAAACTGATTATCAGGGCTTTGGCATTGACACAGCAGAAGATCTGGTGAGAGCTGAAAAAATAAAATATAGAAGATATTAATACTTGAAAAAAAATGTATGAAGCTGAGAGATGAGCCAGATCATTTGATCTTGTATTAGCAAAAGGATGTCTGCATAATTACACCTTTTTGTCACTCAGACGTATCTTACAATATTTCTCAGGAAGAATCTCATAGAGGTTTTTTTATTTTTTTTTTGTTTGTGAAAAAGATACGATAAGAAACAATGAAAGAAAAGCACGAGATTCTTCGTGAGTAAAGATGAAAGATTTCCTCAGAATGACCTCATTTTCTAGTATGCAAAGACCATTTTAACTATGACGTTAAACTTCAAAAATCATCTTTAACCGTCAAGTTAAAATAGATTTGATCTGTCGATTTTCATTTCAATCAAATATATTGATCGAAATTAAAAAGTTTTTTCAGGAAATTATCAAATAAAATTTTGGTTTATTAAAAAACTGGCATATAATTTGATAGAAAAATGAGTTCTGCATAATTAGCATAGAATAGAGTGAATTTTTTAATATTATGGTCCGACTTAATTTAAAATTTAGGTTAAGATAATAAAATTAATAATTTGATGCTGTAAAAGCTTA
>JAGYMQ010000105.1 GCA_018400535.1 Candidatus Cloacimonadota bacterium
AAAAATGAAAAATACCCTTTTCGTGTCAAATGAAAATATTATATTTTAAAAGAAATTTTCTTTTGTTAAGGGCATTAATGTTATCTATTAATCTATGTATCTCATCTTTACAAAAACAATAATTATACTAAAATAATTGTAAATTATTTATATATGGCTGTAAAATCGGGGGAATTGAAATGCTTCCATCTTCATTTTGATAGGTTTCAATCAGCGCAATAAAAGTTCGCGGCGTTGCCAATCCTGAACCATTTAAAGTATGCACAAAATTAACATCGCCATTTTCATCACGATAGCGAATTGATGCTCTTCTCGCTTGAAAATCCTCAAAATTACTGATCGATGATACTTCCAGATATTTTTTTGAGGCAGGTGCCCAAACTTCCAGATCATAAGTTTTTGCAGAAGCAAAGCTGAGATCGCCAGAAGCAAGTTTCACCACGTGATAATGTAAGTTCAAAGCCTGCAAAATTTCTTCGGCATCGTTCACCATTTCTTCCAGAACTTGGTAGGATTTTTGGGGTTCGACGAAGCGCACCATTTCTACCTTGTTGAATTGATGGATGCGTTGCAATCCTTTTGTGTCCTTGCCATAGGAACCAGCTTCGCGTCGGAAACAAGGGCTGAAAGAAATGAACTTTTTGGGTAATGAGTTGAACTCGAGAATTTCATCGGAAAAAAGATTGGTGAGCGAAACTTCAGCTGTCGGGACCAAAAACATATCGTCTTGTTCAACATGATACATATCTTCTTCAAGTTTAGGCAGTTGTCCCGTTCCCGTCATTGTTTTTCGATTTACCAATACCGGTAGTGAATATTCCAGATAGTCATGTTTTTGGATATGGAAATCCAACATAAAATTTATCAGAGCTCTTTCGAGAAGCGCTCCTTTATTGCGATAGCCAACAAAACCGCTACCAGCAATCTTTACCGCACGCTTCAATTCCAATAATTTTTTCTCTTTGGAGAGCATAAAATGATCTTTTGCTGGAGAATCAAAGGTTTTTTTTTCACCCCATTCTCGCACAAATTCATTTTTACTTTCATCACCGATTGGAACATCTTTCGAAGGAATATTGGGAATTGTTAGTAATAATTTTTCTAGCTTTGAAGTAATGTCTTTTAGCTCTTCTGCAATTTTTTTTGTTTCTTCAGAGACTGTTTTCATTCTGGTGATAAGATCAGATACATCTTTTTTTTCTTTTTTGAGGATCGGGATCTGCTCAGATTTTCTTTTTTGTTCGGCTCGTAAATTATCGAATTTGTACTGGAGCTTGCGTTTTTTTTTATCCAATGCCAGGATTTCATCCAACTTTGCTTTTTCGTTTTTTGCAGCAATCGCTTTTTTCACGATCTGTGGATTTTCTCGTATGAATTTTTGATCTAACATATTACTTCTGTGAAGTTATCGCAATATCGATCATTTCCACGAATATTTCTATTTTCAAAGAAGCTCCGCCGATCAATCCGCCATCGATATCTTTTTGCTGCAAAAGTTCTGCTGTATTTTTTGGTTTCATGCTTCCGCCGTAAAGAATAGCAATATCTTCAGCGATGCGAGTAGATGAATTTTGTGCTATCCAATCTCGGATAAAAGCATGAATTTCTTGTGCTTGTTGGGGAGTTGCGGTTTTTCCCGTTCCAATTGCCCAAATCGGCTCATAGGCGATAGTGATGCGTTCATCCAGTTCTATACCTTTACAGCATCCTTCTAATTGGTTTTTGATGATCTTTTTCGTGATGCCATTTTCTCTTTCAGTTATAGTTTCACCGATGCAGAGAATTGGTTTGATCTCGTTTTCAAGCAATTGTTTCAATTTTTGATTGATCATTTCGTCAGTTTCCTGATGATATTTACGTCTTTCCGAATGACCGATGATGCAATAATCTGCTCCCATTGAATGTAGCATTGGAGCGGAAACTTCACCAGTATAAGCACCGAAATCGTGAGAACTGATATCCTGCGCTCCTACGAAAAATTTCCCGCTGTCAGCTTGATCAAAAGCCAGCTCCAGATAAGGATAGGGCGTGCAAACGATCACTTCGACGCGTTGCAGATAACGTTCAGACAGTTCTTCATCCAGAGTGATCAAGAAATTTTCAGCATCGGAAAAAGTTTTGTTCATTTTCCAATTTCCAGCAATTATTTTTTTTCTCATTTTTTCCTCTTATTCTGATTCGATACTTTCAATATACCCTTTTGCGATCTTGGAATATTTTGCGACTTTTTCCAATTTTTGGAAATCTGCTTTTGCTTGATCTCTATTACCTTGATCATAATTTATCATGGCTCGATAATAAACCGCATCAACATTTTCAGGATCATTTTGCAACAATAATTTCACATTTTTTAGAGCCAAATCAAAATTTCCAGCATCATAATATTTTGTGATCAGAAGCAGAGTGATCTGGTCATTATATTTTAGGTTATTGGATTTTTCATAATATTCAATTGATTTTGTTTCATTGTTCATATCTTCGTAAAGCGCACCCATATTGCGAAAGGTTTTTGCCAGAACTCTTTCGGACGGTTCTGTTTTGATAAAATTTTCATAAGCTTTGATCGCTTCAGCTTTTTTATTCAGTTTCAAATATAAGGTAGCGATATTTTTGATCACATCAGAATCTTGTTTTAACTCATAAGCTTTTTCATACCATTTCAGGGCATTTTGGAAATCTTCTTTGTCGGTGTAATAAGAAGCTATCTTCTTTTCTACAATGTAGTTGCGATCTTTTTCATTGAACGATACTAAGGTTTGGATCGCTTTGTCTATATCATTAAGATTTTTTTCGTAGATTTGAGCAATGGTGCGCGCGGTCTTGCTGGAAGGTGAGTTTTTTAGTTGGATATTCAAGATTTCTATTGCTTTAGTGTAATTTTTAGAAAAATAATAGGCTTTGAATATTTTATCATGGATGCGATCAATCTTATCCTGAACTGGTATTCCGTCTTTTTCATGAGCAGCTTTCAATTTTTGCAAAGCTTCTTCATATTTCTCTGCAGCTTCAGCGCGATTGCCAGCATTATAAGCTTCATCGCCAGCATATTCTGCTTCATTTCCCAATCTTTCCAAAGATTTTTCTGCGCTAAGAAAACTTGCAATCAACGTAACAAGTGCAATTATCACAATAATTTTTTTATCCATTTTTTCCTCCTGAATTATTTTGAAAAGGACAAATATTTATTACATTTCAAGCTGTCAATAATTCTATTAGATTATTGATGACGTAATATTATCAGTTTTTTTCTCGCGGATGATTTAATTTATGTTCTTCCTGAATGTATTTATAATCGATATTTGTATATATTTGAGTCGTATTGATGCTCGAATGTCCCAAAAGAGCTTGAACGATTCGCAGATTTGCTCCTCCTTCCAGGAGATGAGTAGCAAAAGAATGACGGATAGTATGCGGAGATATTTTTTTTTGTATTCCAGCTAATTTTGCTTGCTTGTCAATTATTTTCCAGAGCCCCATTCTGCTCATTTTATTTCCAAATCTGTTTAGAAAAAGCACAGCAGTATTTTTTTCTTTTCGAAGCAAAGGACGACATTGATTGATATATTTTTGGATGAATTTCAAAGAACTTTCTGCGATCGGTATCAACCGCTGTTTTTTCCCTTTTCCTGTCACTCGCACTGTCTTCTGAACTAAAAAAATATCATGAATGGAGAGATCTAATATTTCGGAAGCGCGCAAACCACAAGCATACAGCATTTCCAACATAGCTTTGTTTCGGCAGCCTGTCGGCTTTTTGACCTCGATACTATCCAGAAGCTTTATCATCTCTCGGATTGATAATACATCTGGAATATTTTTTTGTGTCTGGTAGGCTGGTATTTCATCAATCTTTAGAATGATTGCAACACCGTTCTTTCTCAAAAAATTGTAAAAAGAATGAATTGTACTGACTTTTCGAGCGATGCTGGAGCTGGCCAATCCAATTTCTTGCAGATTGACCAAATAATTCACAATGTCATTATTTGTAATTTTTTCAGCGTTTTTTTTCAAATATAGAACCATTCCAAAAAGATCACTGAGATAGTTTTCGATCGTGTTTTCGGAAGCACCTTTTTCCACTTTTAGGAAAAACTTGAAATTATTGATTAGCGCTTCATTATGCGCATCAAGATCATTCTTCTTCATCTTTGATCTTTGGTTCTTTTTTCAATTTCACTTCTTTATCAGGATCAAGATGAGTGCGTTCATGAAATTTTTTCTGTTTCTTTTTTCGGCTAAAATGGATGGTAAAAACAAGAATCAGCGGAATTGTGATATACCAAAATCTGATAAGATAAGGAATGATCCTTCCAGAGAATCTGAGCAAGATCAATAAAATGAATATCTTGAAAATATAGAGAATTGTGCGATTCACTGTTTTTCCAAAATTCGGCGAAAGAGCGGAGAAAAGACAGAATTGGGATGAGCAGCCAGAAAATCTGAGCTACGTTTTTCACTTTCTTTGTCCAAAATTTCTGTCAGTTTCAATTCTGCACTTTTCATCAAGACTTCGTCCTTATATTCATATTGCAGCAAAGCGAGGGCTTTTTGTTCGAGATCTGCGGAAGAAGCCCAATCGGCAGCCAAGAATAGAATGTTTTCATTACCCGAATCAGCAAAGAGTTTTTCCAATATTTTCACTGCATTTTCAACGCGATAATTTTTTTTCTGCAAAAAGGCATCCAGTAATTTATCCTGATCTGCTTCCATTGCATTCAAGATATTTTCCAACATTAAAACATCATTGATCTCTGGCGAATCAGCTGAATTTATGATGCATTCGCTCAACAAACTATCTAAAATCGGATCATTTTCAAATCTTGCGATAAGATAGGAATAGTAGAAACTTCGCTTATAGACGTCGGAACCAGGTTCTTCGTTCTGTAAAATTTCCTGTAATTTAGTCTTTGCATTATTCATTTTTTTTTGGAGTATCTGAAAATTTACGAGATCAAGATCTATCATTTTTTTTTCCATATCATTGAAAGTAAAGCTTTTTGCTTCTCTGAGATATCTTTCGGTCAGGTCAGGCTGCTCATCGGTTCGGATCGCAATATCTGCCAATAGCTTACGTGCTTGAATATTCGCTCGGGTGCGATAGCGATTTTGTCTTTTTTGCAGCTCTTCTTCATTGCGGATATCCTGCAAAACTTGTTCTGCGGCAAGGTAATTTTTCAATTTCAAATAGATCTGTGCAATCTTGATCTGAATATCAGCTTTCTTGAAGATCGGCATCGGTTTTTCCAGATAATTTTGATAGGCTTGCAAAGCGATCTGAAAATTCTGGTAGGTGTATTGGCGATTGGCAAAGCGTAAAAGCATTGTTGGAGATAATTCCTCGTAGGCTAGCAATGCCTTTTGATATTCACCCACTTCGCCCAAAGCGAGAGCATAGATTTCCTGAACCTTCTGATCCTCACTTTCCTGCGTATATTTTTCTACGATCTGGATAACTTTAGGATCATCACGCAAGATCTGTTTGAGTCGATTTATCACGTAACTGGAATAGCGATTCTGGTCATCAACCAGCTTCAGATATTCTTTGACAGCATTTTCCATATCATTGATATTTTGAAAATCGAAGGCAAGTTCACGTGCATAGACAAAAGGGTTTCCGGACTTTTCCCGCGCGGCTTGCAAAAAATCGATAGCGATCTCATAATGTCGAAAAGCTTCAAAGAGATTTGCCAGCATAGGATAATAATTCATATGTTGAGGATTATTCTGAATAAGCTCATCAGCGGTTTGTCGCGCTTTGGTAATATTTCCTCTCCGCAGATACAAAGTTATTTTTAGTTTTGCGACAAGCTCGGTAGATAAAAATTCTTCACTTGCCAATAAAATTTCCTCTGCTTTGTCCAGTTGAGAAATACGGATATGAACATTGAATAATTTTTCGATGATTTTGGCGTTTTGTGGTTGTTCTTCCAAGATCATTTGATAGAATTCGATCGCTTTTTCAAATTGCTGTTGGGAATAATAGCGGTCAGCTTGTTTGCTGAGAATATCGATCCTTTTTTCAGCTTGCAGAAGATTTTGAAATAAAAAAATCGTGAGAATGATTAACAGTAATTTTTTCATGATATCACATCCAGAATAATTTTTCCACATTGACCTTATGATGAGAATATTTTTTATTTTTTGGATAATTTTGATAAGCCAAACCAGATCCCGCCAACAAAAATTCCAATGATCAAGATCAGCATTATAATTGCACCTGCCGTCATTATTCCTCCAATTTGATTATCTTTTGCTCTTTTCGTTTCCTTCCGATGAAAAGAGAGATCACAAATAAACCAATCAGTAAGATCCAGCCACCGATCATTCTTGCCCACAACGGATAGCCTTCGTAAGGTTCATTAAATTCAGAGATCAGATTGGAAAGCAAGACCACGATCAAGATTATCGGAGAAAAATATTTGATCATATAGACCCAATATTTGCCCAGCTTGATGTTCGATTGTCCGTCTATCGTGCGAATGACCTCGTCGATATTTGTGAAATAACCGATCAATATCATTTCCAACAAGCCAACTATGATCAATCCCCAATTCATCCAATGATCAACAATATCCAGCCAATAAAGACCAGCGTTCGTTGTGTAAATCGTTCCCACGATAAAACCAACGATGCAAACGCCCAGAGCTGCATTTTTTCTTTTGATCTGGAAGGTGTCTTTGAGTCCGGTCACGATCGCTTCCACCAAAGAAAAGGCAGAATCAATTCCCAATGTAAGCAGCATCAAGAAAAACATAATGCCAAAAAGTGATTGGCTGAAAACACCGCCGGGCAATTTAGCAATAGCTGTGGGAAAAGTGATAAAAGCAAGTGTGATACCTTTCCCCACGACTTCATCAACTGGCACGCTATTTGAATAAGCCAGAAATCCAAGCGTGGAGAATACAGCAAATCCAGCAAAAAATGAAGTGGCACAATTGGAGAAAGCAACGATCCAGGCATTGGAGTTTATATCAGATCTTTTAGGCAAATATGAGGAATAGGCGATCATAATACCAAAGCCTAAAGAGAGAGAAAAAAATATCTGTCCATAAGCTCCCAACCAAACTTGCGGTTCCAATAATTTGCTGAAATTAGGATGTAAATAATAGTTCAAGCCGTTTGCAGCGCCTTGTAATGTGATGCCGCGAATGATCAAGAATAATAGCATTAACCAGGGTAAACCAACAGTCCAGTTAACGATTTTGCCAACTATTTTGATACCTCTGAAAATGATGAGAAAAATTGCGATCCAGGTAAGTAGATTTCCCAGAAGGATCGGCCATTGAATTCCGCCCAAAATGCTAACGTCAGAGGAAATATTCAGAACCGAATTAAAGAGAAAGGTTTTTTCCTTTCCAGCCCATTCCACGCCAAAGGATTTCAGAATGTAGATCCAGCTCCAGCCCATAATAACAGTGTAATAAAAAGTGATCATACCAGCGATCGCCAGCGAGAACCAACCGATGAAATTAGTGCGTTTTTTGATGAAGCCAAAAGCTTCGGAAGGACCTTTTTGAAAATGAATTCCAAGAAAATATTCCAGAGTAAGCAAAGGAATTCCCGTCGTGATAAGAGCGATCAGATAGGGTATGAAAAATGCACCACCGCCGTTTGAATATGCCATATAGGGGAATCTCCAGACATTTCCCAGACCGATCGCCGAGCCGATCGCAGCCATAATAAAAGCAGATTTTTTGTCCCATCTTTCTCGTGCCATAATTTCTCCTAATTTTATTTATACAATTTATTTTGCTTTTTCATTCAACAGTCTCAAATATTCTCTGATCAATTCTTGATATTCTTTGGGGAAATCCTGATAATCTTCGTTCAAAAGAGCTTTTTTCATCATTTTGTCAAATTTTAATTTTATTTCTTCAGGCAATTCCCAATCTTCTATCTCACTGATCTCAGATTTTCGTTTTTTACTGAATTCTCTTTTATGAATGGACTTTTGCGCATCCAGAAGCCGCGAGAGAATGCGTTCCTGTTTTTCCAAAGTCTCCTTTTTAATATTTCCATATTTCAGATCATGAGCGACCGATTCGATATCTTCGATCATTTTATTCAAAGCCGCAGTTTGCTTCTGGGCTTCGGGATTTGTCTGCAAAATTCTTTTCAAATTTTCTGCCAGTTGCTGTTGATCAGCAGCCAGTTTTTGCGCATCTCTTCTAGCTTGACTACTCAATTTTCCGTTTTGCGTCATCTGCTGCATCATCTGCTGGGTCATCATATTGATCGCCATTTGCTGCTGTCCCATCTGTTGTAATGATTGCATCAAGCTTTGCATTCCTCCGCTGCCACCTCCTTGCATCATATTTTTTTGAGCTTGCATCAGATCATAGATCATATAGTTCAGCCCTTTTCGGATATCGATCAGATATTGTTCGACTTTATGCACTTTTGCGTCATTCACATATTGGAAAAATTCGCGATAAGTTTCTTTTGTATAATTGGCATCATACATAAATTTTGCTCCGATAATGAGAATGATCATCGGTGTTTTATAGAGTTCATTGACGCTCATCTGAATTCCTTCAAAGATCGCGATTTCATCTTGCAAGATCATGAAAGGATCGTCTTCATAGATATTTTGCACATTTTCGTGATATTGAGAAAAGATAAGCAAGCGCTGGATGGTTTTGGAGATGACCTGACTGGCGTCCATCATCATGCCGGAAGCCATCATTTTTTGCATTTTCTGGAGTTGTTGTTTGATCTTTTGCATTTTACCCTGCGCTTTTTGCTGATTTTTTTGGGCTTTTTGTTTTTTATTTGCCTGCAGATTTTCCATGCTTTTTTGCATATCCTGCGCCAGACTATCTTTTTCCATCATTTCCTGCAACTTTTTCATCTCTTCCAGCAATTCTTTATCTTTCTTTTCATCCAAGAGTTCTTGAGCTTCTTTGAGCTGATCTTTCAGATCCTGCAATTTATCAGCGATTTCTTTTTGCTGTTTTGCTAGTTTTTCCTTCGATTGTTCACCTTTTTCTGTTTTTTGTTGCAGATCATTTTGCATTTCTTCCATTTCTTCAGAAATCTCCAGTGCCTTTTGCAGAGAACGTTCCTTCTTGATATCTTCCAATAATTGAAGAGTTTGATCCAATTTTTCAGAAAAATCTTCCATCGAGAATTCAAAATTTTTCATTGCTTTTTTCAAAGCCTCAGGATCCATCTTCTCCATTTTTTCGCGTAGAGTTTCCAGCTCTTTTTGCAATTTTTCATCAGCGATATCTTCCATCAATTCCTGGATCTTTTTCATTTTTTCCAAGGTTTCGGAAGAGAGCGCTTGATTATCTTCAAATTTTTCCATCAAATTTTTGAAATCTTCGGCAACATTATTGATATCTTGATTGAGCTCTTCTTGTTTATCCAAAAGCTTTTGTATCTGTTTTTTGTCTTCCCAGTCGATCTCATCTTTTTTCAATAATTCTCGTCTTTTCTGCTCAAATTCCTTTTGCAATTCTTGTGATCTTTTCAAGGCTTCTTCCATCGAATCGGTTTTTTCTTTTTCACGTTTTTCGATCTCTTCATAAATTTCTTGGATAGAAGGAAAGCGCGCGAGATATTTTTGCGAAATCGCTGTCTGCCTTTGAGGAGAATTATCGGCGATTTGCGCCCAATAAGTGACTTTGTCGCCCGGAATCAAAGTTTCTTTATTAAGATCAAAAATAAATTCCAGCGACGCAAGATTGGAAGAAAAATTTGTTTGGATAGAACGTGAATTTTTTTGTCCATTATTGATATTATAAAGAAGTTCCATATCCTGCAAGCCAAAATCATCGGAAGCATTTATCTCCAAAGGTAGCAACATATTCTGGGTGAGCAAAGTATCTTTTCCAGGTGAAACGATCTTAATCTGCGGTTTATTGTCTGGGATCATGCGGATGATTTTTTCCAATTTCCGCGATTTATTTCCCAAAATATCCAATAGATTAATATGATAGGAAGAATTTTTTTTTATCTCAAATTTTGCGCTGAAAATATTTTTCCCTTCTCTTTTCATTGATAAGATATTGCCGTCAGCAAAGATGAGATCAGCCTTTTTGATGGGATTGTTCGCTGTGATCTCCAAGGTTACAGAAGTGCCAGCAAGTGCTTTGATATTGCCGTTGCTGCTTTCAATGATATTAGTTTTTTGTTTCGTATAAGCGGGATAATCATAGCGAATGCGGAAATTGGTGACGATCGGCAGTTCAAAAACTTTGACCAAAAAAGTATCGGAAACTGCATAAGGCGTTTTCACAAAATAGGAAAAGGAATTTTCCAGATTGTTAAAATTTTTGTGATACTCTTTCAAGATTTCTTCCCGCCAATTTTCTTCGTAACGGTAAAAGATCTTGTGCATCACTTCTAGTTCAGGATTCATAACTTCGATCTTTAAATCAGAATTTCGAACCAAAGTAATATCGCCGGGGCTGATCTCCACGAAATTTTTGTGTTCGATCTGCGGTTTTTTGTTCAAAGAAAACAACTGGTAAGATTCTTTCAGAGATTGCTCTGCGAGAAAGATCAAACCAGAAAATGCCAGCAAAGTGAAAAGAAAAGAAAGTGCTGTGGAGCGGATTTTCCCAGCTTCCCAGCATAAATGCTGCCTTTCTGCAATTTCATTTGCTTTCTGGAAGATCTTCTGCAAAATAGCTGGATCATACTCAGAATTTTCCAATTCCAGCGCATTCTGGAAAGTATCAGCTTTGTCTTGATTGGCCTGATCCAAATATTTGGCTGTCCGAAATTTATTGAATAGTTTTTGATTGGTTTTCAGAATGATAAAAATGATCGCCAGCGCAAGACCGATCTTAAGCGAAAGCGCCAGCAGAAAAAGAGATTGTAATGCTTGCGGATAGATCTTGTGAACAGCGAAAAAAAAGCTGAACGCAAAAAAGGCAAGCATCAATATCCGCATCATCATTTGCAAAAGCAAGATGCTATTCAGTCTGAGCTGTTGTTTTTTTATGATCCTTAGAAATGATTTCATTTTTTATATTTTGGCGTCCACTCCAATTCTGGCTTCTGATAATTCAAATTATACAAATATTTTTCGATCTTATCTTTCATCTTTTCATCTATTTCTTTTTGGACAGGATAAATTTCTGCGTTCAATATTCGGTCAAGTAAATTTATCGAAGCTTTGATCGTGTTGTCATATCCCTGTCGTGATACATTCCGATAATTATCATCTGCTGTGTGAATATTGGAAGAGCCTTTTCCACTAACGCGTAAAACATTTACCGAAGGAATTTCGTAGGGCGTGAAAGGCATTGCATCGCTGCTATATATATCCAGACTGGAAGCGAACATCATGCCCTTTTCTTGCGTGATTCCATCGATATATCCAGTTAATTCTTTCGTGCCGATAATATTGAAAACGTCCCTGCCGATCGCATCTCCCGAAACATCAATATTGACGATCAGTTTCAGCTTTTCTTTGATCTCGTCTAAATGTCTTTCTACATAATTTTGACTGCCCAACAATCCCAATTCTTCACCTGAAAAAAAGATCAAACGCAAATCTCTGCCTGGCTGATGTTGCTGAAAATATTCTGCGATCTTTAACAAGGTCAGTACGCCAGCCGTATTATCGCTCGCTCCCGGACTTAAGGCCACCGTATCATAATGACCGCATGCGATCGTCAGATTGTCATCCAGACTTTTTCCTGGAATATCTACAACAATATTATTTGCAGTGCGTTTTTCTACCTTTTGTTCGATTTGCAATTTTATCTCTTTGCCAGAAAATTTCCTCAGTTTCTCTGCCGTCTGATAATCGACATTCACAGAGTTGATATAACCTTCCTGGAAAGTTTTTTGCCGATGCGAAGAACTATTCACTTTTTTGTCTGGACGTCCAATTCCAATATAACCGATTATTCCTGCTTTTTTCAGTTTTGGCGCAAGACTTCGTGAAAATCCATAACTCATAATGATTCTATTGCGAAAAGCTCCGAGATTTCTTTCGATCACATCAGCATTTTCCAAAAAGAGCAATTCACCCGAAATTTCTGCATCTTCATTCAATCCAAAAGGATGTGCAAGAAATTCCTTCTCTTTAACCAATATCTTCGCTGTTCCCGTATCAAAAGCGGTGATCTCAAATTCTTCGAATTTCGGTTTCAAATTCAAATCCTGCAAATAATCACCGATAACCTGAATTGCTTTCTGTTCATTTTTACTGCCAGCAATTCTTTCAAAATCCATTTTTTTCACGATCTGATAAGGACTTAACATTTTTCCTCCATGTTTTTTTCTCTTATTAATACTTTTCCATAATCACACTTCTCTGTCATTCTGACGTATCTTCCACTATCTCTCTGGAAGAATCTAATGAACTT
>JAGYMQ010000106.1 GCA_018400535.1 Candidatus Cloacimonadota bacterium
AGAACGGAGGTCAAAAGATATAGTTGTAGAAGGATTGAAAGGATTGGGATAGTTGGAAAGAGTAGTTTTAATATCAGGCAAAGCTTCCTGAGAAGATTTAACTTCTTCGTAAAAATATTCGATGAGCTTGCTATTGATCCAGGCTAAACTATCTGGATTCCAGTGATGACTCAATTGCGTTAGAATATTCCCCTGATCATCATAAAAAAGGCTGTCCTGCTGTTCGTAGTGCCAATCCTCATTTTCCCAAACTTGCAATAAACCATAAGTTTGATCATCATTATCATTATATTCATAATTCAGCAGGACATCATTTTCCCAATCTCCCAGATAATTAATCTGTCCAAGTCCTTCGATAAAATTATGATCTTCAAATTCACGAGTCATCAAATAATCATCCTGCCATTCATCGATCACCCAGATTTGATCCAGGCCTTCGATCGGGTCTCCTTGCGCATCAAAAGATTGCAAAGTGCGGTAATCGTTTTGCCAGTCGTCGTTAGACCAGGTTTGAACAAGTTGTTCGATCATTTGATCCAGATCATTGTAATCGAATGAGATCAAAAGATCATTAATCCAACCAGTTTCCCAATATTGAATTAATTGTTCGCTGATATCATTATTATCATTATAGGAAACTTGATAGCGCAGATAGGCTTGCCAGACTGGACCATTTTGTATTTCGATCAAAACTTCGATGATGTTTTGATTTTGATCATAGGAAAGCAGCTCGCGATGATCCAGAACCCAATTCATTCCATTCCAATAATAGACCATATATTTTTCCACCAGACCTTGATCATTATAAAAGAAATCGATGGACAGTTCATTATACCAGTTGTTATTTTGCCAGGATTTGCTGGTATATTTTATTAAACGCATTTCACGATCTTGTTCAGCTGCTTGCATTAGAGCAAAAGGTTGAAAATTTTCTTTTCCGATCACAGGATCAGATTTTGCCATAGACAGAGTGATCATCAATATTCCCAAGAAGAAAAGAATGATTTTTTTCATTTTAACCCCCAAAATATTGGAATTAATTTTTTATGTAGAATCCGCTAGTTTTGACGATGAATAATAAATTCATTTTTGATATTTTCAGCAACATTAATTAGAAATTTTCGATTTTTAACGCTCAATTTTGCTGCTGGTTCCAAAAAATCCAAGAGCAAAGAATAAATAAAATTTTCCGAATGTAAGCTCAAATATAATTTGGAAAAAGTCTTATTTTGGATGATCCTATTTTCTGTCTTGATGATCTTGATGCGCAAGCTATTTTGTTTTTCTTTGAAATAACGGATCGTTTCTTCCAAATTATTTTCGCTATCTTCTGGAATTATTTCGTCATCCACATCTGGTTTCAGGTTAGAGATCAGAGTAGTAATCAATTTTTCGGTTTGCTTTGAATGCAGCGTATCTGCAGAAGCGATCAATTTTCTGAGATTGCTGCATTCGAGCGTGAATTCCATCAAAAGCGTAGAATAGATGCTCCAACCTTTGATATCGACCTCAACGTTCTGCGCAGCTTCGTTAAAAGCGGTCAACATATCTATCGTTCCCAGAATGTTCGCATCAAGCTGTCGCAGATATTCGTCGTTATCCACATTTTGAGAAAAAAGTAAAATCGGTAAAAACAGGAAAAAAAATATCGTTCTCATTTGTTTTCCTCGATGAAAGTTTTGTGCAAAGTAGCAAGAGCAATTTTTTCTTTTTCTTTTGGGATCAAGCAGGAAATGGTCGTGTGCGAATCGGTGCATTCAAACAAATCGATCTTTTCTTTTTGCAAAGACTGAACAATCTGCGCCATGATCCCTGGTTGGCCTGTCATTCCTTTGCCCACGACAGAAATTTTCACAAAATCATTTCTGAATAGAAATTGAAATTTTTTCTTTGATAGGATATTTTCAGTTTTCTTTTGCCATTCTTTTTCGATAATAAAGGAAATTTCCTTTTCTCTGATATCGATGAGATCAACGCTGATGCCCTCTTCAGCTAAAAATCTGAAGATATTCATTTCCTTTCCTGAGGTTGATTTCCGGATCAAAACGTGGAAAACATTTTTTTTGCTGGTGATGCCTGTGACTGGTTTATCATGTTTCACCGTGTGAATTATTGACCCGATCTTTCCCGTTGAAATTGATCTCAGCAACACCGGTATTTTTGCATTTTCTGCGATTTCCACTGCTCGGGGATGAACTATTTTTGCGCCTTTGTTTGCCAATTCAACCAATTCTGTATAATCGCAGTTTTCTATCAGATCTGTGTTAGAAATAATTTTGGGATCAGCTGTCTGTAAACCTTCCACATCGGAAAATATCTCGATGCTTTCCGCTTGTAAAGCTGCTGCCAGTGCGCAAGCCGTCGTATCACTTCCACCACGGCCCAAAGTCGTGATCTCACTTTCTTCAGAAATTCCCTGAAATCCAGCAATGATCGGCACTTTTTTCTTTTGCAAAAGCTTCAGGATCTTTTCTGGATAAATTTTTTTTACTTTAGCAGAACCGAATTCGGAAGAAGTCAAAATTCCAGCTTGTGTTCCATTCAAAGCTATTGCATCTATTCCAAAGCGCCTTAATGTCTGAGTCATTATCACCGCTGAGATAATCTCTCCGCAAGATAGCAATAGATCTTTTTCACGATTTTCCAGAGTAGGAAATTCAGTCAGCGCAATTTTTAGCAAAGTGTCTGTCGAATAAGGTTCGTCTTCCCTACCGATCGCAGAAACTACGACAATTGGCTGGAAATTATCATTAATTTTTTGTTGGACGAAACGCGCTGCTCTTGCGCGCAGTTTATCGCTGTTCAGAGAAGTTCCACCAAATTTTTGCAGGATCAATCTCATAGAGTTATCAATTCTTCAGCGATCTGGACCGCATTCAAGGCAGCACCTTTCCGCAGATTATTTGCAACCACCCAGAGATGAATACCATTATCCGTATCCAGAGCTTTTCTGATCCTGCCAACCATCACAGCATCATAAGTTTCGCTCATGATCGCCAGCGGATATTTCGCATTTTGAATATCATCAACCAGTTTAATATTTTTGGTCTGGAGATAGATCTCCTTTAGTTTTTCCACTGAAAGATATTTTTTCGTTTCCAGATAAACTGATTCCGAATGACCATGAAAAACGGGTATTCTAACAGCTGTAGCGCAGATATTGATCTTATCATCTTTGAAAATTTTTTTTGTTTCATGAAAAAGTTTCATCTCTTCTTTTGTGAAACCATTATCCTCAAAAACATCAATGTGGGGAATTGCATTAAATGCGATCTGATGGGGAAAAATTCTGCGTTCCAATTTTTGCTTTTGGAAATAGGCTTTGCTCTGTTCCTCCAATTCATCGATCGCCTGCCAACCCGCACCAGAAACAGCTTGATAGGTGCTAACTATCACTCGTTCAATTCCAACCAAATCGTAAATTGGCTGGAGTGCAACGACCAATTGGATGGTTGAACAATTGGGATTGGCAATGATACCTTTGTGTTTGATAATTTCTTTGGGATTGACTTCTGGAACGACGAGAGGAACATGCGAATCAAGGCGAAAAGCATTGCTATTATCGATCACGATCGCCCCGCTTTCCACAGCGTAAGGTGTGAATTTTTTGCTCAATTCACTTCCAATGCTGAATAAAGCAATATCGATATTTCGGAAACTGGAGCGTTGCAACTTGTGAACTGGCAATAATTCTCCGCAGAATTCCAGTTTTTCACCTTCTGAACGTTTTGAAGCAAAGAGGAAAACATTCGAGACAGGAAATTCTCTTTCTTCCAAGATCTTGAGCATTTCTCTGCCTACCAATCCAGTAGCACCTACTACAGCTAGATTGAATGTTTTCATTATCCTTCTTTTCCTATATGATAGAAGTTTGAATGTCAAATTATGAAATGGAAAGGAGAAAACTCCGAATGTTTCTCCTTCCCATAAAATTAATCATTTTTTCATTTCTTTGCGAATAACTTCTGCCAATCTTTTCACGCCTTCCACATTCTGTTCTTTGGAAGCATAGGAGAAATTTATCCGCATTGTGTTCTGCCCTTTTCCGTTGCAATGAAAAACAGAACCGACAACGAAGGCTACTTTTTGTTCGATAGCTTTCAGGAAAAGATCTTCAGAATTCATTCCTTCGGGCAAAGTCATGAACAAGAATAATCCGCCTTCTGGTTTTGTCCATTCCACACCAGCAGGCATATATTTTTCGAAAGAATCGAGCATTACATCTTTTTTTTCTTTATAAAGAGCGATCGTTTTTTTCAGATTTTTCTCGAAGTAACCTTTTTCCATATATTTAGCTGCAATTTTCTGAACAAAAGGTGACGTGCAAAGATCGGTCGTCTGCTTCGCTTTCACGAATCTATCTACCACGTCTTCATGGGCGATAACCCAACCGATACGAAAACCTGGAACGAAAATTTTGGAAAAAGTTCCCAGATTGATCACGCCACCTTCTGCATCCAAAACAAAAAGACTTGTTTGGTGTTCACCTTCAAAGCGAATTTCTTTGTACGGACTATCTTCAACGATCAAAACATCATATTTTTTTGCGATGGAAATAATTTCTTTGCGGCGCACATCAGGCATTGTCACCCCAGCAGGATTTTGGAAATCTGGGATAATATAAATAAATTTTGGCATATCATTTTGCGCTTTTAATTCAGCAAGTTTTTGTTCCAACCTATCTGCCCGCATCCCTTTTTTATCAAATTCAATTCCAATCATATCAGCGCCATAAGCATTGAAAGCTTGCAATCCACCGAGATAGGAGGGTAATCCGCAGATCACCTTATCGCCGCGATTGATAAAAATTTTGGAAAGTAAATCCAGAGCTTGTTGCGAGGAAGTCGAGATCATGATATTTTTTTCACTGATCTCAAAACCCTGTTTTTTGTAAAGTTTCACGAGCTCTTCTCTCAATTTGTCATCACCTTCGGTGGTGCCATATTGCAAAGCTTTTGCGCCATCTTCCTTGATCACTTCTTGGGTAATTTCCTGCAATTCTGCGATAGGAAAAGTTTCTGGTGCTGGTAAACCACCGGCAAAAGAGATCACTTCGGGATCCTTTGTGAGTTTCAACAATTCTCTGATAGCAGATTTTTTCATACCTTTTGCGCTATCAGAAAGCACGCTTTGTAAATCACTGATCATAATTTTCTCCTTTTTTCTTTATTTTGTTTCAATTTTTTATACTTATTTGATTATGTCTATAAATATAATTTAGTTATCTAATCGCTGCATTTCTTTCTCGATTTCTTCTATAACTTCGGAATTGGCAATTATCTTTTTTTTACCTTCTTTCAGAGAATAAATATAATAGACATTTCCACCTAAATTATTCTTAAATTTATTCTGCGATTTCGTTTTTAGATTAGTGAAATAATAATCTTCACATTCTTTTAAAGTTTTCGGTGCACATTTTCTGATATTTTCATAAGTTGCTCCCACATTCCTTTTAAAATTTAACTGGAATCTATTCATTGTGTTATTCAATATCCATTCTTTTGCCATTATTCTAATCCTTCAGTGTCATTTTGCTTTGTAGCTTCCTAAATTTATTCAATTTACTAAAAACAGTATTATTATCAACGTTTGCAAGATTCTTTTTTATTAAGTGAGCATTTATAAAAGTTCGATTTCTCAAATATAAATAACATAACAAATGTCCATTTTCGTCATATTTTCTTTCATCGAATTTTAAATATACGTTTTGATTTTCTGTTTTTTGTTTCAAAAACTCGATTGCTTGTTCATACTTTTCCTTTTTCTCTTGAATACCGATTAATCTAATTATCAGATCGTTGCTTAATTCTATTAATGTAGGACTAATAATTTTTTTCACTCTATAATACTCATTTCGTGTGTTTGAATTATTATTTATCTTTGAACCATATTGAAGTTTTCTGGGATCAACTTTCTTATCAAATTTATGAGGATCTTTGAATAAATAAGGAAGATCTTTCATTTTTTCTGTAAATTTAATCGGTGCCAATTTCTGTTCGATAAATTCAATCTTAGAATTGAAAATATCTCGTTGAGAAATTTTTATTTTTTTTTCTATTAGAGATTTGTAGTCTTGGTTTATCTCATAACCTATTGAATTTCTATCTAAGTTTTTGGCAGCTAAAGTGGTTGTACCGCTCCCAAGGAAAGGATCAACAACAGTATCTCCTATAAAAGAAAACATTTTAATCAATCTTTTTGGTAATTCTTCTGGGAACATAGCAACATGTTTATCTTGTTTCACACCACCAAAATTCCAATGACCAGAAAAATATTCCTTCCATTCTTCTTTAGTAAGTTTTGATTTGACTTTTGTTTCGTTATCAGGCTTATTGGGTTTACCTAATTTTTTAAATAATAAAATAAATTCGTAATCGATAGATAGAATTCCATTTCTTGGATATGGATAACTGCCCATTATCGAAGCACCGCCAGTTGTATTTGTGGTAGTTTTTTTCTGCCAGATAATTGCCCCCATATAATCAAAACCAATTGTTTCACAAAATTTTATGATCTCTGTTCTAATTGGTATTACCTTATATCTCCCATAATAAACAGATCTTGCAAATTGATCTCCAATATTTATACAAAGACGACAACCGTTTTCTAAAATGCGAAAACATTCTTTCCAGACCAGATTCAAATTATTGATATATTCTTCATAGGAATCATCGAAACCCAACTGTTTTGATGAGCCATAATCCTTTAACTGCCAATATGGTGGAGAGGTAATCACCAGATGGACACTTTTATCTTTTATCTCATTCATTTGTCGTGAATCACCAAAAACAATTTTGTGCTTTGTTTCTCTAAATTTCATTTATTCTTTCTCTCAATTTGAACTCTTCTATTTGTTTTTTTACCGTGGATAAAAGTTGTCTATCAATATTTGCTTTTATTTTGTAAATTTGCTTTTGCTCGTGATTTTCTTGTTGTAAGATCTCGGCATTTTCGTGCACAAAAGCCAATAATTTTGGTAATTTAAACGGTATTTCCAATTGGATTTTGATCTTGCTTCGTTGGATAAAAGTGCTGATCTTTTGCTGTAATCTTTCCAAGCCGTCACCAGTTTTGGCAGAAATGAAAACGTGATCAGGATATTCCAACATCAATTTTTTCTTGATGAATTTGAAATGAACACCTTCGATACGGTCGATCTTATTGAAAACCATCAAGACATTCTTTTCATCGACAGCGATCTCTTCCAGAACGTCATTTACAGCAGCGATCAATTCAAAAAGATTTGGTTGGGAAATATCGACAACGTGCAGCAAAAGATCAGCTTCCAGAACTTCTAATAGAGTCGAATGAAAAGATTTTACCAAACGATGCGGTAATTTTCTGATGAAGCCGATCGTGTCAGTAATGATGAGACGCTGGTTTTTTGCTATGAAAAAAGCTCGGGTTTTGGCATCCAAGGTGGCAAAAAGTTTATTGGCTGTATAGCGTTTTTCTTTTGTGAGTAAATTGAACAAAGTTGATTTGCCAGCATTTGTATAGCCCACAAGAGCCAGAGAAAGGATATTTTTTCTGTGTTTTCTTTTCGTTCTGGAAATTGTTTCGATGTTTTGCAATTTTGCTTTGAGTGCTGTCATTTTTTTTTGGATCTCGCGGCGATCCACTTCGATCTGCGTTTCGCCAGGACCACGAAAACCGATCCCGCCTTGAATGCGAGAAAGGTGTTTCCATTTTCGTTTCAATTTTGTGTAGGCATATTCCAGTTGCGCTAATTCTACCTGCAATTTTGCCTGCTTTGTGCGAGCGTGTCTGGCAAAAATATCGAGGATCAATTCTGTGCGATCTACGACGTTGCAATGCGTAATATCGGAAATATTGCGCGATTGCGATGGTGAAAGATTGTTATTGAAGATCAAAGTGTGGACATCAGATTTTTTTGCTTTATTTTTGATCTCCGTCAATTTTCCTGTCCCAATGTAAGTCGCAGTTTTTGGCTTTTCCAACGATTGAATAAATTCGGAGATTATTTCCACTTCTGCTGTAGCTGCCAGATTTTGCAATTCTTTCATTGATTCATTGGTCAGCGCTTTATCTTCAGATTTCCAATGCACCCCGATCAAAAAGGCTTTTTCCTTCTTTTTCTGCATCAGTTCAGGATTCGTAAATCAATACTTTTTTATTGTTTTTTCGCCACTCAAGATATTTATCCTTGATCTCCATTTTCCAAATCATCTCTTTATTTTCATTCTCGAACGTGATAACATTGAGATAGTGCATCTTATCATCTTTGCCACGAAAACTCTTTTGGGGTAACTCAATGGTGATCTGATCATTTTTTTTCAGAACGGTTACCTCATTCACAAAAATACCAGGAATAATTTCCACGACAGCTCTCGCTTCGACTATTCCAGAACTAACATCACGAAATTTTACATTCATAATTCCTTCCAGATTTATTTTTGTCCGATTTCTTTTAACATTTTTTGAAACCAATCTTGCTCGATAGCAAAAGGTTTCCCACCTTTGATCCGCTCATATTCAATGCAGCGTAATTTGTCTTCGTGCTCGATATCTAAACCGATCACACCATTTTTCCCAGCTAAAGCTGTTTTTGCAGCCAGATCTGCTGTTTGGAAAATGAGTTCCAGATCTTTCTGGATGGGAGCTGCAGAACGTGCAAAATAACCACTTTTTTGAACTAATATCTTTTCGGCTTCCAATTTTTGGGAAAAACGTTTTGCAAACCATTGACCGGGATTGATCTCATCCAGCCTGACATGACCAAATGCATCACGCTTGATGGTTTCGCCATCTTTTTCCATTTCCTTCACAATGCTATCAACTCCAGCACCTTCGCTCAAGAAAATGTTCACACAATCTTTTTTATCCATCAATTTTTTTAATCTTTTTGCTTCATTTTCCAGATCAATTTCCATTTCAGGAATGTAAACAGCGTCGATATCCCAACGTTCTTTTGTAATCAAAATTTCAGGAAGAAACTCCTTTTTTGCCAATCTTTCGCGATATTCACGAGCTGTTGATGCCGTCAACCAACCGCAATTTCTTCCCATCACTTCATGAATGATGAGCTGGCGCGAACTTGTCGTGTTCTCATTCGCCACATTTTCAAAAAATAGCGCTCCTTGATTTGCAGCTGTCCATGCGCCCAAAGTTTGTTTGATAGGAAAAACGTCATTATCAACCGTTTTGGGAATGCCGACCACGGTCAGATCGTAGCCATTTTTATGCAAAAATTTGGAAAGCGTAGCAGCTGTCGTATTCGTATCATCGCCACCGATCGTGTGCAAAATCGTCACTCCATCTTGCTCAAGTTGTTCAGCGGCAATTTCCAGTGGATCTTCGCCTTCTTTCACATATCCTTTTTTCACGCAATCTTCAGCGTTACTCAATTTCACGCGGCTGTTCCCGATCGGACTTCCGCCATATTTATAAAGGATTTTCACGTTTTTCCGAACATTTTCTGTGAACGTGATCTTCCGATCTGTCAATAGACCTTTGTAACCATTTAAATAGCCGATCATTTTTGCATCGGGCACAAATCGATCATAATATTCGATCAGTCTTCCCAGCGAAGCAGAAAGGCAGGGCGCGATCCCGCCGGAAGTCAAAAAAGCAATCGTCTGTTTCTTCATTAATCCTCCTGAAATTTTTTTTTAAATTTTCAATATTAGTTACAGTGACAAGTTTTTTTCATTTTTTTTTCAAAATGTAATGTTGGGAAAGATTTCCTTTAATTCTATCACCATTTTTATCAAGCTGGATAAGAATATTTTCTCCAACAAAAAAATTATCTTTGAAATTTGCTTTTTCGCTTTTCAGGATGATCTTATTGCCTTTTTCATTCCAGGAAAATTTACCTTCATCAGCAAATGTGATTTCACTTTTTCCGAGATATTTCATACTTCTAATAAAAGTGAGATCTGAAAATAATTCTATTTCGGTCTCAATACCTTCACAATCAGCGCAAGGTAGCACACCAAAATATTTTCCAGACCAATCAACAGAATTCTGGCTATTATACACAGGAAAATTCTCTTCTTCAGATTGTTGACAACCGATCACGAGCATCAAACTCATAATAATGAAAATATATCTCATTCCCATTTTATTCATTCCAAATGTTTTAAATCGTCTTTCAGTTGCAAAACAGCTAATTCCTTTGCTTTTGCTTCCACTTCCAAAGTTATATTCAATTTTTTCCAGAAGTTTGGAAAATCTTGCTTGTGAATAAAATCGTGATGAGCGCGGCAATCTTTTCTATCCCAACCAAATTTTGGACTGGAAATGTGGAAAAGAGGTTCTCTATTCCAGGTTTCCAAAGCTTTTTTGGTTGCAGTTGCGATGGATAATTCATCTGGATTGCATCTGTGATGATGAACATCATAAACGAGTGGTATTCGAATATTTTCACAAAGCGGCAAAAGATCAGACGGCGTATAGATCTTGTCATCATTTTCGACAGTCAATTTTGCTTGTGCAGTTGTGGATAATTTTTGGAAATTTTCAGCAAATCTTTCCAATGCTAGTTTTTTCCCATCATATTTTCCACCAGCATGGATATTTATCACATCGGCATTTATCAATTCTGCAATTTCATTTTGATATTCAATTTCCTGCAACGAATTTTCCACAACCCTTCTATGCGGAGAGGAGATAATCACAAATTGGTCAGGGTGAAAAAGGGTTCGAATATTTTTCTGATCAGCAAATTCTCCACAAGTTTTGAGTTTATCGATTATTTTTTGTGATGAAGGCAAATCTTTTACGTCATATCCAACTTCAGGATGGGTTTTGAGAGGAAATAGCTGACTATTCACACGAAAACTACCAATTCCATTTTTGGAACAGAAATTGAGCGCCTTTAATAAGGAATCAGCATTGTGCAAAAGGATTTCAGAGAGTTTATCCAGCTGTTTCGATCTGGATAATTGTTTTAGATATTTCGCTGTGGTGCGCCGAAATTTTATCGGCTCTTCTCGGAAAATACAAACCAATCCCAATCTGATCAAAATCAAACCTTGTTTAAATTCTTATTTATTCAGATCAAAATTCGGCGAAAGTACCAAATAACCAAAGTACAACAATGACAATTCCCAGAAGACCATTTTGGAAAACTAACTTTGTTTTGAATAATTCAATTTTTTTTGAGTAGCTGACAATCAATTTTCCAAAGAAGAATAAAACTCCAGCGAAGATAATTGCCAAAGGTGCTTTCAAGAACGTGTAAGTCAGAAATTTCGAGGTTTCCCAAACTCCAAGAGAAAATCTGTGGATACCGCCAAAAATCCCGAAAGCAAACAACGCAGTCAAGGAAATGCTAATGAGAAAATTTTTATCTCTTTTGGCGAGTAGAGATGAAAAAAGTTCAAAACCAGTTCCGAGCAGGATCAAGGCGAGTGGACCACACAAAAACGCATTATTTGTGCAACCCGGCATTCCTTCATGATTGATCTTGAAAAGCAGTGCGATGATAAGCACAAGAAAAGATGAGCCTTTTATCGGCATTTTTTTTCGGGCAAAAGCGAAAAGAGCAAGCGTGATCGCACTAAGAATTATAGAATGCGAAGGCAGATCGAAGCTGGCGATAAAAGTTTCATTCAAGCCGATAAGCGAGCCAAACAGCAAAATCCAAATCAAATTTTTTTTAAGAAATAAAAATAATTTTTCCATCGAAATCCTCCATGTTTTTTTGAATTATTCGATTTTCGAGCTATTTCTGGTCAAGCAGAAAAGAGAAAAAGATCAAGATCTGGCGATTTACTGTTTTTCTAAACGATATGCCGCATCCCAGAAACGGAATTCCAAATTCGCTGAATACTGAAAATTTTCTCGCATTTTCGCAAGAGTTTTTTCGGAACTGACAGCAGCTGCTCTTTCTGTTAGATCCAGCATATCTTCTACTTCTTTTTGAAATATCTCGCCGCTATAAGTTTCGATCCAAGCCTGGTAAGGATTGTTCTTTTTGCTATTCTGAAAAATGTGCAGTCCGACTTCTCGATAGAGCCAGAAACATGGCAAAATTGCAGCCAAACCTTCTTCATAAGAATCAAGTGCAGTTTTGGAAAGCAGAAAACTACTGTAAGAAAGACAAGCTGGATTTTGTTTTTTTGCTGATTTGATGTGAAATTTTTGGAAGAAATATTCGTGCAGTTCATGTTCGATCTGATAGCCTTCTTTGGCAAATCCCAGCAAAATATTCATGATCTTGATCGAAGGTGCTTTTGCTGCCAGCAGAGATAACGCTCGTGAATAATCTTTGATATATAATTCATCCTGTTGAAGATAATATTTAAATTTAACAAGATCGAGCTTACCTGTTGCTAATTTTACGTTAAAAGGATGCTCGATGATCTTTTGAAAAATATCTTCTGTGCTAGTCCACAATAATTTTGTGAATTTCATTTTTTCTTCCACAGATCAAAAAAGTGATGAACAGGTCCATTGCCCTTTCCCAGTTGATAATCTGCACCCTGCGCAATTGCCTTTTTAATGTAATTTTTTCCGGAAATGACCGCTGCTTTCACTTCTTGCCCTTGAGCCAAAAATGCAGCAATAGCCGAAGAGAGCGTGCAGCCTGTTCCGTGGGTATTCTTGGAATCGATCCTTGCAGAATTCAGCCAGAATATTTCTCCTTCTCTTTTATTATTTAAGATCAGGCAATCTGAACTTTCGTTTCCGGTGAAATGACCACCTTTGATCAGCACAGCCTGCTGATTTTTTGCAAAGAGTTTTTTTGCAGCAGCTTCCACATCTTCTATGTTTTTGATCTTGCTTTGCGTCAGAACCTCTGCTTCTGGTAAATTTGGAGTGATAAGCTGAGCTAATGGTATCAGTTCGGCTTTCAAAGCAGAAATTGCCTCATCTTGCAAAAGTTTATCTCCACTTTTTGCAACCATGACAGGATCTAACACGATTTTTTTTACATTATAAAATTTTAATTTTTCTGCGATCGTGTGGATAACTTCGGGAGAATTTAGCATTCCGATCTTGACCGCATCAACTCCAATATCCTGTAAAACTGCATCGATCTGCAATCCCACAAAATCTGCATTAACGGGAAATATTCCAAGCACAGCTCTTGTGTTTTGTGCTGTTAGTGCCGTGATGACCGACATACCGTAGCATCCAAGTGCAGAAAAAGTTTTTAAATCCGCTTGTATTCCTGCCCCACCACCGCTATCCGAACCAGCGATCGTCAATAATCTTCGATATTTTTCCATTTTTCCTCGCTTCTAAAATGATCATATCCTTTTTGGATTAGATCAATATTTTTTCCTTTTTCGATCACTTCCAATTTTTTACTGTCTGTGATCTTGCCGATAAAATTTAGATTTCTGCCAAAATGTTTTTGGAATTTTTTGGCAATATCTGGAAAAGCAGAAGGTGCGATCGTGACGATCAGACAATAATCTTCTCCGCTTGAGATTGCCAGCTTTTCAGCATTCCAGCTAAATTTTTCGGCGATTTTCTTCATTTGCGATGCAAGTGGTAATTTTTCCAGAAAAAGCTGTGCTCCCACTTGTGAATTCTCAATGATCTGTTGCACATCAGAATCTAAACCATCTGAGATATCTATCATTGCGTGAACTTCTGGAAAATCTGCCAGCCAGCTTCCTTCTTGTAAATTAGCTCTTGGAAGATGATGTGCTTGTAGCATATTTCTGTGCGCTTCGATGGCAGGATCGAATTTTTTTTCCAACAATAATCTCAATCCACAACCAGAATTTCCGACAAGATCAGTTGTGCAGATCAGGTCTCCAATTATTGCTTTATCACGAAATTTGATCTTTTCGGTTTCGATCTCTCCTATCACGACGACATTTATGATGATGTTTTTTTTGGAATGCGTTGTATCACCACCCAGGAGTAAACATCCTGTCATTTCTGCCAGTTCCAGAAATCCCTTGAAAAAACGATCGGTCCAGGCAATTTCAGTTTTTGCTGGAAGTGCCAGAGAAAGGAATATCCAACGTGGTTTTCCACCCATTGCAGCAATATCGCTCAAATTTACCGCGAGAGCTTTGTTTCCCAATTCTTCAGCTTTAATATGCTCTTTAAGAAAATGAATATCTTCGATCAGCATGTCGGTTGTGATCAGATAAGATTCTTTTTCATTTTTCTGGATAACGGCACAGTCATCGCCAATGCCAATCGAATTTCGCAAAAGTTTGTCATCAATATTTTCGGCAATGCGCTTGATCAGACCGAATTCACCCAGATCTGCCAGTTTCATTTTCTATCCAACATTGCCTGGTGAATGATATTCTTCATTTTTGCAGCGCTTTTTTCTGGATCAGCAGCAGAACAAATTGCTGAAACCACAGCAATCCCATCAGCGCCAGCCTCGATCACTTCGGCACAATTACTTGCATTCAAACCGCCAATTCCGATCAGTTTGTGATGAGATATTTTTCTGATCTGACGCACACCTTCCAATCTCAATTCGTGATAAATATCTGTCTTTGTTGGTGTGGAAAATACTGGACTTAATCCCAGATAATCACAATCTAATTTTTCAGCTTCTTGCGCATCAGCGATAGATTCCACCGAAATTCCGATAATTTTATTTTTCC
>JAGYMQ010000107.1 GCA_018400535.1 Candidatus Cloacimonadota bacterium
ATTGTCAGCAAGCTGACATTTCCCTCAGGGAGGGAAATATTTGCGGAAGAAAAAATGGCCGAGAGGGCAGGAATCGAACCTGCCATAGACAGTTTTATCTGCCTAATACTGGTTTTGAAGACCAGTTGAAACACCAGTTCCATCCTCTCTAAAGCGACAAGCTCCATTTCCAATATTATTTGTAAAGAATTTTTTTATATCAACTAACCAAAATAATTTGTTTTCAGAAATTGATCAAAAAAAATATATAAAGCCATAATTAACTAATATATATATGAATAAGATATAAAAACGTCATGGAATAATGTCTTGAACATTTTTTCCTCTAACTTTTCATTTGACAATTTATCAAACAAAATCTCATTCATTCAATCATAAAAAAAGATCATGAGGAAAGTATGGCAAAGGTAGAAGTTAATAACGTTGATAAATTTTATGCTAACGGATTTCATGCTGTTAAGAAGGTAAATTTTATTGCTGAAGATAAAGAGTTTGTGATCTTAGTTGGTCCCTCTGGTTGTGGAAAAACTACAACTCTTCGCATGATCGCTGGTTTAGAAGAGATTTCTGAAGGCACGATCTCGATAGGAGAGAAAGTGGTGAATAATGTTCTTCCCAAAGATCGTGATATTGCAATGGTTTTTCAAAATTATGCACTATATCCACATATGTCAGTTTATGAAAATATGGCTTTTGCTCTAAAATTACGAAAATATAAAAAGGAAGATATAGACCGGATCGTGAAAGAATCTGCTGAGTTATTGGAGATTGAGAACCTGCTTGATCGCAAACCGAAGCAGCTTTCTGGTGGTCAAAGGCAGCGTGTTGCTCTTGGTCGGGCGATCGTGAGACAACCAAAAGTTTTTTTGTTCGATGAACCGCTTTCCAATCTTGATGCAAAATTGCGTGTCCAAATGCGAGCAGAGATCATAAAATTGCATAAAAAGCTGAATACGACGATCATTTATGTGACTCACGATCAGGTGGAAGCAATGACGATGGCAGACAAAATGGTCGTTATGAAAGATGGTGTGATCCATCAGATCGATTCTCCTTTGGAAATTTACAATAATCCAGTGAATCTTTTTGTTGCTGGTTTCATTGGTAGTCCGGCTATCAATAAGATCGAAGGAAAGATAATCAAAAAAGGTAAGAAGTTTTATTTCAAAGAAAACGACATCGAACTGGAAATAGCGCTGGCAAAAAATCTGGCAGAACACGAAAATGAAGAAGTGGTTATGGGAATTCGTCCCGAAGATATTTACGATTCAAAATATGATCAAATGGCAGAATTCCCACAAAAATTAACAGCTATTTGTGAAGTCGTCGAGCCGATGGGAAATGAATTCATTGTTTTCTTACAAATTGAAGAGATCACTTTTACAGCCAGATTAGACCCGAAGCGTTATCCCCAGATAGATGAAAAAATTGAACTATCGTTTGATATGAAAAAAGCTCATTTTTTCAGTAAGGAAAATGAGGAACGAATAATCTTAGAATAATTTAACAAAGAAGGGGGTATGAAATATTTCCTTTGTTTTCTTGTAGTGTTGTTTGGATCGAAGCTTTTTGCCATTGATCTGAATCTGGCAAATTCTGCGGTTCAAAATGCAACAAATGGTCTGAACCTGGTTTGTCTTTCACCAGCTGCTGCTTCAGAAAATCCGGTGATCAATACAAAAGGATTTGAAACTTCAGTTACTTATTTATTTGGAATGAAAGAACTTCCATACTATAATGTGCATTTGAACTGGCATTGGAATAATTATCAATTCCATTTAGGACATTCCTATCTGGGGCATGATTACTACAAAGAAAATTGCAGCTCGCTAGCGCTGGCTCGCAAAATCGAGAATTTCACTTTTGCTTTTGCCTTACGCCATCTAAACTATAAAGTTGAAAATTATAGCAATGACGAAACATTGATCTTCGATGGAGCGATAAGCTGGGAAAATGATAATATCCACACTGCTTTTGCACTAAAAAATTTTGGTAATGCAACGATCTCCAATGAACCAACGCCAAAATATTATCTTTGGGAATTAGCTTATCAAGTTGGAAAAGCAAGTCGCATCGGATTGGGTCTGGAAAAGGAGAATGATCAAGATTTCAGTTTCAAGCTGGCAGCAAGGCAGGACATATTCCAAAAATTGACACTTTTGAGCAGTTATCAATTTGATCCTGATAGAATGGGTTTTGGTATCATCTTCCAAATATTAAAGATTAAAACATCTTACAGCGTTCGCACTCACCAATATCTTGATCTGAGTCACTATATTTCGATTGGATATGAATTCTAAACTTCTTGCCTTTCTGCTCTTTTTGAGTTTTGCGAACTTGCTCTGTGCTGAAGATGAAGAAGAAAAATTATTTTCCACAGAAGAAGAAACCTACCATGCCAATGAAATGAGTGAATTATTGGAAAAATTGCGTGCTGATCCGATCAATCTGAATTATGCTAATCCTAAAGAATTACTGCAGTTACCCTGGTTCTCGGAAAAAGAAGTAGAAAAGATCATTAAATTTCGAAAAAAACAAAATTTCACGAACGCCAAAGAATTGAAGAAGATTGGAATAAATAGCATAACCATCTCCGAAATAGAAAATTATGTTGATTTCACATCCAAAAAAGAGATTCATTTTTCTCAACGCACAAGAACTGAATTCAAAGAAGAAAACAAAAATGAACCTTCTTCACTCAAATACTATCAGCGCACCTTATTCAGTTACGAAAATTTTTATTTAGGTTTTCTTTCCCAAAAAGATGAACTGGAAAAAGACCTTCTCGATTACTATTCCTATTTCATTCATTATAAAAATGAAAATTGGCTCAGAAATTTAATTGTTGGAAAATATCGTCTAGCTCTGGGACAAGGTATTCTTTTTGCTCCAAAACTTGGTCTTTCCAAAAGCGGGGCAGCGACTAGCACGCCAAAGAAAAACTTCAATTCGATCAAACCTTACACCAGCTCCTATGAAATTTGGGATCTGGAAGGAAGTGCGGCAGAATTGCGATTGAAAAATGTTTCTGTTATTCCCTATTTTTCCCAAACAAAATTGAGCGCAAATTTGGAAGATGATAAGATCACTTCTTTCAATTTGACCGGTCTAAATTATGATAGCACTCAAAAAGATAATGTGACAGAAACTATTCTTGGCTCAGCTTGTTATTATCATTTTTATGAAAATTATCTGGGCGTAAATTTCCATAAATTAAGTTTTGATAAGGAATTTAGTGATGCTACAAAGGAAAATGATTATCTTGCTTGTAGTTTCGATCTTGCTTTGAAAATAGATAAAATTCCAGTTTTCAGCGAATTTGCGATCGTGAAAGATAAAACAGCTTTCGTGAGCGGACTAAAATTGGAAGATGAAAATTTGAGGCAATTATTTCTCGTTCGCAAATATGATAAAAATTTTCCAACCTGGCACGGAAAACCTTTTTCTGCGCAAAGCACTTTTGATAATGAATTGGGATTTTATTACGGGATCACTTTTTTACCGCGACGAAAAATGAAGATCAATTGCTATTTCGATCTTTGGAAATATCCAGAAACGCGCTATTTTGAGAAAATGCCGACCGTCGGCTCGGAACAATTTTTGCAATTGGAAACGAAATTTTCCGATCAAAGTTTGCGGATCACGCTTCAACACAAGGACAAGGAAAAATACATCAGCTTGGAAAATGCGCAGATTAGGCAGATCAAACGCACGACCTTGCGCACAGATTGGTGGCAGCTCATTGCGAATTGCCGTTTCAAAAATCGTCTGGAATTCGTTTCCGAATATCTTCCTGAAGAGAAGATCTGGGAAAAAGGATTTCTCGCCTATCAACAAATAAAATTCCAATATAAAAATCTGGAAACTGTTGGTCAAATTGCTGCCTTTCATTCGCAAGTTCTGCATTATATGTATGAATACAACGTTGATGGCATTATGCAAAATTCTATTTTAAGCGATGATGGTCTTTTTTATTTTTTATTGGTGAAATTTCATTTTTCTGAACATTTTGAAATTCAAAGCAAAATTTCGGATTTTTGGGATAGAAAGGAAAAGCAAAAAATTTATCTACAGCTTATCACACAATTCTAAAATCATTGCTTTAACCTTTTGACTAAAAATGATCCGCTTGTGTATTTTCTGAGACGATAATTACCATTAAATCTTGTCAGTTTTTTGATCTTTTTCTGCAACTTCATCTGCTTGATCTGAGATGCAAAAATTCTGCTTCTTTTTTCCCAATTCAAATAAACATTAGAAATATTGTAGGCAGCTTGTTGCAAACAAAATTGGATCGTCAAAAAAGAATTTTCCCATCTATCAGCCTTCACTTTATTTTTTCTCAGATAATAATTTTCCACGAGACTGTCATAATGCTCGTTGATAAAATAAACCTGATCCATAAAGTATCTAACTGGATTTTTGATCCTTTTGCGACGCGGCAAATTGATCTGAAAATCATCCAGATGCAATCGTGTGTCAGCTTCCAAAATTTTGTGTATCACCTCTTCCTCAGCAAATCTTTCTTTGCCGTCAGTATGAAAAGGTTGGTGCAAATCGGCTATGTAATGACTGATCACGCCGAGTTCAAAAGTAAAAGCTTTTAGCGGAGTATCCAGAAGTGATTTCAGAAAAGGAGCAATGCGCGGATGTAAGGTGATCTTATCAGGATTGGCAAGCATTGCTTCGATGAGTTCAAATTCGCTGTTTATTTTTTTGATAACACTGCCATAATGATAGCCAGCGGAATTTGGCGTGCAGTTGTAATAGTGATTGGTGAAATCTTTGAAAATGCGGTCTGGCGCTTCGATTCCCAGAACAAAAATTTCCTGTTGAGCTTCAAGCATATTTTGAAAAGGCGAATAACACTTTTTCAGAGCTTTTGATAAGATAAATTGATGCGTGCGACTATCCCAATTCCACATATTTTTTCACTCGGGAAATCTGATCTGATAAATCGTTCCGTGATCTCGTTTGATCTCGCAGATTCCATCGAGTTGCGATGTCATCATATTGGTTAAATAAAATCCGATCGAATTATTAGAATCAAAATCGATCTTTTCATCAAGACCGATCCCATCATCTTGCACGATAAGTGTGAAAATATTTTTCTCTTTCTGGATAGAAATCTTCACGTTGCCTTTGCGCTCTTCAGGGAAAGCATGCAAAAAGGCATTACTGATGAGCTCATACAAGATCAAACCGCAGGGAATAGCCAGATCGATATTCATTTTTATATCATTTACTTGATAATCAACTTTCACTCTTTCTGTAGGAATCTTTGTTTTGATGTAAATATTCGAGATCAAACTCAATAAATAATCCTTGAAGTTGATCTCCATCAAATTCTTGTTTTGATAAAGTTTTTCATGCACCATAGACATTGTCCGCACGCGGAATATGCTATCATTCAAAATTGATTTTGCGATCATATCTTTCGTAAAATTCTTTTGCATTCTCAATAAACTGATCAAGATCTGCAGATTATTATTCACTCGATGATGGATCTCTTTTAATAATAATCCCCGTTCTTGAAAAGCAGTTTTTACTTTCTGCAAGGTAAAATTTCTCTCTTCCTCGATAGAAATAGCTTTGGCTAAAGTGGAGATGATATATTGTTCATTTGGAGTGAATTCACGCTCTTTTGTGTCGATCAGATAAAGTGCTCCGACCAGTTTTTTTTGTTGGAAGATAGGAAATCCGATAAAAGAATAAACAATCTGCTCGTTTTTGTCTGACTTATTGGAAAAATGGGCTACGATCGGTTTTTGATATTTTTGTTTTAAAATCTTGGTGCAAAATTTCTTCAGTTCACTCTGATCAAGTTTGAGCTCAAAACTACTGTTGGCAGAAATATCGATCTCATCTTGATCATTAAGTTTTCGGTAAAACGTATATTTTCCTTTTAATATCTCATTTATTTTTTGAATGATGAAGTCAATATTTTTGATGGGATCAGAACTAAGTTCTTCAAACACAGAATTCATTTTTTTGATCTGTTTTTCTGCGGTTATTTTATCTGTGATATCGTGGGAAGCAATGATCGCACCTTTCGGAAATGGGGCGATCGTGATATTCAAAATTTTATTTTTATAAGGTGCTTTTTCTACGGTGATCGTTTTTTTGGTGTTGATGCAAGTGATCATTTTTTCATACATATTCACTTGATGAGCAGCAGCATAATCTTTATACATCACGCTGCCGATCTTGGGAATGCGAGACCTTTTTTCCCGCAGAATTCGATTGGTCTTCAGGATCCTGCCTTCATTATCCACGATCAAAGTTTCGATCGGATTATATTCGAAGAGAGCAAAATTGAATTCTTCGCGTTCTTGCAACTTTTGGATCGCAATTTTTCTTTGCTTTTCGGATTGTTTTTTTTCTGTGATATCTAAAATCTCTGCCAGCGTAATTTTCTTTTCATTCAATTCGATCACAGAAGCGGTGATCTGAATATTTTTGGTTTCCCCAAATTTGTTAGTCAAATCTATTTCATAATTGGAAATGATGGCTTCACCCTTTCTGCGACGAATATAACGGTCTTGCACGATTTTTTTATGATGATCGGCGATATAAGTCCGAAAATCACTTCCGATCAATTCTTCTTTGGAATAATTGACGATGTGGCAAAGCTGATCGTTGGCAAAAGTGATGCGAAAATCATCTCCAGTCAAGAGAATGCCGTCATGCGAATTTTCGATGATTGATCTATACATTTCATTTCTTTCGTTCAGCTTTTGCACAGCTCGATATTGTTTGGAAATGTCCAAAGCAAAGGCATAAACAACATTTCGTCCGTGATATTTTCCTCGAGCCAGCCGCACTATTTTTGGAAAAATCTCGCCATTTTTTCTTTTTCCCCAGAATTCAAATTGCTGCGGAGTTCCTTGAAGAGCTTTGGCAAATGCTGAGCTGAGCTGCTGCAGATCATTTTTGCCCGGTGCTGCGATCGATGAAGGCGTTTTACCGATCAATTCATTTTTTGAAAATCCATACATAAACTCAGCACCTTTATTTACGGAGATAAAACGTTCATTTTCATCTTGGACATAAATCGCATCGATCGCAAAATCAAAAATGTTTTCAAAGCTCTGTTCTGTTGCCGATAGCGTTTTTTGCATTTCTTCTCGTTCTGAAACATCCCGCAAAGTCACATAGATCACGTCTTCATTTTTCCAGGAAATAATATTCGCCGTTAATTCCATAGAACAGATTGAGCCATCTGCTTTACGAAATTTTTGCATATCAAAAACGGAGTTAAAAACATTGATCTTCTGGATCATTTGTTGGCGGTGGAAATTCTCTTCTCTGGCAAAAATATAGGAAAAATTTTTTTCTATAAGTTCATGTGGCTGATATCCCAGAATCCTTTTAACCGTTTTATTGACTTTGGCTATCCTGCCATTTTTTACGTTCAATAAAAATATCACATCCAAAGAATTCTCAAATATGACGCTGAAGTTTTCGTTCAATTTTTTCTTTTCTTCATATTGCTGTCGCAATTTAATACAATATTTTACGACAGGATTCAAACGGACCAGATTGTTTTTCATCACATAATTCCAAGCGCCTTCTTTCAAACACTCTACAGCTTGTTCTTCTTCCAAATATCCCGTGATGATGATAAAAGGAATTTCCGCATTTTTCTTTTGGACGGCTTTTAGTGCTTTCAAACCAGAATAATTTTGCAGATTATAATCCGCAAGGATCATTGTTGGCTCAAATTCAGTGATTGCATTAATAAATTGGCTTTCGGAGCTGGTGATCAAATATTCAAAATCATATTCTTTTTTCAATTCTTCGACATTCAAAATAGCATCTTTTTCATTGTTTTCCAAAATCAAAAATCTTTCTTTCATTTTCTCCTCATTCAAGGGCTTAATTCACGCGGAACTGATTTTATCAAGAGCCAGTAGTAACCAATATTTCTCATTGCATTTGCCAATTTGACAAAATTTACCGGTTTGACGATATATCCTTGTATTCCCCAACGATAACTTTCAATGATATCATTTTCTTCTTTTGAAGAGGTTAGGATCAAAATGGGAATATCTTTCGTTTGATCTGCCATTCTAATCTTTTTAAGAATCTCCTGTCCACCGATTTTCGGTAAATTGAGATCTAACAAGATCAGATCAGGATTATTTTCTGATTCTGATAAAATATAATTTACAGCACTTTCTCCATCTGTGAGCACTTTGATCTGATTTACCAATCGCGCTTCTTGTAATACATTGAGCGTTAACTCACGGTCAAATTTATTGTCTTCGACCAGTAAAATATCAATCGCATCTGCTTTCATAATTCCCCCCAATTAAAAATTAACATTAGTATATTTTTTTTCACGCTTGATATTGCGTAATTCATCTTTTCTTTTGATGTCTTCGCGTTTGTCATACTTCTTTTTACCTTTGGCAATTGCCAGAGTAACTTTCACAAGATTGTTTTCGTTAATGAAAATATTTTTTGGAATGAGAGTGAATCCGCGCTCTTCAATCTGTTTGCTGATCTTTTTTATCTCTTTTTTGTTCAACAATAATTTTCTTCGACGTTCAGGATCATGATTAAAAATGCTGCTCTGTTTATAGCCGCTGATATGAAGATTGTATAACCAGATCTCAGCCTGATCGATTCGAGCAAAACTGTCTTTGAAATTTACTTTCCCCGCACGAATTGATTTGACCTCTGTTCCTTTCAAAACAATACCCGCTTCAAATTCCTGCGTGAAGAAATAATCGTGTTCAGCTTTTTTATTTTTAAATTCTCTCATATTTTCTCCAGATCGAAAATCTTCAAAAGGGCTATTCTTTGTCAAATGTTTTTAAATCAGGCAGAATTTCCAGCTCAAATCGAAACTGAAGAAATATTAGGTTAGTAATGCAAAATGATTCTTGAAAGATTTATTGACTATTTAGCACGATAATGCAAAATAGTCTTGACTTTTTTGCATTAATATTATTTTTGACTGCATGAAAAGAATCCAGAAAGAAATAATTAAACGTGATCTGAAAAAGAAAATTGTCTTTATTGTTGGGCCCCGTCAGGTTGGCAAAACATGGCTAGCAAAAAAAATCGCCACTGATTATCACGAACCGCTCTATCTTAATTTTGATAGTTTGAAAGACCGAGAAATTATTCATGGCGAAAATTGGCTGCCCACTATTGATCTGCTAATCTTAGACGAAATCCACAAAATGAAAAATTGGAAAAATTATCTAAAAGGAATTTTTGATAACCGTCCGCAAAATTTACATATTTTAGTTACTGGCAGTGCCAGGTTGGATGCCTTTCGCCAAAGCGGAGATTCTCTTGCTGGTAGATATTATATCCACCATCTTTTTCCCTTGAGTTACAAAGAAGCAATGATCGATAAAAAATTCACTTTAGATTATCTCATCGCAAGGGGTGGATTTCCTGAACCCTTGTTGGCAGAAAATTCAGAAGAAGCTGATCGCTGGAGAAGGCTTTATACAGACAGCCTGATAAGAGAAGATATCTTGGATTTTGAAAATATTCATGAACTTGGCAAGATGAGGTTACTACTGGAATTACTGCGAAAAAGAGTTGCCTCTCCAATTTCTTATTCTTCACTTGCACATGATCTTGAAACAGCACCCAACACGGTCAAAAAATATATTCAGATATTAGAAATGCTTTACATTATTTTTAGAATAACACCTTTTTCAAGAAATATCGCACGTTCTTTGAAAAAAGAACCGAAGATCTATTTTTTTGATACGGGTATGGTGGATGGTGATGCCGGGGTGAAATTTGAAAATTATTTAGCGCTATCTCTTTTGAAACATTGTCATCATCGCACAGATAACAGTGGATCAAAAATGCGACTAAATTATTTGCGAACAAAAGAAAAAAGAGAAGTTGATTTTTGTCTGACAGAAAATGAAAAACCTACATTATTAATAGAAGCAAAAAATGTGGAAATATCTCTCAACAAAGATATCTATTATTTCAACAAAAAATATCGTATTCCAGCTGAACAAATAGTTCGCTATTTAAATAAAGAAAGAATAAAAGATTCGATCAAGATTAGAAAAGCAGAATCATTTTTTCGAGAACTCGCCATATAAAACTGACTAATTTGCACGATAATGCAAAATAGTCTTGACTTTTTTGCAAATTTATGCGTTTCAATCTAAATAGAAATCATGACTATTGCAAAATGTATCGGTCAACTAAAGATTACTAGTGACAATTATCTGAAATTATTTGACAAAGAAAAGCCTTCTCAGGCTATTGAGCAACCAGAAATTTAGAGGTTCAAATATGAAATTCGAAAAAGAATTAACGCTCATCAAAAAAGGCGTTGAAGAAATAATCACAGAAGAAGAAATGATCAAAAAGCTGGAAATTGCAGAAAAAGAAAATCGCCCGCTGCGCATCAAGTATGGTATTGATCCCACCGGTTATGACGTCCATATCGGTCATCTCGTGCCGATCAGGAAAATGCGGGAATTTCAAGATCTGGGACATCGCGGCGTCATCATTATCGGAGATTTCACAGCTCAGATCGGTGACCCTACAGGCAAAGATGAATCACGTCCGCCTCTCACAACTGAACAGATCAAAAAAAATTCCGAAAAATATATGGATCAGCTTTACACAGTTTTGGATAAAGATAAGACTGAAGTGCGCTGGCAAACTGAATGGTTCGGCGACATGAAAATGGCTGATGTTATCAAACTGATGGGAAAATTCACGCTGGCACAATTTATGGCGCATGAAACTTTTCGCCAGCGCTATGAAAAAGGACAAACTCTCGGCCTGCACGAGATAATGTATCCAATTTTGCAAAGTTATGATTCTGTGGCAATTAAGGCAGATGTGGAACTCGGTGCGACCGAGCAAAAATTCAATATTCTGGCTGGAAGAGATATGCAGCGCTATTTTGGCCAGCCCGAGCAAGTCGCCGTTCTTTCGCCGATCTTGATGGGAACGGACGGTAAAGCAAAGATGAGCAAAAGCTTGAATAATTACATTGCTGTTTTTGACTCTCCAAAAGAAAAATACGGTAAAACAATGTCTATTCCTGACGATCTTATTGTGAATTATTTTAAATATGCGACGCGACTTTCTCCTTCTGAAATTTCCGAGATTGAAAATCAAATGAAAAATAAAGAAATAAATCCCAAATTAATCAAACAGAGATTAGCCCGGGAAATCGTTACTCTTTATCATGGAAAAGGAGCGGCGGAGAAAGCAGAAGAGGAGTTCGATCTTATTTTCAAAAAGAAAGATATTCCGGACGAGATACCGGAATTCAAACCGGCATCAAAACCGGCTAAAATTTCCGAAGTCCTTTTTGAAAGCGGAAGTTGTGCATCTGGTAGTGAAGCAAAAAGAATGATCAAACAAAATGCGGTAAGCATAAATGGAAAAAAAATACACGATATTTTTTACGAAATATCTGAAGACTGCACAATCAAAATTGGAAAGCGAAGATTTTTGAGGATTGTGACATGACAACTATATTGCAACTTGTAATTCAAATCCCGATACTACTTTTCACACTGACTATTCATGAAGTCAGCCACGGCTATGTTGCTTATTTGCTGGGAGATGACACGGCGAAACGTGCTGGAAGATTAACTTTGAATCCACTTCCTCACATCGATCCGATTGGACTTCTGATGCTTTTTATCGTGCATATTGGCTGGGCAAAGCCGGTTCCCATAAATCCATATAATTTCGTTGATCAAAAGCGCGATACAGCTTTGACAGCAGCGGCTGGACCGATTTCTAACTTTGTGATGGCAATAATTCTATCTATCCTCTTTAATATTCTACAAAAATTAGGTTTTGGCCTAACTTATTCAGCGATGGGATTAGGATCAATTTTGATGTTTGTTTTGATCTATGCAGTAATGATCAATTTAGCGCTGGGAATTTTCAATCTGATCCCGATCCCACCGATGGACGGCTCGAAAATTTTGGGTGGTTTTTTATCCGACGAAGCTTATTACAAATATACAGCTCAGGAAAAAAAAGGCGCACAGATATTGCTCATCGTTTTTGCCATTTCCTTCATTTTCCGCTTGAATATTATCGGAAGTATCATCATGCCGCCATTGAACTTTTTTTTGAATTTACTGACTGGTGTAAAAATATAATTTGGAGCAAAATATGAATACGAAAAAAATCAAAACTATGATCGAAGAAAATCAGATCAAGGCTGTTGATCTCAAATATTCTGATCTGATCGGTAATTGGTATCACATTTCTTTTCCCGTGCGAAAATTGGAAGAAGTTCTGGAAGAAGGAATTCCTTTTGACGGTTCCAGCATTCCTGGAATGAAATCTGTTGAAGCGGGTGATATGGTGCTTATTCCTGATATATCCACAGCGATCCTCGATCCTTTCATGACTCATCCGACCTTGCGTATGCTATCCTATATTTGCGATGCAGATACGAGAAAAGGAGTCAAAAAAGATCCGCGCAGCGTGGCAAAACGAGCACAAACATATATGAAAGAAACCGGTATCGCTGATGCATCCTATTGGATACCGGAATTTGAATTCTACCTTTTCAATGAAGCCATCATCAATAATGGAAAATTCGCTGCTGGTTTCAAATTCACTTCTTCGGAAAATAAAGAAGACTTACCAGGAAGTTATCAAGATCTGGATGGAACAGCAGTTGCCAATCGCAAAGGCTATCACATTGATGTTCCTTTCGATAAATATGCTAATGTGCGCGAAAAAATGGTGGAAATGATCGAAGAGATCGGCTGTCCGATCCGCTATCATCATCACGAAGTGGGACTTTCCTCGCAGCAGGAAATTGAAACAGAAATGGTCGAATTCAATCAGATTACAGACAGCATGATGTATATTAAGGATATTATTCACAATTGTGCTTTGAAACATGAATTGACGGCAACTTTTATGCCAAAACCGATCTACGATGAAGCAGGAAATGGAATGCACTTTCACATCCAATTACGCAAAGAAGGGAAAAATATCTTTTACCAAAAAGGAAATTATGCCGATCTTTCTGAAACCGCTCTTTATTTCATCGGTGGTATTCTGAAACACGGCAGAGCTTTGTGCGCTTTCACCAATCCCAGCACAAATTCCTTTAAAAGACTTTTGCCCGGCTTTGAAGCTCCTGTGAAACTATTTTTTGGATTGGCAAATCGCAGCGCAGCTATCCGAATTCCAAAATATGCTACAACTGAAAAAAGCAAACGCATCGAATTCCGCACAGGTGACGGCACGTGCAATTACTATCTGGCGATGAGCGCACTTTTGATGGCAGGTTTGGACGGAGTGAAAAATAAGATCATGCCGACTCCCGAAAATGGTTATGGTCCCTTTGATGATAATGTTTTCAAATGGCCACAAGAAAAACAGAACAGATTGCACTCCATTCCCACCAGTCTGGAAGAAGCGCTGGAAGCTCTGGAAAAAGATCATCAATTCTTACTTGCGGGTGATGTTTTTAATAAAGATCTAATCGTGAGCTGGATCACTGAAAAAATGAAAGAAGTGATCGCCGTCCGCAATCGTCCCCATCCTTATGAGATGAATTTGTATTACAGTTTATAGGATGAAAACGAAATTATTTGTATCGGTTGATGTGGGCGGAACTCATTCTCGATTGCGCGCAGTTGTCGGTGATGATGAAAAACTGCAGCGCATTTCATCGCTTTTCAAAGATAAAGTATCATCCAGAAAAGAACTGGAAAATTTCATCAAAGATTCTCTACAGGAATTTTGCCCGGGTTTAGAAATTACCAGAGCCGTTGTTGGCTTTGCTGGAGCTGTTATCGATCATCAAGAAGTTCAGATGACAAATTGGCAAGATCGACCTCGTCTGACTAAAAAAGATCTGGAAAATTGGGGATTTCCTGAAGAGAAAATGCTTTTTCTCAATGATATGGAATTAGCAGCCTATGGCATTTTGCAAATGATAGAACAGAGATCACAAGAATTTATCACGCTTTATTCTCCTGAAAAACAGACCAAAACTCATCTTCAGAACAAATTGGTCATTGCGCCAGGAACTGGTTTTGGGACAGTTACAATAATGGATCATGGCGGGAAAAAACAAATCCTTCCTTCCGAGATCCAGCACATTCAAATACCTATCTTAAATAAAAAACACGAAGAGATCTTAGAAAAATTCAAAAATGATTTTCCCGAAAAAAAATATTTCAGTTTTGAAGATTTTGTTTCAGGGAAAGGTCTGGTGGATAGTTACTACGCGCTTTCTGTTTTAGCCGGAAAGGAAGAAAAAATTTCTGCCGCTGAAGTTGCACAAAAAGCACTGACAAAACAAGATGAGATTGCTAAACAATCATTAGCTCTTTTTTACTCTTTTGTGGGAAGATTGGTGCAGGCGATGGCTCTGGCGCTACAGCCTTATGGTGGGATTTTTATCGCCGGTGCTTCTTCTTTATCCAATAAAAATTTTATCTTGGAAAGCAATCTCGTGGCAGAGATCCATAATTGTAAGGTCCGAAAAGAGCTATTGCAAAAATTTCCAATTTATTTGGTTACCAAGCCAGCGTTGAACGTCAGCGGTGGTTTGTGGGCGTGTGAGAAAAATAAATTATGAAATATGACCTGATCAAAGATAAATTTGCCCATCTGATTGAAAGATTTCCGCTCTTACGGAAATTTTTCTATTTGCTTCTTGATCTTCTTTTATTGCGACAGTGGTATGTAAAAAAAGAGATCAAGAAATATTTTGCGGGAAAAGAAAGAATTCGCTTCTACGATGCTGGCGCTGGTTTTGGACAATATTCCTGGTTTGTTCTGAAAAATTGGGAAAAAGCAACTGTACACGCTGTTGACTTGAAAACAGATTATATTGCGTCTTTTTCCAAATATATCGGAAAGGAAAATAATTTCACAGCACAGCAGGCAGACCTGACATCATATCAACCGCGGGAAAAATTTGATCTCATCATTGCTATCGATATTCTGGAACATATCGAAGAAGACGAGAAAGTGCTGAAAAATTTTCGCAAAGCGCTGACAGAAAACGGCAAACTGATCATTTCTTCACCCAGCAATTTTGATGAAGCTGCTAAATTCACAGAAGAACACGTGCGGCCAGGCTATTCCAAACAAGAAATTTTGGATAAATTACAACATAACGGATTCGAGATCGTTGATTTCCAATATTCCTATGGAAAATTTGGTCATCTTTCCTGGCTATTAATTATGAAAAAACCTTTGCAATTATTGGAAAAAAACAGATACAATTTCCTGCTGCTGCCTTTTTATTATTTATTTGTCTATCCGATCGCTTTTGTTTTGATGCTACTAGATCTTTATGGAAAAAATTCGATCGGAACCGGAGTGCTGGTTGTGGGAAAAGTAAAAGAAGAAAACTCATAAAAGGAAAATCTGTGATCTTTTTATGTGCCAAAGAAAAGTTCGACAACTAATTTATACTGCAGAATATTTACAATCTTTAAAAATTAGCGTTTCACACTTCAAAGCAGATTGCTATGCTGAATTGTAAAATGATAGAAGACTAATTTTTTCATTGATGCGAAGTGAGTGAGTGTTCAATATCACTCAATATTTTTTTCACAGAATCTTTTTCTGCTTTGTTCAAATCGATAAAGAGATTTATCCCATTATCAGGATCATTGATCTGGATCAATTTTTTTTCTGATATTTTTTTGAAACCCAAAACTTTGTGAGCTAGCTTTTCTTTGTGAAATCCTTTCAAGCTGAGTGAAATATAAGATTCGCAATTTATCTTGTTTTTGACGAGTCCCCAGGTTTCGTGGCTGATGAGAATTTCATTCGGTTCAGCAGCGCTTTCTAAGCGAGCAGCGAAATTCACTGGATTTCCAATTATCGTATAATCCATTCTTTCGGAAGAGCCAAAATTTCCCACAGCACAATAGCCAGTAGCGATTCCGATCCTGATCTGCAAAGGTTCTTGATAGCCTTTATCGAACCATTTTTTCTGTAAGTCTTTCATTTTCTTTTGCATCTCGATCGACATACTGACACATTGCAGAGCATTTTCTTCGTCAGTGGCGGCAGCAGAATCACCGAAAAATGCCAGGATTGCATCACCCCAATATTTATCGAGATTTCCACCGTATTTTATCACGATCTTCGTCATTTCATCCAAATAGGAATTCAAAAATTCTGCTAATTCTTCACCTTCCATATGAGAAGAAATATAGGAAAAATCTTTGATGTCAGAAAAGAAGACGGTCAGTTTTTTCCGTTTGGTTGTCAATTCCACCTTTTCTTTTCCCCGCGTGATCTTTTTAAAAAGCTGGTAGGAAACATATTTACCCAGTCTATCTGTGATGATTTTCAGGCGATGTTGCTGGTTATCACTAACTTTCATCAATACTTTTGTTTGTTTCAGCAAGCGCTTGTATTCTTTGAGAAGATCTCGATAAAAGATTTTTAGATCGGAAATTTGTTCAGAAGAATCAATTAATTTTTCAGCGGCCTCGATTACCTTTTTTTCTTTTTGGAATTCGTCTGCGCTGGTATTTTTCATCAGATCGTGAAAGGAACTAATTTATAGGGGAATGTGTGCTCTTCCAAAAAAATTTCTCCATTGTCGAAACTGTCTTCATCATCTTCTTCGTAAAACCAATTCAGAAAAATATCACCTTTTGCATCGTGATAGGCTTGGATCATTTCCAAAATGTCTGTTATGACCTTGCTGCTGCTGGTATTCCAATAAGTCAATTGTAGATTGATCGTGACTTTTCTATCTTTATTTTGCAAATATTCTGTCAGCCATTCCATTGCTTCGCGATAGAAAATACTGGCATTTTCGGGATAAGAATCTCCGATTATGCTCAATTCATTTTTTTTCAAGTTAAAATCAATTTTCGGGGTTGCCCGTGTTTCATCAATATAAAAAGATTTCATTTGTTAACTCCTGAAGAATAAGGTATTTTTATCAAAATCTCAAAAAAAGACCTGTCGTTATCGATCTTGTTAAATTTATATTCCAGAGGTTGTCCAGATTTTCGCGCCATATCGATGAAACCCAATCCTGCTCCACCTTTTTCTGATAACACAGCTGTTTTGCGCTGGTGATTGTAATAATCTTTTAATTCCTTTTTATCTAAAGAATTGATGTGATCGAGATGAGCTTTCAATTTTTTGATCTGAGAATTTTGAACAACATTCACGCTGAAAATGAAAAAATATTCATTCTTTTTTTTCCCAATTCCGATCAAACCAACTCCAGTTTCCTTTTTCTTGTCGCCATAATGTTTATCAAAAGAGTGTTTCAATACATTTTGCGCCTCTTCGATGAATACGGCAAAAATCCGTTTGATGATCTTATTCTCAATGTCTTCGGCTGGTAATTCTGTTTTGATCGTATCGCCAACTGCAATCAATATTTCCTGACTGATCGGACCTTTATAGGAAAAGATGATTTCGTTATTGTCCATAAAATCATAGACATTCGCATAATTATCCAAATTAAATTCTTTCATAATAAATCCCTTTTTTCAATCTTTCAGACAACGATTTAAAACTGACCTATTTCATGAGTAGCTTTTTCATTTCTTTATTTTCTCGTCAATTATCTTTTTTGGAAGTTATCACAGATTATTTTTTGGAACATTATTTTCTGGAAATAAATGACGCTATTTTCCTTAATTCCGTCAGTTGTATGACGCAATTTTTTCACAGTTCCACGCCCATAACTATAATATCATCTCGTTGCTCAAAATCACCTTGCAGCTTAACAAGTTCTGCTGCAATCTTTTCCTTCTGCTCTTTCATCGGCAAATCAGCG
>JAGYMQ010000108.1 GCA_018400535.1 Candidatus Cloacimonadota bacterium
TTCGGATGATCCCGCACCCGTTTTATTGGTGCGGGAACAATCCGAAGTTTATCAGCTGTCGGTTGATTTCATGTTATTTCAAAAGTAGCATCTTGTTCGTTGTTTCCTGATCTGCTGTGATGAGTTTGTAGAGATACAAACCCGATCCAACAGCTTTTCCACGATCATCTTTTCCATCCCAGGTTACCGAATGATCTCCAGATGTGAACCGGCCTTGGGCAAGATCACGCACGATCTGACCTTTCAAATTGTAGATAATTAACTCAATATCCTGTTCAGATGGCAATGAGAACAAAATATTTGTGGTAGGATTAAAAGGATTGGGAAAATTGGATGTGGTTATCTTAGCAGGTAGATCATGATCATCTGTTCCGGTTGGCGAAAGGAAAGAAACGTAGTAGTAATCTTGTTTTTCTCTTAGATCGATCGAAGTAATTTCGCGATAGCCGGTTTCTTTATCATAGACCAGATATTCCGTGTATCTCTGTCTTTCCCCTCTATCGTAATATGCAAACTCTATTTCTACATTTCCACTTTGAGCTTGCGTAACATAGGTACAAACATTTTCAAAAGGATGTTGAACAACCCTGGCTCCCACACATACATCATTAACGAATATACCTATCTCGTCCGGAAGATCGTTCTCGTCCAGTTCGATGTATATAGGGATGTAATCGGCCTCTTCTGTGTAAGTATATAGCTGTGGAGGAAGAATAATGAATGGATCCGTTCTACTTGGATCCGGACAAGACCATACAAAGTCATCGATATCATGAAATAATTCCAGAATAACCATATCACCGGGGCTAAGGGTGTAACCTACATCTGGCCAACCGCTACTATACCTGATGCTCCAATCCTGATGTGTTATTGATTTGATGTCCTCCAGATAACCATCAAAGGCATCGTACACGTGTTGAGTTTCTTCCAAAAAGTAACCTGTCCATTCATCGTTTGACGAATCCAGATCGAATTCCGTATCGGCAGGACAACGAAAGCCATTCACAACAAGAGAATCATCATCGTCCATCTCGATTTTATAGCCTTTGGGACTAATTACAAGTTCATCACCATTATACCAGGAGGTAGTATAATAAAAAATATCATTTTCATGATAACCTGTATCCAAATTATCTTGGATATCTTCCAGAAGGTTTTGCACCTGATTTGTTGTTGAAGCATCGGTTATATCGAGGATATCGAAGCATAGCCAGGTCCAGCCACAATGGGGTAATGTATAGGGACCGGCGAAATTATAGGTTTTCTGATCGTGTTCGAAATATCGATAACCCATATCTGCCCTGGTTCCATCGGGATCATTAGCGCTATTTGGATCACCGGTATTAATACACGGAGATTTATCATCTTCATCCCATGTTAAGGTATAATCATCATCAGCAGCATTCAGGAATAGAGGATCTGAATTGATGTTACTTGTTCCAAGATATCCTCCTTGAATGTCTGAATATGATACAGTTACCGTTCCATAAGTATTAGATATTTCAGTGCCATTATCCCATAATATCGAATTTGTGATATCACTGTCTCCATAACCATTATCAACTGCAATAGAAGTATTATCTGCAAATGTGCATCTGTCGATCGACATATTTAGATCGGTAGCAAAACCGTTGTCATTCTCATATATCAAACATTCCTTAGCTTCTATGCATGATCTATTAGCAGTCCAGTTATGAGTGCTTGTGATAGCTGTAGAATTATCGTAAAACACACAATAATTAACTACCACTGGATAAAAAGAGTGCGATAATATAGCAGTTTGATCATTATTGTCAAATATACAATTTGTCACATAGATTTCGGTAGTTGATGCTACTTCTTCAAGATATATTCCATAATCGCTGTCAGCAATAGCTAATCCTTTAAAATAGAATGTTGCACTCGACATATACAAAGATCTATAGAATGCATAAGTGTCATCTGCTTTGATCACTGTAGATTCAACGACCGATTGATTAGTTGGATCGGTACTCTGTAGTGTTAATGTACCGGTTGAAAATTCATCCAGATCGACATCTTCTATATAAGTGCCATCGTAAATCATTATGCTATCTCCATTAGTAGCAACATCCACAGCATCCTGGATATTTCGGTAAGGATCTGTAATTGTTCCGTTCCAAGGTGCTGTAGTATTATCACAATCTACGTAAATTATGGTGCTGAATAAAGCATAGGTCATCGCTAACAAAAGCACCACACAAAATATTTTTTTCATCTTAAATTCTCCTTCTCACTTTTTTGCCCATTTTTTTTCACAATCCTTCCGGGCTAAAAAGGAAAACTTCTCTTGCCATATTTTCCTTTCCTCTTCGAATAGAAAAGACGATCGAAGAGGAATGAGCGAATGAATTCTAATCGTTCATAAAACAAGAACAGTTTTTGAGAAAAGCGGGAATATTTGTAACATTCTGTAAGATAATGCCTTAAGTATATTGAGGGGGGGGGTAAATATTCAACAACTTTTCTCATCTTCAAATTCATTTTGACTCCTTTATTCATTTACCAAACTGAAAAGCCGAGAATCGATGTCAAATTTAATTTTGTGAAAGATGAAATAAAGTCAGAAAATCAGGCTGAGGAAAGGTATTGGTAGATATTGGTTGTCTTCCGTCTTCCGATTTTTTCTTAACCACGAATTTACGCGAATTGGCACGAATGATATAATGTAAAAGTCTGAACCACA
>JAGYMQ010000109.1 GCA_018400535.1 Candidatus Cloacimonadota bacterium
GTGACCCTGAAAAAGGCTAACACCTTGCAGGATAAGTGTTTTTTGAGGAAATGTGGTAAAGATGGGTTAATAATTTTTTTGTGGGCTTTCGCACAATGGTTAAGGCTATGTGCCGTTTGAATGGCATATAGCCTGTGTTATCGGTTGGATTTTGGAGATCCCTCATTTCCCTTCCTTCTTATTTACTAACGACCAAGGTCACTTGCGCCGCCACAAAAGCCTGCCGCATCAGCGCCGCCGTTCTCGGCGTCAAATGAACCGCCTGGTTTACTGAGATTCTTTTTTTTTAAAGTTAAAATATTCGTGATAGATGTAAGGACAAGTTACCAAGTTTTGATTTTCCGTTTTGATTTCTAACGACCTCAAGAAATTCAGAAATGGGTAAAAATAAATCTGAGTATTTTGCAAAATACTGGTGATGTTTGCCACGCTCACAAACAAATTCCAGTAAATTTATACCGCCATTATTCAACTTTGATGCAAATTCGTTAGCGGATTTAATATCTTGCTGACTTGGTTTGCTACAATCAAAATGATTTGGATTACTATTCGGATGATTATGAAATATCATCACAGAGGCATACGCATCCTTTTTTGCAATATCGATCAAGTCATTCACAGAAAGGAACGGACTAACGCCAGATCTATCAAAACCCTTGTTCAGCCAACAAAGTGAAATCTTTTTATTTTTCTCAAAAGCAATAATTATCCATTCATGTTTTTTATATTTCAGGAGACCTGCCGCAGTTGACGGGAAATTATATAAATTTTCGTCGAGACGATAGAATTTCCCATTTGCATGCATTCTTTTTTTAAAATTTTTGTCGACGTTATACTCATGCAGATCAAATGTGAAATATTGGCATATAGTTTTTCCCCTTCTTTTGAAGGATAATCTCTCCATTTCACTTTCACTTAATGGCCGAAGATGTGTAAATACAAAGAGCAACACAACTAAGGCAGAACCTATCAGGAAATATTCCAATTTGCTTAATCCTTTTTTGATGCTGGACTTCTGATATTTATTTCAGCGAACGTCTAAGCTAAACGGCTCGGCGCCAGCCGTGTCCGCTGCATGCGCTTGTTACACTGGTCTTACAATGTTCCACGATACATCACCATGTCCAGACCAACCTTCACTATGAATAGTTCTTATTGGTGATAATCGTGAATTACTTTGTCTCGGTATTGATGAGCAAAATTCAAGAGCGAAGTTGTCACCTGATTGCCAATCATGTTTTCCGTCTGTTATAAAGAGTTCGCAGTTTAATTTTTTCAAGACATTTAGCAACCATACTCCAGAAGCGTTGCCCCCACCTCCGCAACCGCCTCCATAACGAACATGAATGATGTGGGAAATTGTTGCTTTGTTAGGGACTAATTTATTACAGTAAAAGGTTTCGTTCTCAGCAAAAGCATAAACAACAGGATAAGAAATACTGCCCAATTTGTCGCTGTCTATTCTTATTTTTAAAAATACAGCTCTGTCAGTTGCTGTACTTCCCTCTAAGAAATGAACTAACTCATTGTGAAGTGGAAGATTAAGTCGTGGTAATTCTTCAATATGATCAATATGAACAGTAGTTCTGCTGTCTGAATAAATTGTCCTATTGTCCATGAATGTTGAATTTCGCCCAGGAAAATAATCGGTGAATAAGAATAAGTCGGGTGGTTGTGGTTCTTGTTCTGATGCTGGATGTAGTTGAGAAAAATTTGGATGTAAATAAAGTAATGCACGAAAATCCTCTCCAGCTGATGGATACCAGGCAATTCTTGGCTCACCTTTAAAGTCATCTATGAGCTTCTTTAATTTTCCCCCTTTTATTCCCATTTAGGTCTGTTAAAAGTTTTTTTGTCATAATACTTCTCCTTATTGTTTAATTATCCTTTTTATTACCGCCAACGACTATATAACCGTCATACATCATTTATTTCTTCCTTATATCCAGATTATTCTAAGGGACTGATAATTTTATCGCGTTTATTAATTGTTTTGATAAGATGCAGAAACATTCTTTGCTCTAATATGCTGATCAAGAAATTGCTCAATATCATTTTTTTTCTTTGAAATGATCGTAAAAACGCGTCGTAGGATAAGCGAGTGCTATATCATCATTTTTAGCAAATTCTACAAGTACATCTTCCCAGATCGTTTGGGCAGAATTGCGCCGACGCCGCGGTTCACAAAGATAGCGCAATGTGAGTTTGACGCCATGATCCACGACTTCCAAATAAACGATCGGAGTTAATTTGGAATAGTAGATCATAAATTTTCGGGCTGATCTTTGCAATTCACTTTCCATTTGTTTGGAAATTTTGTCTGGCTGTTTATCGATTATGTTCTGTAATATTTCTTTTGCTTTTTGCCAGTTGCTTTCAAAAGTTATCATTACGGGAATTTCATTCCAGATATAATGGAAGCCTTGATCAAAATTTGCCAGTTCTTGAGTAAATACTTTTCCATTCGGGATAAAGATCAGCCGTCCTGTGCTTTGATCGGCAGCTACCCAATTTCCGATTTCCAAAAGCGTGAATTCAAAAGGTCGGATATCGATAACATCTCCCATCTTATTTCCGATCTGAATGCGATCTCCCACTTCAAAGGGACGACGCGAGATGATAAATACCCAGCCGGCAAAATTTGCGATGATATCTTTGAGTGCAATTGCAATACCAGCAGAAAGCAAGCCAAGATAGGTAGCCAAAGTTTGCACACCTTTGATCCAGATCCTGCCGACTACAAGCAAGATCAGAAAGAAAATGACGTATTTGACTACTTTGTGCCAGGTATATCGAGTTTTCAATTTCAATTTGCTGCGGTCGATCAATTTTTGGATTATTATCTTCAAAGCCCAAAGGATCACGATCAGTAGCAAAGATTGAAATATTCTAATCCACAAAGGGTCTTTGAGATATTCAGATAAGATTGACATCATTTTTTCCAGCATAATACGAAATTGAATCTACTTGTAATAAGAAACAATCAGCTTTTGGATCGTTTTTGGCACCAAATTTTCGATTGAACGATTTTCTTTTATCCTGCTTCTGATCTCAGTCGAAGAGATGGCAATCGGTTGCATTTGAATGATACAAAAATTGTCTTTATCAAAAAATTTATCATAATTTTTTTCTTGATTATTAGGACGAGTAAAAATTACGAAATCAACATTTTTGATCAGCCATTTGGAATTGTGCCATTTAGGAAGTTCTGCCACAATATCTTCGCCGGCAAGAAAGAGGAATTCATTTTCTGGATAGAGATGAAAAAGTTTTTTTATAAGTTGATCGGTGAAATTTGGCCTGTTTTCTTCAGCATCCAGATAACAAATATCCAGAAAAGGATGATCGCTAATAACGCTTTTGATGAGCTTCACTCTTTTTTCCAGAGAGAGAAGTTTTTCCTTTGCTTTGAAAGGATGATTTCCAGTGGGAACAAGCCAGATCTTATCCAGAGCTAATTTTTCTTTAGCTTTTTCTGCCAGAGTGAGATGTCCCAGATGGATCGGATTGAAAGAACCACCCAGCAAACCAATTTTCATGGTGCAATTTTCAACAAATTTTGCATTTTTTTTGTTTCTTTGCTGTCGGGATATTTTGCACTCAATTTTTCAGTAGTTTGTTTCGCTTTTTGAAAATCTTCTCTTTTGTAGTGAATCAGCGCAGAATAATAAAGCGAAAGTCGATCAAGTTCATCTTTATTTCCCAACTCGATGATCTCGTCAAAATAGAGTAAAGCAGCACTGTAATCATACATTTTATAATAGGTATAGCCATTATTATATTTTTTTTCGAGTAATTTATAATGGCATTCATTGATGTAGTCGATAGCATCTTTTTTTCGCTCATCGAAGGGAAATTTCTCCAGAAAAGTTTCAAAAGCATCGATCGCTTTGCGCGTTTCTTCTTGCGTGTAATGAGCCGGTAGCGATTCATTGAACCAGCAAACCCCGATCATAAAATATGCTTTGCTGATATTATCATAATCGTCAAAAAGTCTGATCATTTCTTGATATTCAAATCGTGCTTCGGCAAATCTATTTTCTTCAAAATAGGAATCTGCCAGTTTCATTTGCGCTTCAGAAGTATAAACTGAATTTTTTTCAAACACAATATTTTGATAATAGGGAATAGCTTTGTGGTATTTTTCACGGTCAAAAAATTCATTGGCGATCTGCATTTTCTTTTCCACCGGTAGATTTTTCATCACCGTGCTGCTGCAGGCAGAAATGAGCAGCAGCATAGCAATGAGAATTGATAAAATATGTTTGGGAAAGATCATCATGCTTTTTCAAAAAAGGCTTTGTAAGCGCGATATGATGAATAAATATCTGCCTTGCTGGAAAGTTCATAAAGTGCATGCATACCAAGAAGACCAGGGCCACAATCGATGACTTCTGCTCCGTGTTCTGCCATAAATTTGGCAATAGTGCCACCTCCGCCTTCATCAACTTTTCCCAAAGCTCCAATCTGCCAGTTCACTTTTTCGGAATTGAAAATATTCACGATCTTGGCATTGAATTCTGCATTGGCATCATTCGAACCACTTTTTCCGCCAGAGCCGGTAAATTTCGTCACACTCACGCCAAAACCAAGATGAACAGCATTTTCCTTTTCATGAACAGAAGGATAGTTTGGATTGATGGCAGCATTAACATCAGCTGAAAGTATCTGACTTTTCAAAAGTGTTTTACGCAAGGTTTTGCTGTCAGCTTTTTCTTTGTTGAATTCCAGCAGATCTGCGATGAAATCGATGATAAAGACAGAACGTGCTCCAGTATTGCCTTCGCTTCCGATCTCTTCTTTATCTGCCAGATAAACAACAGCAGTACGCTCATTATTTTTTGCATCAAAGATCGCTTGTGCAGAAGTGTAAGCACACACACGATCATCCTGACCATAACCCAGCACCATACTTTTATCGATGCCGGCATCGCGTGCTTTTCCAGCAGGAACGATTTCCAATTCAGCGCTCAAAAAGTTTTCTTCCAGAATATCATATTTTTCATTCAAAATCGCCAGAGCATTAAGTTTCACAGCTTCCTTCACCTTATCATTGTCTTGCGGAAAAGGAATAGAATTGAACACGATATTCATTTTGCCAGCATTTATCGCTTCACCGATCTTTTTTGTATATTGTTCTTTGCGAGCAAGATGCGGTAATAAATCTGGCATCACGAAGACAGGATCATCTTCTTTTTCGCCGATAGAGAGATGGATTTTCTCGCCATTATTTTTCACAAAAGTTCCGTGTAGAGAAAGCGGTGTGGAAACCCACTGGAATTTTTTTATTCCGCCATAATAATGCGTTCTCATCATACCCAGCTGCGTTGTTTTATCTTCATAAAGCGGATTTTGTTTCAGATCGACACGCGGTGCATCAATGTGGGCAACGATCAGATTAACGCCTTCGGAAACTGGTTTTTTGCCGATCAAGGCTATTGCTGCATTTTTATGACGCGCTAGACGATAGACTTTGTTTCCAGAATTTTCTCTATCGATATTTATAAAACCTTTTTTTTCTAAAACTTGTTGATAATAATCGATAGTTTCTCGCTCTGTTTTTGCAGAATTCAGAAAATTTTTGTAACCTTCTGCAAAAGTGAAAGCAACATCATGTTCTTCGGGATTGGATTCCCAGAAATTTTTTCTTTGATAACCGAGTTTTTCACTTAATTCTTTTGCATTACTCATACTCAAACTCCTCTATTTTATTTCTATTATCTCATATTTTTTATTTCCGATCGGTGCAACGACATTGAATATTTCTCCGATTTTTTTTCCAATTGCAGCTTTGCCGATAGGAGAAAGGATGGAAGTTCGCTCAAATTCGTCATCGCTTTCGAAAACCTCATCAGCACCCACCAGATGGATTTTTTGCGTTTTCATAGTCGCTTGCGATCGCAGAGTGACACGGGCACCAAATCGCACGGCATCTTTGGGAATATTAGCAGTATTGATGACCTGAAGTGTTTCCACTTTTTTTTTGATGCGATTATATTCATTTTCCAATTCGCGCTGTCTTTCCCGCGCAGCATGATATTCAGCATTTTCACTGAGATCTCCCATTTCTCTCGCTTCCACGACTTGTTTGATGATGGAAGGTCTTTCTTCGATCAATTGTTGCATTCTTTTTTTTAAACGCGACATACCTTCTTTGGTAATATAATTTGCCATATATTTATCCTTATCATTTTTTTCTTTTCAGGAGCTTTTGCCCGTGTTGTCCCAATTTCTTCAGTTTCACGTTTCCGCTCTGCGCCCAATTATCCACCATTTCCTGAATCGTATCAGAATAGCAAGTGATCGCATCGCAAAGGATCGCAGCAAAAATGGGATTTCGTGTCGTGCGATAATTTTGATAGACAGCGTGATAGAAATCTTGATCAACATTATAAATTTTTTTTAATAGATGAATATTCAACTTGATCATTTGCGGAGAAGCATAGAGCCACAAAGTTTCCAACTTTCCAAAGATATATTTTATATGAGAAGGATCATAATTGATGAATTTTTTCAGGATTTTTTCCAGACTTTCTGTCAACACTATATTATTCAATTTCAGCCATCCAATTATCTGATCGATATACTTTTTCGGATATTTTTTCAGAAGTGGATAAAGGCTTTTATTAATGATCAAATTGCTTGATTTTTGATCTTTTGTATGGGTCAATTTTTCTTTGATATAATCCAGAAAGATCTCTGGTTTTTTTTTAACAGCTCTTGCCATGATATAGGCAAAAATGATTCTGCCATTTTCACCTTTTTCATTAAAAAGATAATCATAAAAATTCAGATAGTTTTCTGCTTCTTTATAAACTTTGGAGGCAATTGTTTTCCCCACCAGTGAGATCACAGCGTGGGGAATATTATTATCGATCCTTTCAGGATAGGCATTGTAAACGATATCGATATCATATTCTTTTTTGGGCAGTTTTCTTTCATAAAAATCAATTGTATCTTTTTTAATTCTTTCTTTCCAATCTAATGAAATCATAAAATCACCTCATGTAAATTAATTTATTATCGCGATCTTTCCACGTTTTATCTCATCATCCATATTAATGATGTAGAAATACATTCCAGAAGAAACTCTCTGTCCCACCTCATTCAGGCAATCCCATTTAAAATAATCCAAAGAATTGCGATAGGGGCCAATTTCCTGAGTATAGATCAATTCGGCATTCACATCAAATATTTTGATATTTCCCTTTTTGTCTAAAGGGAAATTGATGAAATTCACCACATCATAAGCACTTTTCCTCAAATTCAAAGGATTTGGATAGACTATCAAATGCTGAAGATTTTTAATGTCTGTCAAGCTGAAATGAATTTTGTTTCCAATATTAGAAATTTTGTTACCTGCCAGATCATAAATATTTTCTGCTTTCAAAAAATAAGGCTGATTTGTATATTTCATATTTTCTTGCAATTGGATATTTACATAAGAAGAATCTTCATTGAAATAGGAGATATTGATGATCTCATTTTGAGCATCGATATTGGGAAAGATCAATTTATAATTGGTAGTGTCCTCGGCACTAATCTCGGTCAAAGGTTCAGAAAAATAGACACGAACAATATCGGAAACGGGAATATCAACGTCGGTCATCTTCGGCGCAACAGTATCTTCCTGATAATCAAACTCGTAATATGTTGAAAGGGGAACTCCGGTAATTCCACTCAAACCAGAAATATAAATCGTGTATTGATCAAACTCACCAAAAGGATTGGCAAATTTCAGCAACACAATTTTATCCATTCCTAATAAATTGGCAGAGATGGGATTACCCATATCATTGTTCACAAAATAATGAGGAATTTCGGAAGCGGTTGAACTGATTTCGCGATCAAATTTCAGCCTTAGATCATATTGTGAAATCATTTTCACAGAGATCAAATTTGGTTTTGGAAGTGGGATCGCCGTCTTCCACGCTGTGGGAAGGCTTTCTGCTGGATCATAACTTTCTTTCACAGCCGTGATCTGATAGCTCACTGTATCGCCAGAAACAAGCTCGTGATCTTGATAAAAATGATCTGGGATCGTAGCTGCCAAAAAAGTCGAGTCATTTTGCTGTTTGTAAATATTAAAATAGTCATAAATATCTGCCCGCCAGCGCATATGAACGGTTGTGGAATCGATAGGCATGAATTCTAAATAGACTGGTGAAGGTGGTCCGGTAAATAATTCACTTTGTTTGATCAGGCAAGAAGAGATCTCATTATTTTTTCCCATATTTCCAATAATGTAGGCATCTTCAACTTCCGACTGGGGATTTACTGCCAGGATATTTTGATAGGTTTTTGCAACATCACCTTTCCAGATTGGCACAAATTCGTCATTTTGATAATCTACAATGTAAATATTGGGTGGAACTGAGATCACGATCTCGTCATCTTCATCACCATCCAGATCTGTTGTGGCGATGGAATTTTTTTGCTCATGTTGCGAAAAGCTGATATAATCCAACATATCATAGCTGTTATCTTCGCCATTATTTTTGTAAAAATTAAAATAGGTAAAAGATTTATTAGGATCAATCGGATCATAGGAATAGCCACCGACGCAAAATTCTATCAGGCCATCACCTGTAAAATCTCCGACAGCCAGCTGATACGCTTCACCGATCGGTAGATGATCTGTCCAGACCATTTCAAAAACGGATGCATTTTTTTCAAAAATTATCACGTCTCCATCTGTATCTGCTGCTAAAATATCAGGATTTCCGTCATCGTCAAAATCACCACTTCTAACCTTATTCACAAACGTATTTTTCACGCTGGTCGGAGTTTCATTCAAGATCGTATATTCCAGTTGAAATTCATCGCCATTACGCTGAAATAATTGCAAAGCTCTTTTTGAAACCTGATCTATTGTGACATTTCTGATCAGCGCCAGTTCATCAAATCCATCATTATCATAATCAATGAAATTACCGCCATAAGCATCTTCAGCTGGAAATATTGGTGTGTTTGGATAATCACTATTCACCGTCTCATATACGACTGGTTGATCAACCAAGATCCCCAACAATTCCATCCCTTCAGCATTGGTATTTCCCAGATCGTGAGGCCAGATCGATTCTGAAAAATGATGCGTGGTGACTATCTCGTTATTATGGACTTCGTATGCATTCAGAAAAAATTCTTCTTGAGAAGTATCCAGAGCAATAAATTCGTTTTTCCCGTTATTATTGAAATCATAGGTTTTTTGGATGGCAGAAAGTTCACTTCCGAGAATATGCTGTTCATAAGAATGGATATCGATAGGCGTATAATCTGGTTGGAAATCGTAAGCTTCATCGACAAAAGTTTCCAATCCTGCCAGATTGATCGCCCGTAAATTGATCGGTTGATTTCCAGCATAATAGACAGGAACTTGACATACGAGGATAGAATCAGCGATCGGACTAATTAGTTGGTAATTAGAAGAAGGTGGAATGTTAATTTCCAAAAAAACTTTTTCATCAAAAACGGCTTGAAAATAGTATTCAGGGATTTCCGCCGCATATCTTTTCATAATGACAGCATAATCTTCATTAAATTCAGGTGGAGATTGATCAATGTGGATTGTTCGGATCAGGTCATAACTTTCTGCATCATCTGTTTCGATCGTGATCTTTATCTTATAACTTCCAGAGGAAAAATATTGATAAATCGGGAAATAAGCGATCGTATCATTTTGCACTTCATCATAATAAAAAGTATGAGCTGGGTCAACATCTTGCCAATCTGATAAAGTGGGAACAACAGCATCCGTCCATTTCACATTATAACGCCAAAAATCTGGTGCACAGACTGTGCCTGTTATAAAAACATCATCACAAATCGCTTGATTATCCTGAGGATAGGTTATGTCGATCTGCGGTGTATTGTTTGTGATCAGAAGTTCTTGAACATCCAGCAGTCCATACCCAAATATGTCATCCTTTCCTTCCTCGCCCAGATCAATGCAGGAAGATAAGAGCCGACTGCGCACTTGGTCCTGATTTAGATTTGGATCGATAGAAAGCAAAAGTGCCGCCGCTGAAGCCACATATGGTGCAGACATCGAAGTTCCCGATTGCACGTTGTAAAGATTGTCTGAACTATTGCTGAAAGTGCTATAGATCATATAGCCAGGTGCAACAAGATCGATTTCTGTTCCATAGCTGGAAAAAGAAGCCAGACTCAAATTGTCTGTCACTGCTCCCACGCAAAGCGTCGTGGAAAGCTTTGCTGGATATGTGATCCGATGCTCTGCAGTGCTTCCTTCATTGCCAGCAGAAGCAACAATGATACTTCCTTGATTATAAGCATAATCACAAGCATCGGCAATGATCTGAGAATAATTCACATCACCCCAGCTCAGATTGATAATGTCTGCTCCTATATCTGCTGAATAAATTATCCCAGCGGCTGCATCATCATCTTGCAGATAACCCAGACCGTCAATAGTTTTAAAACCAGAGCGAACAGCCAATAATTTCACCTGCCAACAAATTCCGCAAATGCCTTCATTATTATTTGCATCAGCAGCGATTATCCCTGAAACATGCGTGCCATGATTCAGTTCATCGCTGGCATCATTATCGCGTTCCACATAATCCCCGATTCCAATACTATAAAGTTCTGGCGCATCCACAAAATCCCAACCTCGCCAATCATCGATATAGCCATTTCCATCATTATCAATACCGTCGTCAGGTATTTCGTTCTCATTGATGAAAATATTATTCTGCAGATCAGGATGGTCGAAATGTATTCCGGAATCAATGACAGAGACGATGATTTCGCTATTTCCTGTTGTATAATTCCAGGCATCGGGAATATTGCAATTCTCCAGTTCGATAACTTGCTCATCATAATAAGTATCATTTGGTGTGAGGGAAAAGGTATTTAAATAGTTTGGCTGGAAATGTTCAATTCCTGGAAACTGCAACGTGGCAATGTTTTCCCAATCAATATCTTCCTCAAACGTAGCAACAAAATAGCGATTATCATTTTTGGAAAAAATAGGTTTGATGCGTTTGATCTGACGAGACCTGGAAAAAGCGTCAAAACTTTGTAAGCCTGTTTTTTCTCCCTGTAGGCGAATCACATTTTCCGTTTTGAAAATGAGCTGGTTAGGAACATATTCCAAAGCAAAAAGGTTGAAACAGCAAAAAATGAAAGATAATGATAAAAAGATTTTTTTCATAATCTTACCTGAATTTATAGGTTAATTGAAAAATATGAGTATCTTCAATTCCTTCTTGCAAAGGCAAAAAAGCATAATCAAAAGTGATCTTTTTCAGATTCAGTCCGAAACCAAAACTCACATTTTCTGCATCATAATTGAATTTGTAGCCCGTTTTCAAAGCAAGGATATTGTTATAAGTAACTTTCAGTCCAGAAGCTGCTTTAATATCCTCGTCATCAATATTTTTCGTAAAATCCTGTCCCAATGAAAAATCGAATTTTTGCCACCTTTTTTGATAGGAAAATCCAAAGATGCCCGAAATTGGAAGCTTGATCTTTTCTTCATTCATTTTAGAAGTGCTGCCCAAATTTTTGAGTGCACCAGAAATAGATAAATTTTTGATCGGAGTTTTGTAGAGATAACCGAGATCAGCAGCAAAACCTAGACTGGAAGAAGTATCGATCTTTTGATAGAGACCGTGCAAATTGATCGCAAGAAAATGATTTGGCGTCAAACGTAAACCAAAATTAGTCGTCATAATAAGGTCCATCGGGTGATATTCACCAATGACCATTCCCACATCGTCACGGTTATCAATTTTTCCATAATCGAGGTAACGATAGCTGAAGGCAAAGGAACTTTTTCCTTTTGGATTAACGTAAGCACCGCTGTTCAATATCGTGTCGAAAATCCAATAATTTTGTGAGATTGAGATGGCTTTGTAAGGCGCAAAAAGTGCTGCAATTGGATTTTGTAAGAAGGCGAAAGCATCACCAGAATTAACCGTTCCAGCTCCAGCTCTGGCAATTGCATCTGCACCAGAATTTATTTTCAGAATTTGGAAACCGTATTCCTCGTTCGTATCTGCGAATAGGATCACGATAAAAGTTATCATCAGCCAGAAAATAAATATTTTTTTCATTATAACTCCTGATTTTATTTTTCAATGGCAAATTTCATTTTTTTGGTTTCGCCATCTGCATTCAAGATCACAAAATAGACACCTGAAGAAAAGCGTGAGGCGTCAATAGAAATTTTTTCTGCGACATTTTTTTCACATTGGATATTTTTCTGGAATATACGATTCAAGGCAATATCAAAGATTTTTATCTTTACCTGGCAATCCTGAAAGGTTTCGATCCGCAAGATCGCTGTCATTTCCGCCAGCTCATTTTGATGATCGATAGCTTTGCTAAAAGTTTTGCTCAAAGGATTGGGATAAATATAAGTATTTGCGGAATTAAAGACTGCTTCATTTTCTATTGGTGGTTGTTCGATTTCCATCAAGATCGATGCTGTGCGCTGAAGATTGGCATATTCGACATTCCAGATATTTTCTTCGATCTGAGCCAGTTCAGGATAGGATATTTTGTAAATTGTGCCGTTATTTGAAGGAATAAATGCGTTGATTCCAATGTCAGAATAATCTGCAATGATAGGGAAATTCATGCTTCTTTCACCAAAAGTTACCGGATAATTTTGTTTAAGTTCAAAATCATTGTTATTAATATTTTCCCAAATACAGAAACGATTACCCGACATATTTCCAAGAATCTCTAATTGTCCATCATCATCAATGTCATAAGCAATAACTCCAGCAGCAATTTTTATCGAGTCAGGATTGGCCAGCGACTGATTTGGCTTTTGGATCTTTCCATTGTGAGAGATCACAGCAAAATCATTTTCTCCACCTAAGAGAATTTCCAATTTTCCATTATTATCAAGATCAGCAAAGGAGGGAAGCGCCAGTGTATTCAATTCAGGATCAATTGGAAAACCTGCTGCCAAATCGCCAGAGATTGCTTCATAACAATAGACCAGCGAATCTGATATCAAGACAATATCTTCATTTTCAGAAATAAAATCCGTGATAAGCGAAGCTGAGCGGATTTGAGGTTTTGGTTCAGAAATTTCCAGATCGATATTTTCCAGATTTTCAGTTAACAGATCATACTTGACAAGGTTCCAATTTTCTGTGATCAGATACACGATATTTTCTTTCCACATCATATTAGTAGCGATTTTGTTTGGAATGATGATCGTTGAAGAATCGGTCAAGGCTTCGTTATAAATGATAAGTTCACCATTCGTTTCGGAATTCAGCGCTAGGAAATATTTATTTTGTGTTTCATCGGTCGGATTGATCATGATCGGTGCTGCCCAGCTCATATTGATATAGAATTCATCGAGAACATCCGGCACAAACAATTTGGCACTATTTGAAACTTTATAGGGTATCAGGATTTTGCTATTTTTTTTATCGATCGCATAAAAATTTGCTAATGTATCTATCGTGTGAGTTTCAATCAAAAGACTATCTTTCCAAGTATAAAGATCTCCGTTTAGCATCGGATAAAAAATCTCATTTTCGTTATCTTCATCACAATCATAAACAGCTGCTGGAAAGGGATTTTCACCGAGATAGCTGGCATTTAACGACCATTCAAAATTAACTGAAAAAGTCATCAAAGAATCAGCAGCGCTGATCGAATGAATTTCCAATTGAATTCCACCATAATAGCTTTCGGCGGTGGGATTAACGAATTCTCCATTATGAATTCTTTTCCCAAAATAATCATTATTCTCTGCCCGATAAGAATCGAAAGGCGAGCCCCAGGCATAAATATTATTATAGGGATGATCCAGCTGCTGTGTTCCATCTGCTTCTTCCAGATCGACGCCTTTGTGTTCCGCATCAGCATTGATCTGATTTATCTCAAAATCAGAATCAAATTTGGCATCGATAATATTTTCATCAATATGCCAGATCAAAATTCCTGAGCCATCAGTATCAGAAGTTCCATATCCCGGAAGATAAAAATCCCATTCACAGCCTTCATAGGTATTTTCCATAAAATTGAATTTTGGTTGACCGGCATTTGGATGATCCGCAGGATAATAATCTTGTTCACCTTCCGGCAACAATTTGAAAGTGAAAGAAGCAGTTGTATCTCCTTCAGTATTAACGTAATAGCTGCCATCAGGATTTTGTTGTCTGTTTTCTACCAGAAAATATTCTTTTTCAGAGATAGGAATTTTATATAATTTCTTAGTATCAGCATCGTCAGCCTGTGGAAATGTTATTGAAAAATCTGAGCCAGTTGAATTAATTTCGAGCAGATTATCATCTTCCCAACCAAGATAATAGCGTGACCAAGCGCAAGGCAAAGGCGGTACATAGCCATTCGCATTCCAAACGCCCGTTCCCATCAGTCCAAATGAGCCGATACCAGCAGAACTTCCGTTGGAAGAATCATTATCAAACAAAGTGGGAAGCCCAAGCTGATGCCCAAATTGGTGAACGACAATTCCCAATAAGCCATAGATCGTATCATCAGGAGTGTTATTATCGTGCCATTCTGATTCCGGGCAAATGACAAATTCTTTCAGGAAAATATCATCTTCTGTTTCGATGCCCGGGAAATCGTTATTTTCCGGATCGATGCCAGCTTGCAAAGTTCGGCGGGAAACAAATGTTGTCCATAGAGCATCCACGTTTTCTGCTTTCGATTCCTGCCCTGCTCCTGCGTGAAAAATGATGATCGCATCAAATTCATTGAAATCGATGATCGGATCAGCGAAGGAAACAACTTCCTGAATAAGTTCGCAAATCCTTTCGGTTGCATTATCATCATCACCATAATAGGCCATTGTATTTGGAAGTGTAAAAATGGTATCGGGAAGAAAGAAATCATTTTCTTCCAAAACATAATTACCGTGTGAAACATCTTTGAAATAGGCACTCATGTGTTCCATGATCTGCAAAAAATAATCACGATCATGTGCAACAGAATCAGGAAAATCGGGCACCAGATCGAAAGAACGATCCTCAAAATCGGCTAAAAGTACCAAAATTTTTTGAGGAAGTTCTATTGTTCGGGAAGATTTTGAAGGTCCGAATATTTCACTGGGAAATTCTACTATCGGATTTTGAGCAAAATCATTTCCGGGAGCAGGTGGAACTGCGAAGCTGACTACAGCTGACATCAACAGCATTAGGACGATCGATTCTTTTTTCATATCACCTCATAATTACAATCAAAAACCCTCTTATCAGAGGACAAGAGGGTAAATATAAAGAAATTGTAAAGTTTTTAAATTCTATTTGCTCAAAAGATTAAACTTTCCCAGAGAGAATATCTTTTTCGTTACACTTGCAGATATTTACGAATTCATATTTTGGCATCCAGCTACCATTTTTGGATTTCTGGGAACGGATCAATTTGATTTTTTTGATCTCAGTATTGCATTTTGGGCAAATAACTTTCCCTTCAGAACTGGTTTCATGAGCAAGTTTTGCTGCAAAAGATCTTGATTTCGGCATTATTACTCCTTACTTAATAATTTTTAGATTCTTTCGATATATTCGCCGCTACGAGTATCGATCTTGATCTTGTCACCTTTCTCGATAAAAAAAGGAACGGTCAGATCAAGGCCAGTTTCTGTAGTTGCTGGTTTACCGCTTACTGCGGCGGAATTTCCTTTCACATTTGGTTCGCATTCGACGATTTTTTGGATCACTGTCACTGGCAATTCGATCCCCAGAATATTCCCATCAGGATCGATTTTCATGGCAATTTCCATATTTTCGATCAGATATTTATCCAGCTCGCCAATAGTTTCTTTTGGCACCTGGGTTTGTTCGTAGGTCTGCGAATCCATGAAAACATAGAAAGTCCCATCAGAATAGAGATATTCTTTTTTCTGCTTTTCCACTCGCACTTCTTCTAATTTTTCGCTGGTGCGAAAAGTATTTTCGATCACTTTACCGTTTTCGATGTTTTTCAATTTTGTGCGCACGAAAGCAGCGCCTTTCCCTGGTTTAACGTGTAGGAATTCCACGATCTCATAGAGACCATTTTTGAATTTGATGATCATTCCGTTTCTGATATCGGAAGTCGTCGCCATGTGCTCTCCTTAAAAAAATAACCGTCGTAATTTACGACAGATCATTAAATTACGTTTTGTCGTTAAAAATATAATTTCACTTTTTATGGCAAGTAAAAATTTAATTTCGCAAACTTAAAAGAAGCGTCTAATCTTTTTTCTTAATCGATTCTTTAAAATGTTTAAAAGCTTCTTCAATCATGTTAAAACCTTTGTAAGCTTGTCCAACATGGAAATTTGTGGTCACTTCTTCGCTATTTTCACCTTCTTTCAAAGATTCAATGCCATAAGTATAAAGCATTTCCTGATCGACAAGTAAAGAATTCAATTGCTCTTTTGCGCCGATGTGTTCAGGATTTAGCTGCAAAACTTGTTGAAAATGATGTAAGGCCTTTTCAATATTTTTTTGACTGAGATATGCTAAAGCAAGATGGTAATGAGCAGAAACGACTTCAGGATTTTCTTCCAATATTTTTTCCAGAAGTTGGATGGCTTCTTTGAAACGCCCAGCAGCCCGATAGGAAATCGCTGCTTGATAAAAACCTAAAGTAGATTTCGGATTTTTGTCGTGTAACGTATTAAAGTGTTTGATCGCCTGCGTCATATTTCCCTTGTGATAGTAAGAAAGCCCGATCCAATAATGCGCCATGTAAAGATCAGATTTTAGTGCAATGATCTTATTGAGCGTTTGGATAGCTTTTGTGAAATTGGTTGCGCGAAAATAACAGATCCCAAGCCGATATAAAGCGAGCACCGATTTAGGACGAAGGCTGAGAGCTTTTTCATAGAATTTTATTGAATCTTCGATCTCGCCAAGCGTGTAATACAATTCTCCCAATTTACAAATTGCATTAATATTATTTTCATCTTCTTCCAAAATGCGACGATAAGCTTCTGCAGCTTTTCGCAATTGTCCTTGCACGACATAATTTTGAGCTTCTTCAAATTTTTTCATATTCATTTTTCCTCATCTTTGATCTCTTTCACAAAATTTTTTCGGAATTTTGATGTAAAGGAAAAAATACTCGTCCTCAAAAATTGAAAACGAGTATTTACAATTTTGCTTTTTAAAACAAGCTTATTTAACCTGTTCTATCGCCCATTTTATCGATTCTTGTAAGATCTCATCTGGTGGATCGGGAATGAAACCTTCTTTCATTAGCGATTGCGTCATATTGCGTGCATATTCGATATCCTTTTTGGCGATCTCAAAAGCTTCCTGGCGCATCATTTCGATGCGAGCAACACCATCCTTGATCGCTTGCATAGCCACATCGGCAGCTTCTTCAGGAAATACGGTCGCTTCATCCATTGTGGGTATGATATTTTCAGGAGTGATACCTCGTTTCTCAGCATAATTTGCCAATGATCTGGCAGCTGCGATCGCCATGTTGTCAGTCACGCCACGTGCTCTCACCATCAAAGCTCCTTTCAATATTCCTGGAAATCCGAGTGAATTATTCACTTGATTTGGAAAATCGCCTCTGCCGGTGGCAACGATGAACGCACCAGCATCTTTTGCGGCATAAGGATAAATTTCAGGAACAGGATTAGCGCAGGTAAAAACGATTGATTTATCTGCCATTGAGCTGATCCATTCAGGTTTCACCGTATCTGGACCTGGCTTGGAAAGCGCGATCATCACATCAGCACCTTTGCAGGCTTCAGGAAATTCTTTGATTTTATCAGGATTGGTTTTTTGGCAAAGCTCCCATTTGCGATAAAAACGAGGATCAGATTTAATGTCTTCGCGATCGTTATGTAATCCACCCTTGCTATCAAAAAGCATCATATTTTTTGGATTACCGCCAGCAGCAATGATCAACCGTGCGATCGTCGTATTGGAAGCACCAGCACCCAGCATGACGATCTTCACGTCTTCGATCTTTTTTTCTGCAAGCTTCAAAGCATTGATCAAACCCGCCAAAGTTACACAAGCTGTTCCCTGCGCATCATCATGCCATACAGGGATATCACACTCTTCTCGTAATGTATCCAAAACTTTGAAACAATTCGGTTGAGAAATATCTTCCAGATTGATCGCACCAAAACTTGGCTCAACCATTTTCACAAATTCAATGATCTTGTCAGGATCTTTTTCGCCTTTTTCATTATCACTTTTGACACAGAGAGCAATTGCATCCACACCACCAAGATATTTCATTAGAAAGGCTTTCCCTTCCATCACGCCCAAACCGCCGGGCGGCGTACAGTCACCATCACCCAGAACACGTGTAGAATCGCTTACCACAGCCACCAGATTTCCACGATTGGAAAGCTCAAAACTGGCATCGTTATTTTCTCGGATCGTTGTCGATATTTTGGAAACACCAGGCGTGTACCAGACATTGAACCAGTTAAATCCAAAAACGCCTGCTTTTGGCGCTGTTTGGATTTTTCCACCATAATATTTATGGGTTCTTTTTGCTAATTCTTTCAGAAAAAAAGTTTTTGCTTTTGCGATCTGTTCTTGAGAAAAATCTTCAGGAAAGATCTCATCCAAATTGGAAAGGTCAATTTTCATTTTTTTCATTTTACTACTCCTACTTTTTTTGGAAAAATTCTGATCATCGAACAAATTTTATATCACACACTCAATTTACAGAGAGGCTATGATCGCCTCAGTCATTTGTTTTGTTGAAGCTGCGCCTTGCTTGAGAACTTCGGGAGATCCTTTCAATTTCAACATATCATAAGCTCTCACTTTTCCTTCGGCCAGAACTTTTGCGATCGCTTTCCTGATTTTTTCTGCTTTCTCGATCTCGCCAATGTGGTCGAGCATCATGCAGGAAGAAAGGATCATCGCGATGGGATTAACGATGGAAGGCTCATATTCTTCATATTTGGGAGCTGAACCGTGTGTCGGTTCAAAGATCGCTACTTCTTCTCCAATATTTGCGCTGCAGGCAAAACCAAGCCCGCCGACCAATCCAGCGAAGCCATCAGAAACAATGTCACCAAACATATTTCCAGCAATGATGATGCCATAATCTTCTGGATTTTTGGTGAGCCACATCATTTGTGCATCGATATTCGTATAATCAAATCTAATTCCATCATATTCTTTTTCCATTTCACGACAGATGGCAAGTAACATTCCAGAAGTTTCGCGGATCACGTTTGGTTTTTCACAAAGTGTGACGCGTTTATAACCAAATTTTTGGGCATATTCAAAGGCAGCACGGACAATCCTTTCCGAATATTTTTTTGTGAAGATACGAGTGGAAACAGCCACTTCATCTTTTGGTGCCCAGCCAAAATTCTTTTCAAATTTGGGATGCGTCATCAAGGCTTCGTAAATGTGTTCTGGTGGATCTGTCCATTCGACACCACCATAGAGTCCTTCGGTATTCTGACGGAAAACAACGACATCAACTTCTGGCTCTTCTATCGTGCCACCTTTTCCATGTCGAATGAAATTTAGAGGATTACCTTTGAAAGTTTTACACGGGCGCTGACAGATATCGAGTTTGAAATGCTGGCGCAGTCCCACGATCGGACTGTAATAGACAAAGCCTTTGTCTTTCAATTTGGGATCGATTTCCTTGGCCGCTTCGCTTTTTGGTTTGGAAGTGATCGCACCAAAAAGCGCGATCTTATGCTTCTCTAAAATATCCAAAGTTCTTTCTGGCAGCGGATTTCCTTCTTTCTTCCAGAATTCCCAACCGATATCAGCGTGAACATATTCAGCATCGAAACCAACAGCATCGAGCACTTTCAAGGCTTCAGCTAACACAGTTTTTCCAATTCCATCACCGGGCATTGTCACAATTGTTCTTTTACTCATACTTGTTCTCCTTTTTTTATTTAGTTTTACAATAATCGATAAATCTCAGAAAATCGCTTATAAGATATTGCGGCTTATTTATTTTGATCACCATCATTTTTATCATATTTTTACCTGGCGGACAACGTCAATAACCGTGCCATCTACCCATTTTATAGCAGCAATGATCTTATCTTCAAATTCGGCAACTTTCGGTTTTCCGCAGATCGCTTCTGCTTCCGCTTTCAATTCTTGAATTGTTTTGATGGGAAGCGAAGAATTTTTCATCTTTTCGATCAAATCTGTTCGTCTCGGATTGATCGCGATTCCACGTTCTGTCACAATGATGTCGATCAATTCACCTGGACCGCAGATCGTGGTTACTTCATCGCGGATGACGGGAATTCGATCTCGGAAAAGTGGAATGGGAAGAATGACGTTCTTTCCGAACAAGCAATTTTGCCAGCCACCAATTCCATGCAGCAGATAGCCATCAGAATGCGTTACGACATTAGCATTGAAATTGACGTCCACTTCTGTAGCACCGAGAATAACGATATCGACCATGCCCGTGAAATTTCCTTTGCCATGATAATTGTAACTTGTGAAAGGACTAGTATTCTGATGACGCGGATTATCACGCATCGAGCGCACGCCATCAAGATCGAAAGTTTGTCCATCCAGAATATATTCGACCAAACCTTCTTCCAGCATATTGACGAGATATTTATTGCTGCCACCGCGAGCAAATCGCGCTTTGATCCCTTTCTTTTTCATGATCTCGCCAAAATAGACGCCGATAGAAAGTGAAGTTCCACCAGCTCCAGCTTGAAAGGAAAATCCATCTTTGATAAGATCTGCTTCTTCACAAAATTTTGCTGTCAATTCGGCGATATGTAATCGATCAGGACTTTTTGTGATCCGTGTCGTTCCCGAAACGATCTTTTCAGGAATTCCAATTTGATCAACTTCGACAACGTAATCCACGTAATTTCCTTGAATTTGCCAGGGAATGCAGGGAAAGGGGATCAGGTTATCAGTAGCGACAATGACCTTGTCAGCATATTGCGAATCCGCGAGGGCAAAACCGAGAAGACCGCAGGCGGAATTTCCAGTTACACCATTGGCATTTCCGAAGGGATCAGCTGTGGGCGCAGCGATGATTGCAATATCAATTTTCACATCACCATCTTGCACAGCTTGATATCTACCGCCATGTGATCTTAAAACGCCAGCACCTTTCATTTTTCCTTCTGATGCAAATTTTCCCAAAGGACCGTTCATACTGCCTTCGATATGATGAATTGTCCCGTTTTCCAATTGTTCAATGATCGGAGCCTGGCAAGGAAAGGAAGCAGAAGGAAACCAGACAAGGTCTTTGATACCGAGCTCTTGAGCGATCTTGAAGATTTCGACAGCAAGAATATCGCCATTGCGAAAGTGATGATGTGTGGAAATTGTCATACCGTCTTTGATGCCAGCTTTTAGCAAAGCTTCTTTCAGATTGGGAACGAGTTTATTTCCATCCAGAGGATAATCGGCACAGGTTGCGATCTTCGGTGCATGTTTTTTGCCTTGCGGTCTAAATTTGCCGACGCCTTGAAACGACGTCACCAATTTGTCATTTATTTTTTCGGGGATCATTCTTCCGACTGCATTTTTTGTGAAGTTCACTTTTCCCTCCAATTTTCCTTTAAAATACCTGTTTCGATCGCCTGTTGAATTATCTTTTCAGCACGTTTCACGACCGGTGGATCAATCATTTTCGAGCCGATCGCCACCACGCCAAGACCTTTTTTTTCTGCTTCATAAAAAGCATTCATGATTTTTTTTGCTTTCTCGATCTCATCTTCATTTGGAGCAAAATTTTTGTGGATAACAGGGATCTGACGTGGATGAATACAGCCCATTCCATCAAAACCGAGTGCTTTTGATTCCTGCACATTTTTTGCTAGAGCTTCCATATCGGAAACATCAGAAAAGACAGAATCTATCGGCTGGATGCGCGTAGCGCGTGAGGCATTCACGATCTGACTGCGAGCAAAGAAAGATTCTTTTCCTTTGGCAGTTCGTTGGGTTCCCAGATCGGCTGTGTAATCTTCCAACCCGATAGCAAGCGCTACCACATTTTTTGCGCCGGCGATCTCGTAGGAATTGATCACGCCTTTTGCACTTTCAATTATTGGCATCAGCCAGATGTCATAGTTCAATGCTCTATCTTTTTTTAGCTGATCTATTTTTGTATTCACTTTTTTGATCTGTTCTATCTCTTCAGCTTTTGGGATCAAGATAAGATTGACATGATGCGGGATCACACACTCCAGGTCTTCTAATCCCAAAGGCAGTTGATTGATGCGCACCATTCTTTCTGCTTCATAAAAATCGACAGCTCGCAGTGTGTTACGCACCAGAATTGCCGCTTCTTTCTTTTTGGCTGGAGCGACAGAATCTTCCAGATCAAGAATGATGCCGTCTGGTTTGTGAATTCCAGCATTAATCGCCAGTTTAGGTGTATTTCCAGGCAGATAGAGACGTGATCGACGATTTTGTTCTTTTGCGGTTTGTGTTTTATTTTGTGATAAGATTTCTGGTAGAAATTCTTTTTTGGTCTTGATCAATTGTTTCACAGCTGCTTCAATGCGAGCGGCCATAACATATTCCAGCGCACCGCTATCTTCCAGATAGATCTTCGCATTTTCGATCTCAAAAAAGATCATTACCTTATTCACTAAATCTTCAATTTCCGATCCGAACATTTTTTTTACTTTGCTTTTCAATTCGAGCTGGATACCACCGCTATCAATCAATTCCAACTCAATATAACAATCAGAGCGAATGCGATCTCCCCGATTGCCGGCAATTACTTTTGTTCCCATTTTGATCTCCTCGTTCCTAAGCAGATTTACATCTTTTTTTGATAAGCTTTTGCTTCCAATAATTGGATATACAATTTATTTTTTTGAAGGTAGAAACTCCTGTAAATATCGAAAATCCTGTTGCAATTTACCTTGATGGGTGATACAAGCGGTTTTTATCTCTTCTGGTAAAGTCATATCAGCCAATTCTTTGGCATAATCAGCATTCAACATTTTTGCCAAAAGAGGTGATAGAGCTTCGGAAAAAGTATCGGATGATTCTTTTGCAAATTCACAAGGAAGATTGTCCACAGCACAGACTGCCACGCCTTTTCCCGTCAGCTCACCTGTAATATTCTGTGTATTTGCGTCAAAAATATAGATCGGTTTATCGGGATAAGTCGTTTTCACTGTTGCCTGCACAGAGCCATTTATATCACAAGTTATATCTCCGATGATCAATATTTTTTTCAATTTTGCCAGACTTTCTGTGCTTAAAAATACAGGATAACCAGCTTCCCAATAAATTGCATTCACATAGACAGAGCAATGATCGAGATATTTTTCCATTTTTGAGACATATTCAGTTCCATTTTGGAAGTAATCAAGAAGATCAAAAGCACCACCATCCATTCTTTCCACCATATGTTTTTCTTTAAAAATAGAAAGATAGACCTCGTGGTTGGAATAATCATTTTGTTGTGAGGAAAGATTTTCCGGATCAATCATCACGATTGGAAGAGTCGAAAGGATTTCTTGCGCACCTTGCGAGACGTGTCCGTAGCCCATCATAAAAATATTTAAGGGTGTGATCTCGCTGGGCAAACCATTGCGTTCGATCTCTTCTCCGATAATCTGGAAATGATCGATAGCATTTTGCACGGTTTTGTATTCGTAAGCATGTTTCAAGTCGAGAAAAGGTGTTTCGATCCCAAATTCTTTTTTCAAGCGCTGGCCTAATCCCCACAGAGTTTCGATCATTCCAGCATTTCCAGCAAATTTTCCGAAAAAGACAAGGCGTCTTCCGTGTTCATCGACGATCTTCTCATAATCGAACAGCGTTGTTTTTGTATCCAGAAAATGTTGTAAAAGCGGCATATTGTAGTCTTGACCTTTGATCGTGTGCGAGAAAAAAAGATGAGGAACACCGGAAATGATATTGGGAATGGTAATTTCTTTCACTGCAAGTATAAGATCACATTCAGAAAGATTTTCTGTGATCTCAGCTCCCACTTCTTGATATTCAACATCTTTATAGATCCTGATCTCTGATGATTGGATCATCACGCGATAGCCCTTTTTCACCAATTTTTTCACAGCTTGCGGATTCAATGGAGTTCTTCTCTCCCACTTGTTTTTCGTTTCTCTGACAATTCCTAAGGTTTTCAATTTTACCTCACAAATCTAACTTAATCTAAATCATAAATTTTGGGTCTCTTTTCCCAAAATGAAAATTGGAATCTCGTTCCCAAACTTTATTTGAGAACGAGATGTTTTTTATTTTCAATAAAATTTTTCTACAACTTTTATACCAAGATTATCCAGTTCATTCAAGACAGGATTGTAAATTTCTGGTAAGATCGGCATATGAACACCGGTAAGATTGATCTTTCCTTCCAGGATCATACGAACGCCGATAGCAGCCGGCAGAGAAACCGTTCTTGCCATTGAAGAATCACCGTTGGGGATCCCATAATCGATCATCGTAGAAGTTATTTTCTGTGTTTTATCGGGATATTCTGCTTCAAATTTATGATGTAGCACAAGGAGATCACGCTCACCTTTTTCATAGGACATTTTTTCCAGCATCAAAGCAGTCAAAACATCGATCGCACCGCCCTTTTTGACAGGAATCGGCGTATCATCAAAGAAGCCCATCCAGTCAAATTTTTTCAGGATAATACTTTCTTCGTGTAAGCCATATTTCTCCATCAGAAAAGTTTTCAAGCAACCTTCTTTGTCCTGTTTAAACATTTTGGATAAGATAAATTCTTTAACTGTTCCATTTAAATTATCAAAAATTTCATCTTCCTGGAAAAATCCCATTTGGGAAAGAATATACCAGGTTTCGCAATGACTGATATTACGGAAAGTTCCACGATACATTGTTTTCAAATGTTTTAGATCATAAAGATCAATGTAGCCCATCGAATCACGATTGGGATAAGCTTCCAGAGTTCCCACACCTTCCACATCAACGAGCCAATAAGTTTTGAAAAGATCTTTTCCTGGAATTTCATTTATTTTTCCATCTTTGAGGAAACGCGCTCCATTGGAAGCAGCTTTGAGAACACCTTTTGGCGCCCAGGAAAATTTGTATCCCCAGGGATTCGTGTTTGCTTCGGGAGCTGGCAAGCCACCACAGTAACTCATAAAACTAACTATTTTTCCACCTTCATTTTGCACTTTGTGAAAAATTCTCATGGCACTCATATGATCGATTCCAGGATCGACGCCGATCTCGTTCAAAACGATCACTCCAGCATCTTTCGCAGCTTGATCCAGCTTTCGCATTTCTGGACTGATATAGGAAGTCGTTACCATATTTTTCTTCAATTCGATACACTTTTTTGCCACCATCACGTGATAATTCGCTGGTAAAAGGCTCACAACGAGATCACTTTTTTTCACGAAATCTTCCAAAGCAACTTCATCGTCTGTCAGAAATTGGGCAGCATCAGCATTTTTATGTGGCGCTGCCAATTTTTCTGCCTTACTCAAAGTCCTGCTTGCGATCGTCACCTCGAAACCATGATCACAAAGATAATCCACCATCGGTTTCACGACCAATCCTGCTCCGAAGATCGTTACTTTTTTTGCCATAAATTTCCTCCAATTCATTTTCATAATATTTGGGCAAAAGCATTAAATATAGTTTTTGATGTCAACTAATATAAGAGATTTTTCAGAAGTGAGTATTTTCACATAAGATAAATTACTCGTGCAAAAAATTTTCGAATATCAAAAAATTCTCTGCAATTCTTTCCTCACTTGTTTCTGTTTTTGAAAAAAATTGTTTATCTTTGGGATTTTTTGCCAGATGTTCGCGCACCATTTCCGTTCCATTCTGCCAATTCATTTCAGGATGGAATTGAGTTCCCCAAACTGGTAGTTCACGATATTGGAAAGCTTGAATTTCGCAATTTTCGTTGGTGGCAATTATCTGAAAATCATCAGTCAAATTGCAAACTTCATCATAATGAGATTCCAGAAAAATTGGCTTTTCAATATTTGCAAACAATTGATTTTTCGATATTTTTACCTGATACCAGCCGAATTCAGGTTTTTTTGTTTTGCGGCAAGCAAGATCACCCAAAATCGCTCTGGCGATCATTTGGTGTCCGTAACAAATACCCAAGATCGGTTTCTCTTTTTCCAAAAAAGAACGGATGACACGAAAAATAATTTCATCAAATTCCGATCCTGCCGCTGCTGAAAGCGATGAACCCGTTATCAACAAATGTGAAAATCGAGAAAGATAATTAAAATTTTTTTCGATTTCATTTTCCAGATGCAGAATTTTATAGGGAAAACCTTTCGTGATTTTCTCTATCACGTCCTTATCAAAATCTTTTTTGTATTTCTCCGTCAGGATCGTGTTGAAAGCGAGCAATTTTTTCATTTCTCATCTTCTCCCAAAAAAATAGAACACAGATGAGCCGATCTGCGCTGATCAGAAAACAGAATAACATTCAAGGTAAATATTCTGGTCGATACAGATCACTTTTATTCTGCGTTAGCTGTGTTCCATTCATTTAATTGTTGAGATTTTTCGTTTTTCGCAGCAATAATTTAGCTATACCCAGGTTGAAACCTTTGCTGGAAAAAAGGATATCGTTGTTTTCTGATAATAAAAAAATTACGGGATATTCCATCGAATCGATCATTTCCGTGATCAATTTTTCTCCCGCAAACTTTTTAAAAGCTGGAACTTTGACATCATCATTACTTCGATTTTCCGAATAAAGCAACAACTTGGTATTGTTTTTCTCAAATTTCTCAGAATTTTCTACCAGACTTTTCAGCATCGAAACCTGTGGTTCGCTACTGATCTCACCGCGAATGAAAAGAAGCTTGTTGCTTTTTGGAAAATTTTTGCAAATTTCTTTGATATTTTGCAATGTTACAGTGTTCCATTTTTCAGAAAGATCGAGATATTCTTTCGGTGTTTTCAAATGAATCTCGATTTTTTTTTGATCTTCTGCGATTGATAAAACGCTGATATTCGCATCGCCATTTGCATTACGTGTGAAAGCTTCGAGATAATTATTGTCATCAGGTTTGCGGCGATATTCTGCCAAAAACGAAAGTGAATCATTTTCACCATCAAAATAGGTGTATGTAATGCGGTCATCTTCATCCAATTTCGCCAGCAGGAAATTTGCAAAAGGTTCTGCTTTTTGTTGTTTTCCATCTATGAAAAGCGCAATTTCCAGTTCAGCTAATTCGTCCTGTTCGTCTTCTTTTTCAATTTTATAAACTGCCAGAAATTCCTTTCCAGCAAAATATTCCAGTCTTCCTTTCCAACGAACAGGAATTCCCAGAAGTTTGAGCGCACAATTCAAAACTTTGCGTTGATAATATTCAGGAATGTATTTCATATTGAGGATTTCCAGTGGATTCAACGTATTGGAAAAATATGTCCATACAAAATCTTCATCAATGATAGTTTCTTTTTCCAACCAGTTTTTCACATTTTCCACCGTTTGGGTGAGATCGTCATCCACCAGAATTTTGATCTTTTCAGAAAAATCTTTCTGCCAGCCATTTTGTGGTGGAGTAGCGCTTTTCCAAGTGAAACCGATCACGTTCTTTTGAAAAAGTGAGTCAGGAACGATCTTTTCAAAGCGTTTCTTTCCTTTCCAATAAATTTTAACTACATTTTCGATGGCAACAGAATCAGGAATTTCGCAAAGCTCTTTGATATCCCACTCTTCAATAATATTGATCAAAATTTTGTTTTGATTATGATTATCTATCTTCTTTAAAACGTGAAGGAAATTTTCCGTATTTCCAGCCAGTTCATCACATTTTTGCAAGAATATTTCTCGCTCCAGAAAAAATTCTTCATCTCTTTTTTTATCAGGATAGGCAAGATCGAAATATTTCACGAATTGATTGCTTTTTCTTTGCTTTTGCAAACGATCATCGCGCTGCAGATTTTTGTTTTCCCGCATTAGATCAAAATCTCTGCTCAAAATATCTTGATATTCTTGATCCGGATTTTTTTCTTCTGCCAGGGGAAAAAGGAAATTGAAATTTTCTTCTAAGATCTTATTTTCCTGTAAAGTTATGGAAATCTTTTGTTTTTCCATAATGGGGAAAACGGTATATCCGAATAGTTTTTCTTTTGCGGCGGTAAGCCAAATTGTTCCTTTTCCCAGAGGAATTTTGCAGATCCCGTTTTCATCTGTCTGCAAATCTATCATCGGAAAAAGACCGCCAAACGAAGCGGCATAGAAAGTAACTTTTGCCGAAGGAACAGGATTTTTTTTCTGATCAAGAACTTCGATCTGGCAATTTTCCGCTTCAGTGTAATATTCGATCGAACTGATATAGGTTACATTTTTCACCTGTTTGATCGTATTTTTGCTGTCATAATTGCCAAAAGCTTCGGCGGTGATCAGAGAAGCTCTTTTTGTCGTTTTGGTGAACCAGGCTTTGTTCAGTGTGTTTTCGGGTTCGCCCAGATATTTCCAGCCGGTGGGCGTCCAAACTTCTACCCAGGCGTGATTGCTGTCTGTAAAATTCCAATAGGGAACGCTGGCCGGACGGGCAGGAATTCCCACGCTACGCGCCGCTGCAATGTAAATGATCATCATTTCTTCGCAGCGACCATAACCTCTTTTGATCGTGGTGAGTGGCGCTTGATCTCTGCCGTGCGTTGGTTTGTAAGTCATTTGTTCTAACGCCCAGAGATTCACTAAGATCGCAGCTGCTTCGATATTTTCCTCATCTTTTACCAATTCTTTCAATTCAGGATAAAATTCTCTGCGCCAGTTTTCCAGAGGTTCTTGCGAAACACGATAGGGCAGGACAAAGTGTTGATAGATATTTTCTGGATAATTTGTGTATTTGAATTGTTTTGTTTTTTCAGCCAAGCGAATATTTTCCATTAGAAAATCGGAAGTGAGCACAGCCAGATCGGTGGAACTACAATTTTCCAGCAGAAATTGCAAAGCGCTCAAAGTATCGCCTGACTGTGTTTTTAATAACGATTTTAGATCATTGGCATTTTTTCCAGAATATTTTTCGATCCTTTCTGAAAGCCCTTTTGCTGCTAAATTTAACGCAAAAAAAACTGCGAATAAAATAAAGATCTTTCTCATTCGTTTTCTCCTTTTTCACTTTATGTTCTTCGATATTCAGCAAGCTAATTTCATCGGTTATCTTAGTGATTCTTGATCTTCTCATATCTCACAATTCGAATTAAAAGATCAATTGCAAGATAACATTTGTCAGCTGTTAAGCAATCCAGCAATAGTAAAGTGATCACTCTCTGTTTTTATCATACCCGATACTTTGCAAAACTAAATTTATCAATTTCCAAATCAGTCAATGATCTTTTATTTTTTTCACTCGGTTTTTTCATTGACCTTTTTTCATAAAAATCCTTGCATAATAAAAGGTAATTCTTGAGATAGAAAAAATTTATTAGATTAAAAATGTATGGAGCAGAAATGAAAATATGTATATCTTTTTTATTAGCATTTTTCTTTTTATCTCAATTATATGCTGTCCTGGAAGAAACAGCTTCTTTAGAAGATTTCCTCTATGGCGATGCCCCTGCCTGCGAATATGACAATTGGCTCAGTCACGTGGCAGAAGGCGTCGCAGACCCCGGTTATAATCTTTATGCACCCTATGATCGACAGACAAACGGTTTTGGTGGTTTCGCGATCCCTGACTCAACAGATCTGAATATTTGGGCAAATATTATCGATGAATTTTTGCTGGGAAATCTGGACGCAGCTCAAAATCTCATTGATAATGCCGACATTCCCTATCAAGTTGTGATCTTTCACGATATAGATTCTCAGCAAACTTTTTATATGCTGCGCGAAATTCCTGATATGAACTATTTTGATGATAACGGTACAGACGATCCTGGCGATGATGAATATGGAGCTTTTAATTTCGGCTGGGGACTTTACATCTATTTCCCTGCTGGAAATTATCCACATATCACGACTGCACCACATCCAAATGATGATTATTTCACGGTTCCCATCGCTCATAAAGTTTTTATTGAGCACGGATCAAAATTTCTATTAATTTCTGGGGTGGGAAGAGAAGTGATCTGGACAAATTCAGGTTATTATAATAATGGCAAATCATTATGTGATCCTTCCCGTGTGGAAGCTCATCCTTTCAACGTTTCTTACCAAAAATTCTGTGATCTTATCCGCTTTGAATTTGGCAGACATGAATTCAGCATTCAAATTCACAGCTATGATTGGGGAGATCGACATTGGGGCTATCCTGATGTGCAGATTTCTGGTGGATATTACATCAGCTCTCCCGATTTGCCGATCCGCGATCTTTCTTCTGCTCATCTCGATATTGTTTCTGCCAGCGGCGAAATCATCCACCCAGCAAATTCCGTCGGAATGAATTCAGAAGTGCATTTAAACGATTTTTATGGCTTTCACTGTTCGGAATACGAATTCAATTTTTCCAATGCAGATACAACATTTCCCGTGAATACAAACATTGATCTCTGGGGCTACAGTTCAAATCGGCAAATCCTTTATACCCAAGCTGGAATGAATCATTATGACAACTTTGAGCGTTTTCTTCATCTGGAAATGGACGAGCTTCCCAATCAATATCCGCAGACAGTGCAAAATCTGCATTGGTTCCACGGCTGGGATCCTGTCAGTTTGCAATGGAATATGAATCAGCGTTTTGAAAACGTATTTGAATATTATTCTCCCTGGATAGATGCTTTGCAAGAAGTTTTACCAGATATGTATCAAATGAATGACAATCAAATTCCGATTGCACCCACCGAGCTGGAAGTGATCTCTGAGAATGCCGATCATATCAGGATTGGTTGGCAAGCCGGAGATTGCTATGATATGGAGACTTACGAAATTCTTTATTCTACTGAACCGATCGGCAACGGAAATTATGACATCATCGATAAAAATGATTTCCAGCCTCTTTCCTGCCTTGCACAAAACAGCTATCAATTGAACGGTCTGGTAGCTGGTGAATCCTATTATTTTGCTGTGCGCATCAAAGACAAACAAGAAAATTTATCAGATTTGAGCAACGAAGTGATGGGTATTGCGGGTCCTGCTCAACTATCTGATCTCTATTGCGTGGGAAAAGATGAAGAAGTGCAACTGAACTGGCTTTCCACCAGCAATAATATTTTTTCTGGATTCAATATTTATCGTAAATTGGCGGGAGAAGATTTTTCATTACTTTCCAGCTGGCAAACAAATCCCGATCTGACAGGAATTGAAGGACAGGATATTTCCTATTCTTATCTGGATGAAAACGTCGAAAATGGTGAGATCTATACTTATAAGCTTGCTTCTGAAAATGCTGATCAGGAATATTTCTTTGGAAATGAAGTGAGCGCTAATCCACAAAAAATTTACGAAATTTATGCTGCTCAAATCGATGGCACACTTGCTGATACTTGCTATTTTGGCTTCAATAAATTCGCTTCTAACGGCTATGATCAGCTTTATGATCTTCCTGCAAACGATACTTTGAACACAGATTTTCTTTACTGTCAATTTTATGAAGAATATTGGAATAATGTGCCAAATGAGCTATTTCAGGAAATTGACTATATTTTTGACCCGGAAACTCAACTGCGCAGCTGGGTTTTTCGTTTGCGCACTGATCAGCTCGGACAAACCATCGAGATCGGTTTAAATCATAATTCACGCGATGCAGAACGCGTTTATCTTTACAACAACGGAAATTTCACTGATCTGCAAAATGAAACTTTCCTGCTCAATCCCACAAATTCAGATTATTATTATTTCACGCTTTATCTTGGAAATTTGACGCCAACTGTGGAATTTGATGCTTTTAATAATCGGCTTTTTTATCCTAACGAAACGGCAACTTTTGAATGGTCAGTAAATCTCAATTCAACTATCGATCATATAAATTGTTATGCAGAGAATGACGAGATGACGATTCCAATTGGTTTGGAATTAAATCCTTTCAGCAATCAGATTGATTGGGACATACCAAATTTGTTATTTCAAAATTTACAGTTCAAGATTGATCTTATTATGATGGAAGGTGATACGCTGACCTATCTTTCTCCTTATAAATTTGGTATAGTTTCACCTCAGACAAATGTGCAGATCGCTGCCGGCTGGCAAATGTGCACACATTATCTGGATTCACCGCAAATTCCAACAGAAGATATTTATGGTTTGGATAGCGAATTCTTTCTTTTCCAAAATGAAAATTTCATCCAGATCAACGAACCTGATTTCCTGCAACCATTCTGGATTTATGCGCCACAGGAAAATTATTGCGCGTTAAATAATGCAAATATTTTGCAAAATGCTTTCAGCTTTGAATTGGAGCAAGGTTGGAATCTTATTCCCAATCCGCACAAAGCGAATTATCAAATTCAGCAGCTCATTTTTTCCGTGAACAATATTGATCTGGATTATTATCAGGCTGTGCAAAATCGTTTGATCGAATCACAGATCTTTTATTATGATGAGAATTTTTATCCGCAAACTTCCCTGAATCAGGGTAAAAGCTCTTATCTATTTTCCTATGAAGAAGATGTTGTCATCAAATATATACCCTATCACACACCGCTCTATTTCCCAGAATTTGAGACAGAATGGGAAGCTGAAGTGATCGCTCGTGATGGAAATGGACGATCTGCTGTGCAGGTGGGAATATCTGCCAGTGCCGATTCACTTTATGACGAAAATTTTGATCTAATAAAACCGCTGGCAAAACCCTTTGATTCTAATCTCAATTTTTCGCTTCCGATGCAGATTCCAACTTCGATAACGCCAGTTGCAATGCATCGCTCAATCACTTCTCCAAAAGATGAATCACAATCGTTCGTTTATTGCTGGGAAGCAGAATTGGAACTATCTGAACCAGAAACAATAGAATTTTCTTTTTCTGAAATTGACTTGCCGCCAGATTATCATGTTTATCTGAAAATTGCGGATGAATATTCCGAATTGCAACCACAAGACTGGATTTCCTACGAAGCTTTTTCTGATCTGCTCCAATTTCAAATCTTGATCACTGATCAAACTTTTAGCGGTTCATCACAAAGTTTAGTCCCATTAGCTATCCATTTAATGAATTATCCCAATCCTTTCAATCCTTCTACAACGATCTCGTTTAATCTAACCACGGAAAGCACTGAAAACACAGAGATCGTTATTTATAATTTGAAAGGACAAAGAATACGCACTCTGGAATGCATCGATTGTGTCGATGCTGCATCATCTCAGACTTTACACTCCATAACCTGGAACGGACGAGATGACAACAATAAACTCGTCAGCAGCGGAGTTTATTTCTATCAATTGAAAGTAGATAAGAAACCTGTGGCCAGCAGGAAGATGTTGCTAGTGAAGTGAGAAGCGTGATGAGTGATGAGTGA
>JAGYMQ010000110.1 GCA_018400535.1 Candidatus Cloacimonadota bacterium
TTGCACTCGATAGTGGAATTGCAGATACAGAAAAATATTTGAAGAGAAAAAATGATAATTATCAAGTCAATTTTCAATTGGATAATGAACAGGAAAAACTAAAATTATCGAAATTGGCTGAAAGAAAAGAATTGAACGGCAACATAGATTGGGCTGTGGTGAAATCAAAATATTTCATGATGGGCATCATTCCCGAAGAACGGATCGATGCCAATCGATTGAGCGCTTTCCAGAAAAATAACAGTCCTGCCATGCAACTTAAGATCGAACATCAAGGCATTAGCTTAGACCATTATTACAAAATCTATTTAGGCCCGATAATCTACAAAAATTTAGAGAATTATGGCGTTGGAATTGAAAAAGTTGTTGAAATGGGACCAGGCTTTTTGCAATGGTTGACTAAGATCTTCAAAACTTTTTTGAGCTTTCTGCACGGCTTCATTCCCAGCTGGGGATTAACGATAATTATTTTTGCCATCATTTTGAAGATCATTCTTTATCCACTCACGCATAAAAGTTTTGAATCCACCACAAAAATGCAAAAAGTGCAACCATTAATGAAAGAAATTCAGGATAAATACAAAAGTGATCCGAAGAGAATGAACGTAGAATTACGCAAACTTTATAAAGAGCAAGGTTTCAATCCGGTGGGAGGCTGTCTGCCGATGCTTTTGCAAATGCCGGTGATCTTTGCCTTATATCCGATTTTGCGCTATTCTCTTGATTTGCGGCAGGCTGGTTTCCTCTGGCTTCCTGACCTTTCCGAACCTGACCCAATCTGGGCGCTGCCCATCGCAATGGCGCTGTTTATGTTTGTGCAACAAAAATTGATGGCTCCAGCCAGACAGAATACTGAAGAAATGGATGAAAAACAAAAAGCGCAGCAGCAGACGCAAAAAATGATGATGTATGGTTTGCCTATCATGATGTTTTTCATTTTCAAAGGTTTATCTTCTGGTTTGGTTTTGTATTGGACTGTCTTTTCGGTTATCGGCTCGATTCAACAAATAATGATCAAGAAAAAATTTAGTAAGGAAAATTAAAATGAAAGAAATTATTAAACAAGGAAAATCTACCTCGAAGGTCATTTCAGCTTTTATGAGCGACAACAATATGAAGCTGGAGGATTTTAAATTTGAAGTTGTGGAAGAAGGATCGAAAGGCTTTTTTGGGCTTTTTGGTAGTAAACAGACAAAGATCAAATTCATGATTCCTGATGCAACAGACAAGATCAGAGAATATACAGAAGGGATTCTGCGCAAAATGGATTTCCAATTTGGTTCTGTTAAGATAAAAAAAATTGATGATCTTTATCGCATCGAGATCATTAAACCAGAAAATGCTGGTTTTCTGATCGGCAAGGATGGCAAAATGCTGGATAGCTTACAGGAATTATTGAACCAAATGATCAATAAATATGAAAAGCGCAAAATGAATATTCAGCTCGATGTGGATAATTATCGTAAACGCCAGAATAATGCACTCGTTGACAAAATTAAATCAATTTCTCACAAAGTGAAAAGTCGCGGAAAAAGTATCACCCTGGAGCCATTAGAAGCTTCTAAACGGCGCATCGTGCACAAATTTGTGGAAAAGGAAAAAAACGTCAAGACGATGACTGTCGGAAATGGCAATAAAAAGCGCGTTGTCATCCTGCCTTCAGACCAAAAAAATCGTTCCAATAAAAAGAAAAAATAAAATGCAGATCGGAAAGATCCGCTGTGAAATAATCTCAGCGGGAAGTTGGCTGGGAGATGCCGGCGCCACTTTGGGCATTATGCCAAAACCACTCTGGCAAAAATTCTTCTTATCCGATGAAAAAAATCGCATCAAACTTGCCCTCAACCTGCTGTTGTTACAAACAGATGATTTGAATATTCTCATCGATACCGGCATCGGAAACAAGATCACACCGAAAATACAAAAAATTTATGCCCCAACCAGATTTTCTCTTTTGAAAGAATTGCAAAAAATTGGTTTGGAAAGAAACGATATCAATATCGTCATTTTGACGCATCTTCATTTTGATCATGCTGGCGGAGTGGTTTCAAATTTTGATGGAAAATTAGAACTTACTTTTCCTGCAGCCAGGCATCTTATCCAAAAAAAAGAATGGGAGATCGCAAAAAAGCCAGATGAATTGAACAATGCTTCCTACGACTTTGTCAATGATCTTGCGCTTCTGGAAAAAAGTGGGAATTATCAGCTTTTAAATGGCGATTATAAGATCACACCCGAAGTTTCCTGCGAACTGGTAGGTGGTCATTCGGAAGGCATGCAAATCGTGCGTATCGAAAGCAAAGATCAGCTGGCTTATTATCCTGGAGACATTATTCCACTTGAGATTCAAAAGCATCTTGCCGTAACTTCTGCCTTTGACATCTGTCGGAAAGATACATTCAAAGCAAAAAAGAAAATTTTGATAGAACTGAAAAAACGCAAAGGCATTCTTTTTTTGGATCACGATGATCAGCAATCTTTTTTAGGTTTCTAAATTTAATTATCCTGGAACGATTTATGTTTGACAGCAGATATTCAATTTCCAGTATCAACCATTATGATTGAAATTGCAAAAAAAAATCTATCCAAAGTTGAAATTCCAGAAAAATATGGTTTTTTCGTTTTTTTGGAAAAAGAAAAGCTCCTCTATTTTTCTCAAACTGCTAATTTGAAAAAAACTATTCGAAAATTATTAACGAAAGACCTGGATAATCCAGAAATCTTGAAATTGAATTCACTCACTTCTAAGATCCATTATGAAACAACTTCCGATATGATGCAAGCTCTGGCACACAAAAAAATCTTTGCCCAGAAACACAGAAAGGAAATTTCGCTCAATATTCACCAAAATTATGTTTATCTGGCGCTTGATTTCAAAACCCCTTTTTTACAGGTTACCGAAGATACCCAAAAAAAAAACCTTTATCTCGGTCCTTTCGAAGATCGCTTTTTTCTTTATGATCTTCTGGATATGATGCAAAACGCTTTTCACTTGCCAAATTGCGAAGATGAGGAATTTCCCTGTTCGCTCTGGAATGAGAAAAAATGTGATGGCTGGTGTATGAAAGAAAATCGCGAGATCAGTGAGATGATCTTCCAAAATTATATTTTATCGAATCCGCAATTGATGACGAAGTTAGAAAAAAATTATAATGAACTTTTCAATAAACTGGAATTTGAAAAAGCAGAAAAGGTAAAAGAACAGCGCTATTTATTGCAGAAATTTCAAGAATGGCAAAAATTTTTACTTATTACGAAAGTGCTGGAATATGAGGATGAACATTATCAGATCGTAAAAGGCAAACTAAAAAAAGTGAAAAGACCGCAGACGGTAAATTTTTCACCGATCGAGATCGACTATCGGGAAAACGAAATTTTGGCTTTTGATAAAAAAGAACTGGCAGAAAGATGGATCGTTTTTCAATATTGTCAGAAAAAAGATGAAAAATTGGTCGAAAAAGTGCACAAAATGAGAATGGATATTATCCAAAATAATTTATGGAAAAAATAGATAGGAGCGAGATGAAAAATTTACCTGATCACGAATCCCAATTTCGAGAAAGGATCATCAATATAAATGAGGTCGATAGGGATCCTGATCAAATGGTTCTTTGGAATATGATTGGCAAAGAAAATAATGAACAAAAATCCCGAACAGAAATTGAGAAAATAAAGATCGGTAAAATTTTGACTGAAAGATTCAGAAATGAATTTTGGACATCCAAACAAAGACAGGCAAATAGTATTCATGAAATTTCTTATAGGGCTTGTTTTAAGGCACAATTACCCCACTTTTTTATCGAGAATCTAACTGTTGAATCAGATTATGTGTACGATCCATTTTTAGGAAGGGGAACGACTGCGATCGAAGCAGCTCTTTTGAATAGAAAGATTGTTGGGAATGATATAAATCCTTTGAGTAAAATACTTTGTGAAGGAAGATTGCTAATCCCTGATTTGAATGAACTGAAAAAATATTTGGATAATATTCCTTTTGACCATTCTCAAAAAGCAGATATTGATCTTTCAATGTTTTTTCATCCCAAAACAGAAAGCGAAATTGTTTCTCTGAAAAATTATCTTCAAAATAAAAAGAAAAATGATCTTGATAAATGGATAATGGCTGTTGCTACAAATCGATTGACTGGACATTCAAAAGGATTTTTTTCGGTTTATACGATGCCACCCAATCAAGCTGTTTCTGCAGAAAGACAAATCGCTATCAATAAAAAAAGAAATCAGAAACCAGAATATCGAGATATGAAAAAACTTATTCTAAAAAAATCAAAAAGCTTATTGAAAGATATTTCCAGTACACAAAAAGAACAACTGCAACTCATCCATTCTTCAGCTGTATTTTTAAAAGAAGATGCAAGAAACACAAAATTTATCCCAGACAATTTTGTTCAATTAACCGTCACTTCGCCTCCCTTTCTGGATGTTGTGCAATATGCACGAGATAATTGGCTCAGATGCTGGTTCAATGGAATTGATGCGAAAGAAATCGAAAAAAAAGTAACAATGTCCAAAACGATCGAAAAATGGTCAGCGGTTATGCAAGATGTTTTTTTTGAATTATTTCGTATCACAAAAAATAAAGGATTCGTTGCCTTTGAAGTTGGACAGGTTAGAAAAGGTAAAATAAAATTAGATGAAAATGTAGTTCCGCTTGGAATAAATGCTGGTTTCAAGTTGTTCGGAATTGTTGTGAATGAGCAAAATTTCACCAAGACTTCCAATATCTGGGGTGTCAAAAATAATATTAAAGGCACGAATTCGAATAGAATAGTCGTATTTAAAAAGGAAATATGATGAAAGAAATATCTGATGAACTGAAAGGCGTGATAGCAAAGATGCTGAAAATAATATTTATACCGCAATAGATTGGAAAATTTTAGATCTATCACAATTAAAATTAGACATGAAATATGAGTTTAATGCAAGTAATAAAAAACTTTATTCACAAGAATTAATAATAGCAGAAAAATCTTAATTAAATAGGAGCGAGATGAAAAAAAATATTTTAGTCGTTGATGATGAAATTTCGGTGACAGAACTTTTACGAAAAGAATTAGCAGAATATTGTAAAGAGCTTAACGTCATCTGCAAGAATTCCGGTTATCAAGCTTTGAATAGAGTGATGCAGGGTGATATTGATCTTTTACTGACGGATATTGCCATGCCCGATATGGATGGCTACGAGTTATATTCCCGAGTCAGCGAATACGATCCTGAATTGCCGGTGATCATGATGACCGGCTTCGGTTACGATCCTAACCATACAGTTGTTAAATCTAAAAAACACGGACTTCAGGATGTCGTATTCAAACCTTTTGATATTCCAAAATTGATTGAAAAGATCAAAAACCGTCTGGAATGAAAATGTGAAATTTCTCTTCTTTTCTTTGCTCTTTATTTTTAACTTTTTACTGTTGGCAGAAAATGATAATTCTTTGATCGAGGTCCAGACGAATTCCACAAAAGAAAAATTGATCTCTGAAATCATTTTTCAATTGGAACAAGATATTGGAAATTTCCAACGTTCAATCGGTTATTATGACAATTCTAAACTAAAAATAGCTATCGCAAGAAACAAAGCAGATTATGAAAATTGGACGAAAAACACCAGCGAGATCATCGAATTTAGTTTGGCTTTCTATGATAATCAAAAACAGATGATCTTTATACGTGAACCTTCAAGTTTGCGCTCATTACCACGCATTCGCCGCATTTTGCTTCACGAATATATCCATCACTTTGTGAATCTTCACATCGCCGATCCACCTTTGTGGTTCAATGAAGGAATGGCTGTCTATTTCTCTGGTGATCTTGGTATGGATCGCGAATTCAATTTTGTAAAAAATTATTTTCTGGGAAATTCACGTCCTTTAAGATTGATGAAATATTCCTATCCCAAAAATCGCATTGAATGGGAATCTTTTTATGCAAAATCAGGATTAGCGGTGAAATATCTTTTTCTGAATCGTAAAGAAGCTTTTTATCGTTTCTGGGATTTTGTGAACCGATCAGGAAATTTCGATTCTGCTTTCATTAAAAGTTTTCATATTACGCAAGATGATTTCTCGGCACTTTTTGAAGAATATGCTAGAAATCATTCGCACGCTGGAATTTTCATCGCATCTTCCAGCGTGATCTGGGGTTTATTGCCGCTCATTCTCATCATCGGTGTGGTCCGCAAAAAATTCAAAACCAAAAAGATCGCAGAAAATTGGCAGGAAGAAAATCCAGAAGAGATGAAACCACGAATTAACATGAATTTTAGCGAAGAAGATGAAAGTGAAACCACGAATTGACGCGAATTATCGCAAAGAACAAAGAAAATGGATTAATGACGATAAAAGATTCAATCCAAATATGAGGGAAAAATGCAGGAATTTGATAGATTGATCAAGATAGTTGAACAATTGCGAGATCGCAAAAATGGTTGTCCTTGGGATATCAAGCAAACTCATCAATCGCTTGTTCCCAATTTTATCGAAGAATTATATGAATCAGTGGAAGCGATTGAAAAAAAAGATTTTCCACATCTTTCAGAAGAATTGGGCGATTTGATGTTGCACATAATTATGCAAACGCAGATCGCAAAAGAAGAAAATCATTTCCAGATCGAAGATGTTTTGAAAAAAATAAACGAAAAATTGATCCGCCGTCATCCGCACATTTTTGGAACAGACAAAATTACTGGTGCTTCTGCAGTGAAAAAAAATTGGGAGCGTATCAAACTTGAGGAAAAAAAATTCCGGCGTGAATCTGCAATTGATGGTATTCCCAAAAAGATGCCAGCCCTGATCATTGCACAGCGGATGCAAGAAAAAGCAGCAGCAGTCGGTTTTGACTGGAATGAAATTGAACCGGCGTTGGAAAAGTTGAAAGAAGAGATCGCTGAATTTGAAGAAGAGCTGGCTTCCCAAAAAAAAGAAGAAATGGAACAAGAATTAGGCGATATATTTTTTTCGATCGTGAATATTTCGAGAAAATTAGGATTTGACAGCGAATCAGCTCTCAAAAAAACGATTAATAAATTTGAAAGCCGTTTCAAAAAAGTCGAAAAATATTTTCGTGAAAATGAAAAAAATATGCTTGAAGCAAATTTGGAGCAATTAGATGAAATATGGGAAATTGTCAAAAAAGACGAATCTACGAAATAGATTTCTCACAGTTTATTTTCTGATCGGAAGCGTTATTCTGCTCACGTTTTTCATTATTTACACAAATTATGTCATTAATGATATCAAAAAAGATGTGAAAATCGTTCCCGATCTTTATTCCAAATTCTTGAGTCTGCCTTCTGACGTGAATATGGAACATTTCCTTTTTCAATATTTTATGGAAGAAGTGATTCCTGAGATCGATTATCCGATCATTCTGGTGGATAGCTTGCACACGCCTTTTTCGTGGATCAATATTGATATTCCAAAAAAAAAATTCGATAAATTAAATCCTGAACAACAGAAACAACTGAGAAAAATGATCAATAAAATGAAAGCGCAACATTCTGTGATCCCGTTACGTTTCAGCAAAACCGATCCCAAAATTTATAGTTATGTATATTTTGGAGATTCCAAAACGATGCGACAGTTGAAAGTTCTGCCCTTTATCAGCGAAGCCCTGGTTATAATTTTCATTTTGTTGGGAATTTATGGAATTATTTCCATCAAACGCACTGAGCGCAATGTTTTGTGGGTTGGATTGGCAAAAGAAACAGCTCATCAATTTGGCACTCCGCTATCTTCTCTTTCTGGCTGGATGGACATTCTGCGTTTAAAACTACGAAAAAAGGATGAAGACGAGGAAATATTACAACTTCTTGATTATATGCAGACCGATACGGAAAAATTGAACAGGATCGCTTCACGATTTGGAAAGGTTGGTTCGGATATCAAAAGGCAGGAAGTTGATATCGCAGCTCTGATCGAAAAAACGATCGAACACTTCAAACGAAGATTGCCCAATCATCGGCGCAAGATCACGATCGCTTTCCATAACAATCTTGATCGCAAAAATATTCAAATCGATCCCGATCTAATTCAATGGACGCTGGAAAATTTGATCAAGAATTCGATCGATTCGATGATAAAAAAAGGCGGAAAAATTACTGTTAAAGCTTTTTCCAAAAATTCTAAAACTCATATTCAGGTTGCTGATGAAGGCTCTGGTATGCCAAAGGCAATGTTCAACCGAATTTTCAAACCAGGTGTGACCAGCAAAAAACGCGGTTGGGGTCTCGGGTTGAGTCTGGCAAAACGTATCATCGATGACTATCATAAAGGTAAGATCAAAGTTCTGGAAAGTGAGATCGGGAAAGGTACCACGTTTCAAATTATCTTGCCAGAAGAATGAAGAGAATTTTGTCACAACAGATTTGCAAGCCAATTTTTCTTGATGATCATTATTGATCTTACGCGTGATATTTTGTTAGCAATGAAAAACAAGAATTGATCTGAATTATAAATAATAAAAAGTTGAATTCTATGCAAAGATTTTACCAAAATCTTCAAAAGAAACTTAATGAATCTGCTTTTTTTCAGCAGTTTTCAGATAGCTTGCTAAAAAGCGGATCGAATTTTCTTTTTCATAATTTGAATCGTTCTGCCAAAGCACTTTTAATCGCTCATGCTTTTGAAAAAACTGGTAAAAATATTATTTTTATATCAGCTGACGATAAATTGGCCGAAGATTATCTGGAAGACCTTGATCTTCTATTAGGAAAGGAATGCTGCCATTTTTTGCCTGATCACGAAGTTCTTCCCTACGAAAAGCGCTCACCTCATTATATGATCCGAGCACAAAGGATAACCACGCTTGCTGCTGCTGTTACTCGTGAACCTTCGGTTTTCAGCATTTCGCTACGATCCTTTCTCCGTCGGATAACGCCACATCAAACTTTCAGAAAAAATATTATCTCATTACAAAAATTTGATGAATATGATCCTGATAAATTAATTTCTGATCTAGTCAGTATTGGTTATAAAAATGAACCACAAGTTACTAAGACAGGAGAATTTGCGCGCCGTGGTGGCATCATCGATATCTTCAGTCCCAATACTTTCAAGCCGATCAGAATTGAATTTTTTGGAGATGAGATCGATTCGATCCGTGTTTTTTCTGTTGCTTCGCAGCGATCCACTGGTGAGCAATTGGATAAATATACATTAATTCCAGCACGTGAATTTTCCCTGCAAAACATCGAAACAGAAGAATATTTTTGGCATAAAATTCATGAAAATGGTTTCTATGACGGAATTGAGCAAGATATCAAATTTTTATTGCCAGACTTGGAAGTTTTCGTCGATTATTTTGAAGATTGTTTGATATTTTGGGATGAGTTTCAGTTTTTCCAAACTAATTACAGAGAAATAATAGAAGATACAACACGTCTTTATGAAAAGACGATCAGCAGGTCCAGAATTCGCAAACTTCCAAGAACAAATGATATCTTTATGTCTGAAAAAGAGATCACTGAACTATTAGATCGGGAAAATCATTATTTTCTTACCACAGGATTTCAAGACTTTTCACGCATTTCCAAAAAGTTTGAAGCTCCTTTCCGCTCTCAATCCAATCTGCATGGTGAACTCGAATTCTTGCTTGTTGAATTGAAAGAAAAACTTAAAAAAGGCTATCGCATCTTTATCCAATCCGATAACAAGAGCCAAAGTAAAAGAATGAGTGAACTTTTACCAGAAGTCAGTGAGCAGATTGATTTCACTATCGGTGTTTTCCAAAAGGGCTTTGATCTTGTCGATTCCAAAATTGCAGTTTACACTGATCACGAAATATTCAGTCGTTACAAACGCCAGCGACGTAAGATCCGTTTTTCCAAAGATGAAGCGATCGCAGATTATGATTCGCTCAAGCCTGGTGATTATATCGTGCACATCGACCACGGAGTGGGCGTTTATGCTGGCTTGAAACTGATCTCTGTCGCATCAAACGAGATCGAATGTCTGACTTTGCGTTATGCTGGAAATGATGCGGTTTACGTTCCAACCTATCAATTGGCTTTGGTTTCCAAATATATTTCAGAAGAAGGCATCACACCGACGATCCATAAATTAGGCGGCAAAAGATGGGAAAACGCCAAAAAACGTGCTCAGAAGCAAATTGAATTGGTAGCAAAAGACCTGGTGAAACTTTATGCTGAACGAAAAGTGAGGCGAGGAATTCGTTTTGAGAACGATAATGATTGGCAGCGAGAATTGGAACTTTCCTTTCTCTATGAAGATACGCCAGATCAAGCGCAGGCGACGCAAGAGATCAAAGAAGATATGGAAAATGATGTTCCGATGGAAAGATTGCTCTGCGGTGATGTGGGTTTCGGTAAGACAGAAGTCGCGATCCGTGCTGCTTTCAAAGCGATTATCAGCGGTTGGCAAGTGGCAGTTCTCGTTCCCACAACTTTGCTGGCAGAACAACATTTTCTCGTTTTTCAAGAAAGATTGGCACAATATCCTGTGCAGATTGCTATGTTCAGTAGATTTCGCTCATCAAAACAGATCAAAACTGATCTACAGAAATTGGAAAAAGGTGAGATCGATATTGCGATCGGAACGCATCGACTTCTTTCCAAAGATGTGAAATATAAAAAATTGGGATTATTGATAATCGATGAAGAACATCGTTTTGGCGTGCGGCACAAAGATCGATTGCGGCAGATAAAATCCAATGTTGACACACTTTATATGAGTGCTACGCCGATTCCACGCACGATGTATATGGCACTTTCTAAACTGAAAGAGCTATCTTTGATCCGCACTTCACCAAAAGCAAGATTGCCCATCCGCACCGTTATCGTGCCTTACGACCAGGATGTGATCAAAGATGCGATCAATAGGGAAATTGAGCGAGGTGGACAGGTTTTTTTCGTGCACAATCGCGTGCAAACGATCGCCAGCATGACTCAGGATTTGCGTAAGTTATTGTCAAAAGTAAATTTCCGATTTGCTCATGGGCAATTACCAGAAAAACAATTGGAAAGAATAACCCTTGATTTTGCTCATCATAAATTTGATGTTCTGGTCACGACAACGATCATTGAATCAGGATTGGACATTCCCAATGCAAATACGATCATAATCAATCGGGCAGATATTTTTGGCCTGGCACAGCTTTACCAGATTCGCGGGCGTGTGGGAAGAAGCAATCGTCGAGCTTATGCCTATCTCATCGTGCCGCCGAATATGAGCGAGCTGGCTCGAAAACGTTTGGAGACTTTGGCAGAATATGAATCTTTGGGAAGCGGCTATCAGATTGCTCTGCGAGATATGGAATTGCGTGGAGCTGGTAGTTTGCTGGGAACGAAACAAAGTGGTGTTATCAATGCAATCGGCTTTAATTTTTATAATCGAATGTTAGAAGAAGCGATTGACAAGCTCCAACAACAAGGAACTCCAACTCGTTGGTTTGAAGAAGATATGAAGGCGAATAACATTAGGATTGATGCTGAACTTTATATTCCAGCGGATTATATTTCGGATGAGAAACAACGGTTGGAGATTTACAAGAAATTATATTCTTTTGAAAAGATATCACAATTTGCTGATATTCGAGATGAATTACAGGACAGATTTGGAAAGATTCCAGCAATTATGGATAAAGCTATCAAATATTTCAAATTGATGATGCTGATCAGAACTAGCGATATGGAAAATGTTCAGATCAGAAAGAAAGAGATCAAATTGGAATTCAAACAAACTCGGCTTCCTTCACAAAAGCAGATCCGAGAATTTATTTCTGCTATTAATCTACCTGTATCTTTTCAGGCAGAGAAAGTATTGAGCGTGATCTTTGATCTCAGTGATAGCGGCAAAAACAATGTTGATGCTGGTTTGGAGCTGATGTCTTATGTGAAGGAAAATTTATTCAAAAAGTCATAAGTAAGCAATTTGAAAAGGATTGACAAAAAACGGCTGAAAAAGATTTTTTCCTATCTTGATTTTTTTCCCAAATATTTTGCAGCTATTAGAGAAAATACTATTTGGAGGTTATGTGGATAGAAAGAACATTTTCATCATTGTTTTGATCTTTCTTTCTTGGATAAATATTTGTGCTCAAGAATCTATGAACAGCGACGAAATTATGTTCAGTGTTTCGATCGTTGGTGCCGTCGAAAATCCCGGCGTTTATCAAGTTCCGCCCATCACAAAGCTTTCTGAGATCGTCAAATTAGCGAATATTATCGAGACCGATCTGGAAAAAATTCCGACAGACGAAGAAACGATCGAATCAATCGATGCTTTATCCGATAAATTTCTGGAAGAAGAGCAGGACATTTCTGAGATAGCGTCCTGGCGTAATATTAGATTGCAGAGACAAGATACTGAACGCAAATGCGATTTACTAAAATTTCTTATTCTAGGTGAGAAAAAACAAAATCCCTATGTTCAGGACGGAGATGTGATAGTCGTTCCAGCAAAGACCGGAATGGTATCGATCTTCGGTTCTGTCAATAAGTCAGGAGAATATGAATTTGTGGAAGGTGATAGGATTTCCGATATCATTGAACTTGCAATGGGACTTTCTCACAACGCTTTTTTGGAAGAAGGCGAGATCGTTCGTTTCCAAAATGATAAACAAAATACTAAGTTGATTTCTTTTCAACCGTCCAAAGTTTTAAATGAAAAAGGCAGCGAAGAAGATTTGTTATTGCAGGTTGATGACAGGATATTTATTCGACCAAAACCCGAATATCGTCCACAACATTTTATCCGAATAAATGGTGAGATCAATTTTCCAGGAAGATTCGCCATCGAAGAGGATGTGACCACGCTTTATCAAATTTTGCAAAAAGCAGGGGGTCCAACAGACAAAGCAGACCTGAATTATGCTATTCTGCAACGAAAAAAAGAAGAAGATGTAATCGATCCTGAATTTGAAAGATTAAAACAGATGAACGTCCAAGAAATGTCGGTAATGGAATATGAATATCTCAAAACACAGTTGCGTCAAATGCAGGGCAAAGTGTCAGTTAACTTCACCAAATTATGGAGAAATCAAGACCTTTCTTTCGACATCAAATTAAAAAATGGTGATCAGATATATATTCCAGAAAAAATATCTACTGTCTCTGTTTCAGGTCAGATCAAAGAACCTGGATTATTGACCTATGTTCCCGGTAAAAGTTATAAATATTACATCGAGCAGGCAGGTGGCTATTCCTGGAATGCGCGCAAAGGCAAGATCAGGGTCATCAGAGCAAATACGGGTGAATGGTTAAAACCAGATGAAGATACATTAATCGAACCAGGCGACATGATCTTTATTCCAGAAAATCCGGAAATCAATTATTGGGAATTGACCAAAGATATTGTGCGCATTGCTTCTGACGTTGCCACGATCGTGGTTATTATAAATAATGTATTAAAATAGCAGGAGAAAATATGAATATATTAATTACAGGTGGAGCAGGATTCATTGGCTCGCATCTGGCAGACAAATTGCTCTCTCGTGGCAATAAAGTTTCGATCATAGATAATTTATCGACTGGAAAATATTCCAACATCATTCATTTGATACATCAACAAAATTTCAATTATACGATCGATTCCATTCTAAATCGTGAGCTGATGCAAAAACTGATCAAAGAAGCAGATCAGATCTACCATCTGGCAGCAGCTGTCGGCGTGAAGTATATTATCGATAATCCACTTTTATCATTACGGACAAATATCGTAGGCACAGAAAACGTGCTTGAGTTTGCCAATAAATATAAGAAAAAAGTTTTGATCGCATCGACTTCCGAAATTTATGGCAAAAATGATTCTATTCCTTTCAAAGAAGAAGATGATAGACTTTTGGGTTCGACGCACATTTCTCGCTGGAGCTACAGTTCGGCTAAAGCGATCGATGAATTTCTGGCACTTGCCTATTACCGCGAAAAAAAGCTTCCCGTCGTTATCGTGCGATGTTTCAATACAGTCGGACCAAGGCAAACTGGGCAATACGGAATGGTCGTTCCCAAGTTTGTCAAAAATGCGCTATTAAATCATCCTCTGGAAGTTTATGGAGATGGAAAACAAACGCGTTGTTTCTGCGATGTGGATGACGTCACAGATGGAATGATAAAATTGATGGAAACAAAAAAAGCAGAAGGTGAGATCTTCAATATTGGAAATGATAAAAGCATTGCAATTGAAGAACTAGCAAAATTGATCAAAAAGAAAACGAACAGCCGTTCTAAAATCGATTATGTAGATTACGAAGATGCCTATGAAGCTGGATTCGAAGATATGCGTCATCGTCAACCAGACCTTTCCAAGATTGGAAAGTTTATCAATTATAAACCAAAATATGACCTGGACCATATTTTAGATAGAATCATTGGATATTTTGAGGAGTGATTATGAAAGTTCCACTTTTAGATTTAAATGCACAATATGAACCAATCCTGGAAGATATCAGGCAGGAAATGGAAAAAGTATTTACTTCCCACAAATATATTTTGGGACCGCAAGTGAAAGATTTTGAAGAAAAAATGCAAGAATATTGCGAAGTGAAACATGCCATCGGCTGCGCTTCTGGAACTGATGCGATTGTGCTTGCTTTAAAAGCTTTGAATTTGAAAAACGAAGACGAAGTTCTGACTACGCCATTCACTTTTTTTGCAACTGCCGGGGCAATCCACCGCGTGGGCGCAAAACCAGTTTTTGCCGATATTGATGAACGCACTTTCAATCTTGATCCAGAAAAATTGGAAACAGCGATCACAAAAAAAACAAAAGCAATTATTGTTGTTCATTTGTTCGGACAGCCAGCAGAAATGGATCGCATTATAGAAATTGCTGAAAAATATGATCTGAAAGTGATCGAAGATAATGCGCAGGGCGTCGGTGCAAAATATGATGGCAAAATTGCTGGAACGCTCGGGGATATTGGCACGCTTTCTTTTTTCCCCAGCAAAAATTTGGGTGCGATGGGTGACGGAGGAATGTGCCTAACAAATAATGATAAACTTGCTGCCAGTTTGCGCCAATTGCGTGTTCACGGCGAAAATCCAAAATATTTCCATAAATGGGTGGGATTGAACAGTCGCCTTGATACGCTGCAAGCTGCTGTTTTGTTGCACAAACTTCCCCATCTGGAAAAATGGTCTGAACAAAGACGTAAAAATGCTGATTATTATTATAAAAAATTGCAGGACATCAAAGAGATAAAATTGCCGAAGATTCATCCTAAAGCTACAACAATTTACAATCAATTTACTTTGATCGTCGAAAAGCGTGATGAATTGCTGCAGCATTTGAAAGAAAATGAGATCGGTTGTGCGGTCTATTACCCGCGTCCACTTCATTTGCAAGAATGTTTTGCTCATTTGAATTATCAAAAAGGTGATTTTCCTATTTCAGAAATATTATCGGGAAAAGTTCTTTCTATCCCAATTTTCTCCGAGTTGAAAAGAGAGCAGCAAGATCATGTTATCAAAAAGATCAGAGAATTCTATCAATAGGAGTTTGTCATGAATATTATCGTTTGCATCAAGCAAGTTCCAGATACAACTGATATCAGGATAGATCCCAAAACCAATACTTTGATCCGCGAAGGTGTTGACAGCATTATCAATCCTTTTGATCTTTATGCGATCGAAGAAGCCGTTCGCTTGAAAGAAAAATATGGTGGGAAAGTGACTGCGCTTAGTATGGGCCCACCGCAGGTAGAAAAGGCATTGCGTGAATCTGTTGCAATGGGCGTCGATGATATCGTTCTTTTGACGGATAAGAAATTTGCCGGTGCAGATACCTGGGCAACCAGCTTGACTCTGGCAAAGGCAATTTCCAAAATTTCTGAATTCGATTTGATTTTTTTTGGACAACAGGCGATCGATGGAGATACAGCACAAGTTGGTCCTGGAGTAGCAGCTCATCTCAAATTACCGCAGGTTGGATTCGTAAAAAAGATCGAAGAAAAAAACGAAGATGAAATTATTGTGCAGCGATTGATGGAAGATGGTTTTGATCGCATTTCACTTAATTTTCCCGCGGTTCTGACGGTTGTCAAAGATATCAATGAACCGCGTCTTCCTTCTCTGCGCGGAAAAAGAAAAGCGAAAAAAGCAAAGTTGCAAATTTGGACGGCAGAATATCTGGAACTGGAAGAAAACGATGTCGGCTTAAATGGTTCACCAACGCAGGTGATCAAAATATTTTCACCAGAACATAAAAAAGCAGGTGAGATCCATGAAGGTGAGCCTGATGAATTAGCAGAAATATTGCGCAAGAAATTAAAAGAATTTGGCAAATAATGATCAAATATCCTGAAATTGATCCGACGATCTTCAAGATCGGAATGTTCGAGATCCGCTGGTATGGATTAATTTACATTATTGGATTTGTCGTCACCTACATTTTTGCAAAGAAAAATATCGCTTCTCGTGGCATAAAGATCAAAAGAGAAGATTATGACAATCTGATCTTCAATTTGATGCTCGGAGTAATTGTCGGCGGCAGATTGGGTTATGTGATTTTTTACAATCTTGCTTACTATCTGCAAAATCCACTCCAGATATTTGCTGTCTGGCACGGCGGAATGTCATTTCACGGCGGAGCGTTAGGTGTTATTCTTTTTGGATTATTTTTTTCTAGAAAACACAAATTTAACTTTTATGATCTCGCCGATAGCATAATTCCCTTGGTCTCGATCGGACTTTTTTTGGGAAGATTAGGAAATTTTATCAATGGCGAATTATGGGGCAGAGAAACTGATGTTCCCTGGGCAATGGTCTTCCCTGATGATCCTTTGAAAATCTTGCGTCATCCCTCTCAACTTTATGAATCTTTTTTTGAAGGTCTTCTGCTTTTCATTATTACTTTCATTATCTTCAAGAAAATACGCCGTTCCGGAGTCACTTTCTGGTCTTGGATCGGACTGTATGGATTTTTCCGCTTTTTTATCGAATTCTTCCGCGAACCAGATGCGCAATTAGGATACGTGCTCGGATTTCTCACGATGGGACAGATCCTTTGTCTTTTGATGATCGTAGCTGCGCTCATCGGATTGCTTTCGCTTTATCGCAGAGCTCCAAATGAAAATTCTGAAGCTTCCTTTCAATAATTTTTTGGTTTTTTCACTGTTCTTTTTTCTAGCAGGTTGCAGCTTGTTCTCGAACCGCTCTCTTTCTCGAAAAGAACAATTTCTTACTCATCAAAAAGAATGGAAGGAATTCCATTTGAAGGGCATCATCGAATTCCAGTATAAAGAATTTGCTTTCCGAAAAAATATTTCCATCAAAAAAAATAAAGAAATTCTCCGCATTGACGTTTTTGACAGCGGTCTGTTTGGTCTAAGTCCAAAACCGCTCTTTACCGCTTTCTGGGATTCAGTATTCACGATTTCCACCAACGATCTGATCACTATTTCTGATCATAAAATCAATGTTCCACCGCTTAAAGAAGCTTTTGATCTAACTTCCTATCAAGAAGTTATCTTGAAAAAAGAAAGTTTTTCTCACAAACGAACGACATTTTATTTTTCCCAGAATATGAGATTGGAAAAGATCGATTTTTCTGAACAAATTTCTGCTGAATTCTCATATAATGAGCAATTGAAAGATATCACAATCAAAAAAAATAATACAATACTTGCTCGGATCACAGTGGATGAAATTTCTTTTAAAAATGTGAAGATCACGAGGTAAATGATGATAGAAAGATATTCTCGTCACGAAATGTCACGAATCTGGGAAACACAAAATCGTTTTCAATGTATGTTAGACGTCGAACTTGCTGCCTGCAAAGCGATGAATGAACTTGGTATTATTCCTGATGCTGATCTATATAATATTTTACAAAATGCTGACTTTGATGTGGAACAGATCCAAGAGATTGAAAAAACAACAAAACATGATGTTATTGCGTTTCTAACAAATGTCTCAGAATTTGTTGGAGATTCTTCACGTTGGATTCATTTTGGCATGACTTCATCTGATGTTTTGGATACTGCTACTTCTATTCAATTGAAACAAGCAGGAGAATTGATCAGGCGCGATCTGGAAAAATTTTCTGAGGTTTTGCGCATTCGTGCCAGAGAACATAAAGAAACTCTCTGCATCGGTAGAACGCACGGCATTCACGCCGAGCCAACTTCTTTTGGCTTGAAATTCGCTCTTTGGTTTGATGAAATGCAGAGAAATTTCGATCGTTTACAACACGCTGTTCGAAATATTGCTGTCGGGCAAATTTCTGGAGCTGTGGGAAATTATGCACACATCTCACCCGAGATCGAAAAAATAACCTGTTCCTATCTTGATCTGAAACCCGTCAATATTTCCAGTCAAATTATTCAAAGAGATAACATTGCAGAATTTCTAAATACTTTAGCGATAATCGCCTCTTCGATCGAGAAGATCGCTTTGGAGATCCGTCATTTGCAGCGAACAGAAGTTTTGGAAGTAGAAGAAAATTTCACTTCAGGACAAAAAGGTTCTTCCGCAATGCCTCATAAACGCAATCCTATTATTTCCGAAAGATTATGCGGAATGGCAAGACTTTTGCGCGCCAATGCATTAGCTGCTTTGGAAAATAATGCTTTGTGGCATGAACGTGATATCAGTCATTCTTCGGTAGAAAGAGTGATCTTACCAGATTCGACGATCTTGCTGAATTATATGCTGAATAAGATCATTCCCTTGATCGAAAACCTGCTTATCTATCCTGAGAAAATGAAAGAAAATCTGGAATTGACACACGGATTGATCTTTTCGCAAGTATTACTTTTAGACCTGGCCAAAAAAGGGATCCGTCGTGAAATATCCTATGAACTTGTGCAGCGTAATGCAATGAAATGCTGGAAAACAAAAAAACCTTTCCAAGAAGTTTTGTTGGAAGATACAGAGCTTTTGCGATTAATGAACAGATCAGAACTGAACGATGTTTTTTCCTATTCGCGTTTTCTTGAACACGTCGATCACATTTTTCAAAGAGCGGGAATTTGATGGAAATTAATCCAATCCAGAACATAAAAAAAATTCAAATAAAAAAATATCAATTTGCTTCGATCCCGATTTTGATCGTTGTTGCTGGATTTTTGCTCAATTCATTTCTCAATGTTGCTGTGGCTAAATACATTTCACTTTTTGGATTGATGCTTTATGTGGTAGTTATTATGCAATTCCGTGTTACAAAAGCGGTTCTACCGAAATCATCAGGAAATTCCGTACTGGCTCCGATTTTTGGTAAAGTCACAAAACTGGAAAAAAATACTATCACGATCCAGAAACGTTTTTTTCAGCCAGCTGATCTGCGCGTCTCTTTCCAAACTGAAATCTGCACTTTTTCTAAAGGAAGCGTCAGTCGTTTTGAAGTTTCTTCACAGCTCGGTAGATTAGTTGGGATCGCTATCGGGAAAATTGAGTGTAGGTGCAAGATCCCGGAAAATTTTGTGATTTTGGTTGAGAATGGAGAGAATGTCAAAGCCGGTGAAACCGTTTTGGCGGAAACAAGATGAGCTGGCAAAAGATCAAATATTTTATTCCAAATTTATTTACGGCAACAAGTCTGATTATTGCTTTTTTTGCTTTGAGATTCATTTATACAGGAAATTTTGTTAATGCTTCCTGGTTCATCGCCATCTCGATGCTGCTCGATGGAATAGATGGGAAGATTGCACGATTGTTGAAAGCTCAAAGTAAATTCGGTGCTCAATTTGATACGCTGACGGATTTTGTGGCTTTCGGAATTGTGCCAGGATTATTGGTCTATGAATTTGTTCTGGCCAAATTTGGTCTGATCGGCTCGATTACAACGATTATTTACATTCTTTGCGGTGGTTATCGACTTACTCGTTTTTCATTGAAAAACCATAAATCAAATGTAAAACAGTCATTCATTGGTTTACCAATACCCGCTGCGGCAGGCACGATTGCTTCGGCTATTATTTTCAATCAATATCTTTGGAAAAAAATAAGATTGGCAGAATCATTTATGGTGATAACGCTTGTCGTTGCATTTCTGATGATCAGCAAGATCGAATATCTGCCTTTAGATAAGGGTAATAGACTTTCCAAAGAATCAAAATTCTTTTTGATCATGGCGTTTTTAAGTTTAATGATTGCGATCAAATATTCTTATATAATTTTTCTGATTTGGATAATGATATATATATTTTATGGGATAATTCGGCATTTTATTTTAAAAAAAAAAGAATAAATTTTTGAAAATAATCCATTTGTATTTAACCAAGATAAATATTGTTTAAAGTCATATCAAAAAAGAAAATGCAAAATAGAGATATTGTGTTCACAAATAGTTTATGCTTGACATACAATTCTCAATTCTTGATGTTGACTTCATTCTGTATTAAATAATTTAAGAATATGTATGCACTAAATACAATAATTGAAAAGGAGAAATCATGCCAACTTTTAAAGATAATTATTTTACAAATGATAACTATATAACCAGAACTGATAGATTGGAAATTTTGCAGGAATATATTGATGATTGGAAGGGAACTCTGGCTATTCCCGACCATCTGGTCGATTGGGCAAAGATAGCAGCAGATCGCTGGAAAGAAGTTAGAGAAAAAATGCAAAAATATAAAGAAGAACGACAAAAGCTGATCAAAAAAAGCAATGATCTTGATGAAGATGTTTTCAACTTTTATCTGAAATGTAAAAGACTGTTGAAAAATCAATATGGCAATAATTCTAAAGTTCAAAGGGAATTGGGAATTGATAAACATTTTCCTCGCAAAAGAAACAAAAAATTTGTTGTTATCAAACATCTTTTAGAAAGAAATAAAAATTCGCTTTTCGAAGAAGAATACTTAGCTCCTGAATTTATTAATAAATTAATGAAACTATATCAAAAAGCACAAGAGGTGTATAAAACAGCTCACAAAAAAAATGTGCCATTATTAAAAGAACAAAACAGAATCTATGATAATGATTCAAAAAAACTGCGAACTTTATATTCTTGGGTTTTGATGTTTTGGGAGCCTGAACAGCCTTACTTAATACAATTGGGATTTGCAGTAAAACCAAGTAAGAGCAAAGATGAAGAAAGCGATATTGATGATGATCTGGAATAAAATCACCGATTTTATTTTTCCAAAATTATGTTTTAATTGCCAGAAGAGAATTTTAAAAGGTGACTTGCTTTGCACAGAATGTGAAGATAGCTTAACATTTTTGACAGAAATTTGCGATCATTGTGGAAGTTACAAAGATCCAAAAAATTGTCCAACCTGTCAGAATTCTGATTTTGTTTTTGACAAAGCGAGATCAATGTATCGATTCGATCATCTCATTCAAACAATGATCCACGAATATAAATACAATGAGATCACGAAATTTGCTCATTTTTTCTCCCTGAAAGCACAGCAATATTTCTTGGAATTTCAACCTTTTCCAAAAATCGATATTATCGCTCCTGTTCCGTTACACAGAGTTAAAAAACGAGCACGAGGTTTTAATCAGGCAGAATTGTTAACGCGAGAGATCGCCAAGCGAATGGATTTTGAACATATTCCAGATTTAATCAAAAGGAAAAAATTCACGAAAACACAAACGAAATTAAGTAAGAAACAAAGGATGGAAAATGTGGCTTCTGCTTTTCAGGTAAATTCACGCTATCAGGTGAAAGGGAAAAGTATCCTGATCGTCGATGATGTTTTCACAACGGGATCGACAGCAAATTCTATTTGTCGAGTTGTGAAAGAAGAAAAAGCTGACAGCGTCTTTGTTTTCACGATCGCAAGAGCATAACATGAAAAAGTGTTTTGAGAAGAGCTCCCTTTCTTAGCAAGCTGACAGTGCAAGATTCGGAAAGAGCTCCTATTGTCAGCAAGCTGACAGTGAAAGATTCGGAAAGAGCTCCTATTGTCAGCAAGCTGACATTTCCCTCAGGGAGGGAAATATTTGCGG
>JAGYMQ010000111.1 GCA_018400535.1 Candidatus Cloacimonadota bacterium
GCACGATTCTTCCGTATTTCAATGGATTTTCCATCAAAGCGGTGAGAACTGTGCAGGCTGCTTTTGACTCACGATGTTTTTCCAGCATTTTTTGCAGAGTGCTGGCGCGTAATAATGGCACATCTCCGCACAAGATGAAAATATCACCGGTAAAATTTTGGAATTCTTCTTTTGTGACCATTACAGCGTGACCTGTTCCATTTTGTTCTTTTTGTTCCACAAATTTGATATTTGCTTTATCGGGAACTATCTGCATAACAATTTCTTTTTTGTAGCCGACAACGATGCAAATGAGATCGCTTTCGATTTGATCAGCTGTTTCCACGACGCGATTTATCATCGGTTTACCGGCAAATTCGAAAACGACTTTTGGTTTTTCTGATTTCATGCGGGTGCCTTTTCCTGCTGCCAAAATTATTGCTGCTGTTTTTTTTCCCATTGTAGCTCCTTGTATAATTGTTTAATGGTTTTTTGAAAGATCGGATGTTCATAACTCGGGTTGATCTCCTGCATAGGTTCTAAGACAAATTGTCGATTATGCAGGTCTGGGTGTGGAATGATCAATTCAGGGGAATTGATGACCTGATCTTCACAAAAGAGAATATCGATATCAATTTCGCGAGCAGCCCATTTTTCTCTTTTGATCCTGCCCAGTTTTTTTTCCAGCTTCTGGCAAAGTTGTAAAAGTTCCGACGGAAACAATTCTGTTCTGTATTCGATAACACAATTCAGGAAAGAAGGTTGATTTTTCTTTCCATAAGGTGCTGTTAGATAAAAACCACTTTTTTTTTGGACAGATGAACGATCCTGTCGATGCAAAAATTTGATTGCTTTTTTCAATTGTTTTTCCTTTTCACCAAGATTTGCACCAAGACCAAGATAATAGATCATTCGCGATCTCTATCCATTTCTACTTCGACAGAGCTCAAGCTTCCGTTGATCGGGACAGAAGGTTTTTTGATCTTGACTTTGATGTGAATTATCTCAGGAAATTCTGCCATAATCGAATCGAGTAGTGTATTTGCGCAAACTTCCAGAAGATGAAAATTTCGCTCTTCCAAAATATGTTTGATAATATCATAGACTTTTGTATAATCTACAGTATCTTCCAGATGTTTGATCTTTTGATCTCGACTGTCTTTTGTCTGGAATGTCAGATTGACGATGAAGCGTTGACCTAATTTACGCTCTTCAGGATGAACGCCGTGATAACCATAGAACACCATATCATGTAAATGTATTTTCATATTTTCCTTTTTTGATCTTACATTATTTCCAGATTCAATTTATTTGTGAATTTCTTATCGATAAAATAAATGATGACGCCGCTGCATAACACTCCAAACAATGAGATAAGAATGGAAAAAGTTTCAGAAGCTGCCAGCACAAATTTTCCCAGAAGATAGAAAAGTATCATCGTCAAGATCGGGAAAATGAAGAGTAAAAATGATGATAGTATGCGAAGTTTGGGTGCGATGTGCACTTTGATCCGATCACCTTCCTGGAATTTTTTTTCTGTGTGTATCCGATGCATCACAGCTTTTTCGTTGGATTGACACATACCATTGAGAGCACAATTCTTGCAGGCATCTGTTCGGATCATTTCCACGATGATATGATCTTTTTCGATTTTTTTGACAATTGCTATATCTTCTTGTTTGTTTTCCGTCATTATGTATTCCTGATCTTATCAATTATTTCTGTTGTAGAATTTCCCGGTTGATAGGAAAGGCTTTTCACTTCTCCGCCAGCGGCGAGCACGATGTCCGAGCCCACGATCTGATCAATTTCCCAATCACCACCTTTAGCCAGAATATCAGGTTCGATGTGACAGATTAGCTCATAGGGTGTATCTTCCTCAAATATAACAACATAGTCGATCATTTCAAGAGCAGAAAGAACGATTGCACGTTTCTCTTGTATATTGATCGGACGTAGTTTTCCCTTCAATCTTTGCACCGAGCTGTCACTATTCAAACCGACGATCAAAATATCACCGAGCGCTTTTGCTTCTTCCAGATAAAAAATATGACCAGCATGGATAATGTCAAAACAGCCGTTTGTAAAAACGATACGTTTATGTGCTTTTTTTAGTTTGGTAGTGATTTTTTTAAGTTCTTTCCAATTTTTCAATTTTTCTTTCATTTTATTGGATATTCTCCATTAAAACAAGCGTAGCAATAGTTTTGTGGATCTTGCACAGCTTGTTGTAATTGCTTGATGGTCAGATATTTCAATGAATCAGCTTTCAGATACTTGCAAATCGTGTTCGAATCTTTTTCATTTGCGATCAATTCCTGGCGTGTCGGCGTGTCGATGCCATAATAACAAGAATGTTTTACCGGAGGTGAGCCAATACGGAGATGAATTTCTTTTGCTCCTGCATGTCTGACCAATTTCACGATCTTGCGCAAAGTAGTGCCGCGCACAATAGAATCATCGATCAGTGCGACTTTTTTATCCTGAAAGAAATGGGGGAGAGGATTGAATTTTTGATAGACGCTTTCATCCCGAATTGTCTGTTCTGGTTTGATGAAAGTTCTTCCCACGTAATGATTGCGGATCAATCCCATTTCGTAGGGAAGGTTTTTTTCTCTGGCATAACCGAGGGCAATAAAATTTGCTGAATCAGGAACTGGCACGACAATGTCTGGATCGAAATCATCATTTTGTGCCAGGATCTTCCCGATTTTTTTCCTGACGTGAAAGACGTTTTCTCCAAAAATAAAACTGTCTGGTCGAGAAAAATAGATATGTTCAAAAATACAATGTTTGGTAAAAATGTTTTTTTGTGTTTCTTTTGTGCTGAAAACGCTGACCTTGTCTTCGTCTATTTCTATGATCTGAGCAGCTTGCACTTCCTTTATCCATTCCATATAAAGAATATCTAAGGCACAGCTTTCTGATGCGACAGCATACGACCCATCTTTTGTTTTTCCATAACACATCGGTCTGATAGCGAGGGGATCACGGAAAAGGTACATTTTTGTTTTGGTGGAAAGAACTGTGGAATAAGCTCCTTTGACATTTTTCATTAAAAGTTTGATCGCCTCGGGAATCGAGAGACCATTTTTCTCAACATGAAAGACGATGAATTTCAATAGCAATTCTCCGTCATTAAAACTGGCAAAATAGACTCCATTTTGTTCCAATTCAGCACGGATTTGTTTATAGTTCAAAATATCACCATTACTGGCAAGAGCATAGGAGGGACCAGAAAGTGTTTCGACGATGTGCGGTTGAGAATTTTCCACAGCAGATATCCCACGCGTTGGATAGCGCACGTGACCGATAGCGATCTTTCCATGCAAGGCAGAAATCTTGTCTTCTGGAAACACATCTTTGACCAGTCCTATCTTTTTTCGCAATTTGATGATCTTGCTATTGTTGACAGCAATACCGCAGCTTTCCTGCCCGCGATGTTGTTCGGCAAAAAGTCCTAACACTGCCAGATCTGCTGCTCTTGGATGATTGTATATTCCGATTATTCCACACATTTATGCTATCCTTTTTTAAAACTAATTTTATTTTCTTTTCCCTGCAGTAGTCTTTTGATATTTGCTCTGTGTTTGATCAGAATAAAAATTACCACAAAGCTGATAAAAATGAATAGTTCGCTGTTGTCAAAATCTGTTTGTAAAAACTGGATCAATTGTAAGATGAAGAGTGAAAGCGCTGCAATGATCGAACCCAGAGAAACGAATCTCGTGAGGATGACAATAATTAGAAAGATCGTCAGAGCGACCAAGACGTGTTCTGGTGCTAAAGCGATAATAGCACCAGCTGAGGTGGCAACGCCTTTTCCACCTTTGAATTTGAGAAAAATGGTGAAAATATGACCCAGAATAGCTGCAAGCGCTGCCAGAATTGGAAGTAACAGGTCAGGACTCGGTAACAAATTTTGAACGATAAAAACAGGGAAAAATCCTTTGGCAAGATCGATTAACAACGTCAGCAAGCCCACGGGAGTTCCCAAAACGCGCAAAGCATTCGTCGCCCCAACGTTCCCACTACCATATTTCCGCAGATCAATGCCTTGCGTCAATTTGCCAAAAATAAAACTGGTCGGAATCGATCCCAAAAGATAAGCAATGATACATATCAAAATTACAGTGATCATCTGTTTCTACTCCGAAAAAAAGTTTTGATAGTTGTTCCAGTAAATTTATACTCTCTTCGTAATTGATTTTGTAAATATCTTTGGTAATGCTTTGTGATCAATTTGTGATCGTTACAAAAAAATATGAAAGTAGGCGGTTGCGTTTTTACCTGCGTGCAATAATAGATCATTGCATGTTTTCCGCTGGAATGAGTTGGATGAAAGTGGTCTATTGCTTTTTGTAAAAATTTGTTCAGATCAGAGGTGGGAATGCGTTTCTTGCTTTCTTCTTCCACCTGCAAGATCAGATCAAAGATCTTGTGGACACGTTGACCGGTCAAAGCAGAGATGAACAGGATCGGAGCAAATTCCGCAAATTGTAGTTGGTCTTTGAGCTTATTCACGAATTCACCTGTGGTTAAATTATCTTTTTCGATCAGATCCCATTTATTAAATAAAATTATGATCTCTTTAAAATTGCGGGTGGCATAGGAAACTATCTTTTGATCCTGATTGGATATTTCAGCAGAAGCATCTAACAGAATTAGAACGATGTTTGCCCGATTGATGCTCTCGATCGTTCGCATTGTGCTGAAATATTCGACGCCATATTTGATTCGTTGTTTACGTCGTAATCCCGCAGTATCAATGAAACGAATCGTCTTGTTCTTGTATGTATGATCAAAATCGATAGCGTCACGCGTCGTGCCTGGTTCGTCATTCACAATGTTAATATTCTTACCGATAAGTTTATTTAGTAGCGAAGATTTGCCGACATTTGGCTTGCCCACGAGGGCCACTTTGATCTTGTCATTTTTCTTTTCAGATGGATAAGGTTCTAAGTGGTTGATAATCTGATCTAATAGATCGCCCATATTTCTGCCATTTATAGCACCGACTGGGAAAGGCTCTCCAAATCCCAATTGCAAAAAATCATATATCTCCAGTTCATCCTTTTCGTTATCGACTTTATTTGCTACCAAAATTATTTTTTGTCGGTTCTCTGATAATATTTTGGCGATTTCCATATCGATGGCAGTTGTGCCAACTTTTGTATCGACAAGAAATAGCACCAGATCAGCTTCTTCGATAGCGATCTCTGCCTGGAAACGGACTGCTTTATTTAGATCATTATTGGTTTTGGGAATAATTCCGCCAGTATCGACGATCAAAAAATTCGTGCCCGACCAGTTTGCGTTCTCGTATTTCACATCGCGAGTAACGCCTTCCGTTTCATCGACGATAGCGCTTCTTTTTTGGCAGATCCGATTGAAAAGAGTGGATTTTCCCACATTGGGACGACCCACGATCGCAACCACATTTTTTCTCATATCTTATTTACCTACAATTATTTATCTCTTATAAACCAAAGTTAATTCACAAACCAAATTGTCAATTGATAATAAGCACTCAAAAAATGAGCTTCAGCCAAATAGTATGATCTTTGGTGTGAAGATAAATTTCTGATAATTGCATTGAAATGAGTTGGATTGTGAGATAATATCTATCAGATTGAGTTTTTTATTTTGATTGCTTGCTTTAAGTTATTGAAGCGAAAGATGGTTGCAAGATAGAAAAGGGAATGCCTCACGTGAACTGTATCAAAATGAGACATTCCCTGAATTGATGATTATTTTTTATCAGCTACTTGACGAGAATCATCTTTCTCATTTCAGAATTTTCCTGTTGATAACCTTGTAATTGATATAAATAAATGCCAGAAGCAACTTCATTTCCAGATTCATCTTTTCCATTCCAGATGACAAAACCATTATCTCGTTCATCAGTAACAAGATCAGAAAAAGTTTTTATCTTTTGTCCTTTTGTATTGAAAATTACCAATTCTGCTTTCCCCGCTTGCTGAGGAGGCAGTTTGAAATTTATGATCGTGGTTGGATTAAAAGGATTTGGATAATTTTGTCTCAAGCCATAGCGTGATAAGATTTCGGGTGTTTCGTGAAGCGGTATTTTCACGCTGGTCGGGTTGTGAATTTGTGTTTGCCCGTTGCTGCTGACATCTTCCAGCCAATACCAGTAGGTTTTTCCTTTCAAAATATAATTTTCATCGGTAAAATTGTATTCAAGAGGATTTTGGGAATTTCCAGCACCAGCTATCAGATTGTTGTTTATCTTGATCACGTCATCATTTGTGATCGCTTGTGAATTCGTGCCTCGATAAATGTTCCAACCCAGATTTTCCTCTTCAAATTCTGATGTCCAATAGATCGAAACCGCTTCCTTTTCATAAATTGCGCTGAAAAAAGATAATGAGATTGGCAAAGGATCATCTTGCGTGGAACCGATTGTCCATTGGCTGAAATCCGAAACATTGTTCGCTCGCAAATGTAAGGCGTCAACGAGTGTGAAATCATTCCAGATAAACCACTCAGCATTTGCGTGATTTCGTTTCAGGATTCGAAGATCATTTGGATCATCATAAGTTCCGATCTCTTCCAGATCGAAAGTGATATCTGCTGTGTAGGAAGCCAGATTCGTACCTATTTCCCAATAAATTGGAGCGATAGCATTGATGCTTGTTGGCAGGTCTCCGCCAGGATCTTTTTTGATCTGGCTGACCATTACCGAGCGTAGCGTATCTGCTTCTGGTGGTGCTCCGCCTGAAACAGCTCCATCAGCAAAATCACAGATAATATCTGCTTCAGAGAAATCCAGGATCGTTCCTCTATTTTCTGGTAATTCAAGAACGAGGTCCAATTCAAAATAAGGAGCTGGCTGCACTGTGATCTCAAAATCATAATAGCCATAGTTTCCCTGGATCACCTCGTTAAATGTTCCTACTTCGAATCTCAGCATATTCCAGCCCAGAGGATCAAATTCTGTCACCCAATCAGGATCAGAATTTATTTCATCGATCATTCCCCAACCAGAACCGATCACTTCTTCGCCGCTTCCCACATCGTTTTGCCAATTTTGTCCGCCCCAAGGAGCTAAAATATTCTGCATCTCTGCTGCTGTAGGATAGGGAGTTTCTACGGTCAAACGGCAATTCGTTACTCGCAGCTTCAATTCGCCATCCACATAAATTTCTCCAATTCCATTCATATAATGACGTTTATCTCCAGCTTCTCCAGAAATATTCCAAGCTTGGTTCGGGTCTTCTGTATTCAAATGTTCAAACGATGATAAAATAAAATTATTCAATTTTAGTGTTACATTCTCAATGTTTTCCAGGACATCGAGTTGTTCTGACAGACAAAAGGATTCTGACTGTGGAGCTCCTTCAGTCCAATTGAAACCAACATAGGCATAATTATGAAAATCATCGATTGCTCCCAATGTGAAAGGATTTCCATCGTGTGTGAAGAAATTGGGATCATCAGAATCGAACATCCAATTTCCCTGTGCTGGTCCTGCCAGGATATTATCAACATCAAAGGTGATCTCCTGCGAGAAGGCGAAATTTCCGATCCAAAAACAAAGACAAATTAAGATCAATTTTTTTCTCATCATAACCTCCAGATTTTTTCTGAAGGAATATCTGCATTTGCTGTGCCATCGTGCAAAAATGGCGGATAAAAATGCAGAGAAAATTTATAACTATTTGCAAACAGAGAACTTATGACTTGGTATCTCCTTGAATCAAAGGTCAGGGAATATTATTGATCTGATTTTTTTTGTATCAAATTGAGATAGTTCATTTTTGAATTGTGTCAGATTGAGACAGGCAAATTTTTTTAGAGTTTATATTCCGCTAATCTACGCAATAGAGTATGGCGTGAGATTCCCAATAAACGTGCTGCTTTGCTTTTGTTGAAATCTGTTTTTTGGAGAGCAGCTTCGATCAGCAATTTTTCATTATCTTTGATGTTGAAATTTGTGATCGTCACTGCATTTTTCTCAGATTCAGAGAGCGGGAAGCAATCTTCATTCAGGATATTATTTTTGGAAATGATCACAGCTCTTTCTACCAGATTTTTTAATTCTCTCACATTTCCAGGAAAGTGATAATTTTGTAGTTTTGAAAAAACATTTTGCTCGATTTTGGGCAGTGGTTTTTTCATTTTTTTAGTCAAATTTTCCAGAAAATATTTTAGAAGTGGTTCGATATCTTCGGGACGATCGCGTAGTGGTGGGATTTCTATCACGATCGTATTCAGGCGATGAAAAAGATCGAGACGAAATTCTTTTTTATCCACCAGTTCTTTAATGTTTTGATTCGATGCAGAAATGATGCGGGCATCGATAGATAATTCTTTTTCCCAACCGATTTTTTTGATCTTTTTTTCTTCGATAGCTCGCAGTAATTTAGATTGCAGATTCAGCGGCATATCGGCGATCTCATCCAAAAAAAGTGTGCCGTGATGAGCTAGTTCGAAAAGACCTTTTTTATCGTTTATCGCACCGGTAAACGTGCCTTTTTTGTGTCCGAAGAATTCACTTTCCAGCAAAGTTTCGGGAATAGCAGAGCAATTGACCGGGCAGAAATTGAATTCTCGGCGCGAGCTGGCGAAATGGATAATACGTGCGATCATCTCTTTCCCTGTGCCGCTTTCGCCAGTGATCAAAACGTTTGAATCTTGATATTCTGCTACGTTGATCGTGAAATCCAAAATAGCTTTGATCTTTTTACTTTCTCCGATGAAAGTTCCTTTCACGTTAGCTTCCAGATCTTTTGAAATCAATGAATATTTATCTGCGATATTTTTCAGATGATCGATTTCTTTTTCTTTTTCTTTTTGTTCGATCTCAAAATTCAACTGCAATTTTGCCAGCCTTTTACTGAGCTTTTCATGCTGGATTCTTTTTTGCACTTCAGTGTATTTGCGTTGATAAAATAACGCTTTTTGAAAATTCTCGATCAGGTCAAAATAATTCGCTAATTGGCCAAAAATAATGCTCAACATTTCTTTGGAATCGATCATTTCTGCGAGTTGCAAAGCTTCTTCCAGATAAGAATAGGCTTTCCTGATCTCTTTCAAATGAAGATATGAACTGCCAATATTGGAAAGAACGATCACCATTCCCAAATTATCGTTGATCTCTCGTTTGATCTCCAAAGCCTGATGATAATGTTCCAGACTTTCCAGATATTTTTCTTGATTTTTTAGGACATTGCCGATATTATTCAAAGTGACAGAAATTTCCAGCTTATTACCAAGCTTTTCTCGGATTTTCCAGCTTTTCTGATGATATTGCAAAGCTTGTTCATATTCTTTCAATTGATCGAATAAAGTTCCGAGATTATTATAAGTCGTGGCGATTCCCGGTTGGTTTTTTGCTTTTCGATAGATCTTTAAAACTTGGAGAAAACAATCTTTTGCCTTCCCAAATTTTTCCAATCTGAAATAAACATTTCCAATGTTATTAAGCGATCTGGCAATTTTTTCATCATTAACGAATCTTTCCTTGATGTGAAGAGACTGCAGATAATTTTCCAGAGCCTTTTCATAATTACTCAATCGCATATAGACATTACCGATATTATTCAGTGTTACCGACATATTCAGTATGCTGTTGGTTTCTTTTGATATTCGATAAGCCAATTTCTGCATTTCCAAAGCTTTGGAATATTTATCAAAATGAAAATAGGCATTGCCCAAACTGCTGGCAAAATAGATCATATCTTGCTGATTTTTTGCCTGCTTACTCAATTCAAAAGCACGCGATAGAAATAGGATCGTTTTTTCAAAATAACCTGCTGATCGATAACAGTTTGAAAGATTATCCAGCACATTAGTTTCATCTTTGTAGGAAAGAAATTCTTTATATTCTTCATAAAATTTCACAAGAAAAACTTTCGTTTTTGCAAGATCTTTTTGTTTGAAAAGTATGTAACTTATCTGTAAAAAAAAGTAGATCAATTCCTTTGTATCTCGTAGCAAAGCTCGATGATTTTTTTTGACTGTATTATAATCAAAAAAACTTTTTGTTTGGAATATGTTACTATCTATTTTTAATATTTTTTCAATCTTTTCTTGAACAGAAAGAGATCTATCCATGATAATTATAAATATTTCTTTTTTCATTCTAGTGAAAATTCTCTCCCAATTTCTTTTGATTCTATCGTCATGAATTTACAAAGCAGAAAAAAAATTCAAGAATAAACCTAGCTTCAAATCTGATGACATATCTAATCTTTTTCCGGAATTGTAAACTCTAATTTCTTTGTTCCAAATTTGTTACAACGAGCAGAGATTTCGAGAATATCGCCTGGTTGGATCGAATAGATTTTGTAGCAGATCGCCAATTTTTCTTTGGTATTTTGTTCTTGGAATTTCTGAACGATTATCTCTTCATCATTCCAGGCAATTTTGATTTCTGTGATGAAATGTTTGGCAGCATCGCGCACATTATGCATAATTTCTATTTCAAGAAGCTGTTCTGAGTGATCATAATTTGCCGAAATTTCATCTGCTGGATGAGCAGAAAGCAACAAAATTCCTAATAAAAACATCATTAAAAAAACTTTTTTTTTCATTTTATCCTCCAATAATTTTCATTAAAAATAAGTTAAATAGATGACTAAACCTGCATGGCAAAGAGCAAAAAAGAGCGTTACAAAACCTAATATTCGGTGCATTTTCAGCTTAACTTTGATTATATGAAGCCCACTTAACAAAGTCAGAACCAGAAAAATGAATGTCGTTATTCCGAGTGGTATTACAAATTTATACATAACTTTCCTCACATTTGGTTAAAATTTCTTTTCACGAATTTTCCAAATCCTGATTTTCCGATCAATTTTTTTTCGGCATCAAAAACCAATTCTCCGCGCACGAAAGTTTTATCGATCCTGCACTGAAAAATATTTTGGTGAAAAGGTGAATATTTTCCTCTGGAAAGCAGCGCTTTTTCGTCGATCTTAATCTTGTTATTCAGATCAATAACTGTGAAATCTGCATCTGTCCCGATCTGTAAGCTGCCTTTTTTAGGAAATAGTCCATATCGTTTTGCAGCATTTTCGGAAGTTAACTGGATCATTCTTGCTAGATTGATTTTTTGTTTCAAATAAAATTCAGAAAATAAATAGGGGATCATCAGTTGCGTGCCGGGAATGCCTTGATAAACTTCAGCAAAATTTTTCTTAATCTTTTCTTTTTTCCATTCACAACCAGCATGATCGGTGGCTATAAAATCCAGTTTTCCTGTGCGCAGAGAGTTTCTCAGAAATTCTTTATCTTTTGAAAATTTCACGGGGGGAGCAACTTTCAATTTTCCGTGCAATATTTTCAGGTCTTTTGTTGAAAATTGGAGATAATGTGGGCAGGTTTCAAAGCTCAGATTATAATGGGATTTGTTTTGTGAAATGTATTCTGCTGCTGCTTTGCTGCTGATGTGAACAAAGTGAACCCGATTGCGCAAATTCATCTGGGAAATAATTTCTTTGACAGCTCTAAATTCAGCGGCTATCGGTCTGGAATGAACATAATTTTCTGGTGTGATGATCAATTTTTTTTCTGCTTCAGCGATTATCTTTGGATCTTCTGCATGAAAAGCGAAAAGAATTTCGGGAAATTTTTTCAGCACTTTTCCGATCTGACTATAATTCAAAGCTGAAAATTTTTTCATTCCAGAGATCGTATATATTTTAAATCCAACTACTCCAGCCTGCCAGAGTTCTGAGATTGTGCGAGATATTTTAGAGAAATCTTCCTGCCGAATTCCACCCCAGAAAGAGAAATCTATAAAAGCTTTTTTTTGGACGATCTCCATTTTTTTTTGGAAATTTTGAAAATTTGTGACTGGAGGAAGCGAAGTGCAGGGCATATCGATTATCGTAGTAATTCCGCCAGCTGCCGCTGCGGCTGTGCCTGTCGCAAAATCTTCTCTTTCTGTGAAACCTGGATCATTGAAATGAACATGAGGATCGATGCCACCTGGTATCACGAGTTTATCTTTCAGATCGATTTGAAAAGCAGCTGCCTTTTGAATTGGTTTTTTCGTGATCTTCAATATTTTGTTATCACATAAAATATTCACCGTTTTTGTGCCACCAGTTCTCTCGTTCAATATTTTTGCGTTCTGCAATATTTTCATATTCACTCACTGAATTTCTCAACCTGAAAAATATAAAGTTCGATATCAGGTTCTTTGTAAGCATCTTTTGGCAAACCAGCTTTGTGAGCACAAAGACTTTCCAAGAATTGTTCACGATCCCAGCCTGTTTCTTCTGCAACCTGCGGTAAATAGACACCACTTTGAAATCCTTTTTTGACCCAAACGCCGTCTCTTCCTATTTTTATTTGTTCATAATCTTGGATGCGTTGCATCGGCGAGAGCACAGATATCTCGATCTCGATTTGTGACAGTTCATTTTTTTGGAGTTTGGGAAACCGCGGATCTTGAAAAGCGGCACTAACTGCCATTTCTGCAACTGCTTGGTAAAGTGGCATTTGTGCGTGCATATGACCGATGCAGCCCCGCAGTTGCCCATCTTTGTGTAAAGTAACGAAAACAGCTCGTTCTTTTTTTAAAAGATCAAATTTGGGCTTAGCTGGAATATGCTTTTCGCCAGTTAGCAAATATTCCTTGATCGATTTACGAGCTAAATTCAATAAATAATTTTTTTCTTCTTCTGTCATAATTTTCTCCTTTTGTTTGGGAAAAACTATCGAACTATAACCAACCACGTTTTGGCTGTTTCCAGAAATATTTCCCGAATTTGCATAATACAACAATTCAGCATCATCATTTCCAAAAGAACGCATCACTTCCAGAAATATTTGAAGGGCAGCATATCCACATAATTCACATTTCCCAGTCTGTATCTTTTCTTGCAATTCACTCCAGTTTTTTTGCAAGATCAAATCGATCGTTAAATGATCCATCTTTCGGGCGATTTTATCTGAATGATAATGAGACATATCGCTGCTGCAAATGAACAAGAATTTTTTTTCAGGATGTTCTTCCACGATCTTGCAAATCGATTTCGCCATTTTTTTCAAAAGTGAAAAATTGTTTGTTGAGGTCAGGATCGGAACGATCTTAAAATCATCGAGAACGTGATCCAAAAAGGGTAGCTGTGCTTCCAACGAATGTTCTGGCTGGTGCAGTTTTTGGTTAAAAACAAAATTCTCGTCAGTTTCCAATAATTGATGCGCCAGGTTTTGAGCGATATCGATTTTTCCAGTGGGGATTTGATAGGATTCTCCAGCATAAATACTGATCTTATTTTCAAAAAAATGATGACTGGGACCAATCAAAAAAACAACATCTATTTTTGTATCTTTTAAAAGCGAATAGCCGTAAGCAGCGACTTGACCAGAATAAACAAAACCAGCATGAGGTGAAATGATACCAAAGAGTTCGTCATAATTTTTCTGCAGATCAATATTTTGAAAGAATGAAGAGAGCATTTTACTCAAAGCACTTTTATCTGCGGGATACCATTGCCCAGCAACAGCTGGTTCTCGCATTTGTGCTATCACTGAAATGCCGATCAACATGAACAACAAAACAATTATCTTTTTCATAAAAACTCCATAGATTCAAATTAAATCAACGAAATTATTATTACAAGGAAAAAATCGATTTCCTTGTTTGAAATTTTTTTTAGTTTGTGATTTTCAGAAAAAACATGGTATCCCGAAATTTAAGTTTATCAGGATAGAAATTTCATTATTCTTGACAGCAAAACAGCGCTTCAAATATTTGTTCCGTCTCGATCATCGAATAATGATAAAAAGCAAGGAGAAAGCATGAAAACGAGCACACCAAAAGAAAAAGATATAAACCGTGCCTGGTTTTTGATTGATGCATCAGAACAGGTTTTAGGTAGGATGGCATCACGAATAGCAGCAATATTGCGCGGCAAAAATAAGCCCTATTTTTCACCGCATCTTGATGTTGGTGACTACGTGGTTGTTATCAATGCCGAAAAAGTGAAATTGACTGGTAACAAAGAGCTCACAAAATTATATCAACGCTATAGTGGCTATCCTGGTGGCAGAACCGAGAAAACCTTCAAAAGAATGCAGCAAGAAGAACCAGAAACGATTATTGAAAAGGCCGTCAGAGGAATGCTTCCAAAAAATATTTTGGGAAGACAAATGATCAACAAACTGAAAGTATATGCTGGGAACGAACATCCTCATATAGCACAGCAGCCCCAGAAATTAGAATTTTAACAAATCAGGGAGATTATCTAATGCAATATTTTGATGCAATCGGCAGACGGAAAAAATCCACTGCAAGAATACGATTGACACCCGGAACAGGGAAGCGCGTAGCGAATAAAAGAACGATGAAAGAATATTTAAGACGTGAAACATTGGAAATGATCATCGAAGCGCCGTTGAAAGA
>JAGYMQ010000112.1 GCA_018400535.1 Candidatus Cloacimonadota bacterium
GGATTAGATAAATACAGCTCCGATCCCGATATCGCCCTAAGGCAAGTAGAAATAGAAGATCAAGAAAAGAAAAAAGAGAACGACGAGCTAAAAAAGCTGGAATCCACACTGAATCTCTTTCAACGGAATTTGCCATTAGATGTAGCTAAGGGTTTAGGAATAAAGGGCGGAAAGATAACAGGATTAGATGACTACAGCTCCGATCCCGAAATCGCCCTAAGGCAAGTAGAAATAGAAGATCAAATAAAGAGAGTAGAACTACAGCTATCAGAGGAAGGGATAAAGGCGAAGGTAGGATACGATGAGAATAAAGGAGTAATAACAGTAAATGATACGCCCCTCGCAAAGTATCGCGCTAGGATTTATCAAAAGGCACAACTGGAATCCAGACTGAATTCCCTTCAACAGATTCTGCCAGAAGCTGTAGCTAAGAATTTAAAAATAGAAAAGGGAAAGATAACAGGATTAGGTAAATACAGCTCCGATCCCGATATCGCCAAAAAACAAGTAGAAATAGAAAATAAAATACAGAATGTAAAACTACAGCTGGCAAAAAGTGGGATAAAGGCGGAGGTAAAATACGATGAGAATAAAGGAGTAATAACAGTAAATGATACGCCCCTCGCAGAGTATCTCGCTAGGATTAATCAAGAGCCACAAAATAAACTAGAAACAGAACCACTGCCCGAAAAACCTGACCCACCATTGATGATAAGAAGTAATTCATATAAAGGCAAATTTCATGGAGATATTGATCCCGTCCTTGTCAATGTAGCTGGAAACAACCTGATGTATAAAGAGGATACCTTATTAGCGTTCGATGATAATTTAAATGATCTTAACGTGGAATCACAATTAAATTATTTTGGCTACAATAGCCTAAAGGGAGAAGATGGCCTTGATTATACTAAATACATAGAACAATTAGATGAGGTCAAAGATTACAAAAATAAATACACAGAATATCTTAACAGTGCTAAAAAAAGATTAGCCAGAGATAGCAAAAATATGTCGAAATTATTGCCAGATGGTGAAATCGGTATTGACACTATAAGAGAACACATCTTTAGAAACCTTTCCAATGAACAAATAAACGATAAAGAGAAAGAGAAATTGGTGCAGGTACTGTATGAGTATGCTAAAGGGAATAAGGGCACAGAGGATATTTCACGTATAATTAAAAGTTGGAAGATAAATGCGAGTTCAAAATGAGTTTAAACATAAACGAAATAATCAAAGAATACGATAAAAAGAAACAATCTGAAAAGCAATCCATAAACATAAACATAGACGAAATAATCAAAGAATACGATGAGAAGCAATTTGTGGAATCGATGTTTATGATCGAGAAAATAGCCGAAGGTATAAATTCTGATGCGTCCCCGTATTATCTGGTACCGTATCTGGTAAGCGAGAACTTCCAAAACACAGATATTAAAGATAAGAAGAAGGGACTGGCGAGAGCAAGGGACTCCGTGTTCAATTCACCAATGTGGCCATATATGAGTCCAAAAGACAAAAAGGAAATAACGTCATTCATAAAAGATTATGAAGATCTATTGGATCAAGAACACCAGATAAAAGATATGGTGTTAGAACTAGGTAATGCACAAGAAGAAGAATATCATGCGATTTATGATCTTATTAAGCCAGAGGGAGTAGCGAGTTATAAAGAAGGCGAAATAAAAGAAAATATTAAGAAGATAAACCAAGAAATAGCAGAATTAGAAAAGGGAAATCTTTCTGAGGACAGGAGAAAGCAACTTGCCACAGAGTATAAACTTACAGGTGATCCTGACAAAATAGAAGAGAAATATGTTATTCTCGCCAAGTACAAAGCAGAAAAAGAAAAGGAAAAATTATTAAGCAAAGCCCCAAAAACGTATAAATCGCTTTTATCGGACAAATATCCCAAATTATTAGAATCGGCTACAAGATTGTATAGGCAAACAGGTGATATTGACAGCGCATACAAGCACGCTGTTGACCTCTTACCACAATTCCAGATGCAGGAGAACAAACATTATAAAGAGCTAATGGAAAACCGACAAAAGAATCCACACAATCTCTGGAAAAATCTCCGTGTTGGTTTCGCTGGTATGTATGTAAGTGGACAAACAATTTACCAATCGGCATTAGAATCTGCTGGAATAAAATCGCCACAGGAAAGAGAGTTTTCGCCAAAAGAGACCCAAATGATGTTAGCAGCACACACTCCTTATATTAAAGGAGACGAAAAAGGCGTAGTAGATCTAATATTAGAAGGCAAGGTTGGACACGCACTAAGCTTATTAACAAGAAACACGGCGCAAAGTGCTCCGATGACAGCACTCGCCTTTTCATTAAGAGGCGGACTCCCATTAAAAAACGCAAATACCATTTCACTTTCTGCGTTTGGAGCTATCGCTGGCGGAACGGCGCTACTCGATGAACTATCAAAACAGAAGAAAGAGACATTGCCATCTCTTAAATCGTGGACAAAAAGCGGCATAGCAGGAGTAACAGAAGCAATGCTCGAACAATTTGAATTCAACAACTTAGACAGATGGACTAATCTGGCAAGAGATACGTCCAGAAAAGCGTTTAAAGATTCGGTGGTGAAGTCTTTTATGAAAAACTTAAAGGCGGGATACGTAGACGAGTTTCAGGAAGGCTTTTACGGACAATGGGCAGATTACCTGACAAACGTCGCCTATGGGGATACGGAGTTCACAGACAGGAACACAATGAACACATTCGTCGAATCGATCAATGGCGGACTGACCGAAGCTTGGGGATCACCTGGAACGATGACTTTTGGTATGTCCACAGGGCTGATCGGTAAATACGCTGATATGAAAATAAAAAATGCCCAAATGGAAAAATTAGACAAAAAAATAGAATCCCTAAATTCCCTGATCAATAAATACAACAAATCGTATAAGGATCAAGATCAGAGAGAAAACATAGGCGAGAACATTAGCAAAGCGGTACAAAAATTGCCAGAGAACATAGTTACACAAACCACCGAAGTTTTAAATGACATAGAGGCAAACCACGACATTATAAATCTGAACAATGACTTGAACGAATATGCAAACGCAAAGCTAAATGGTGACAGCGAAAATGCACAGCCTATTAGAAAAAAAATATTGCAAGCGATCAAGAAGAATCGATTCAAAAATGACGACACGTATGGCGGTCGAACAACCAAGGAAATGGCCATAGATTCACTAAAGGATATAGACAACGCATCCAAAGCTGTAGACAATCTTGAAGGTGTAAATAGCGTAGACGACTATATAAGTGCCATTGAGGAAGGTGCATCTCTATTTGATATAAACAAACCAATTATGTCTGCCACGATATTCCAGGCTATCCAAAAAGCATATCAGGAAAACGACGAGCAAATGTCCCCACAGATGAACGACGAACAGTGGACAAGACACCAATCTGTCATCGGAAAAATAAATGAAATGCAATTAATCCTGGATAAAGAGCTGAAATCAACACTCAGTGAGATTGCGGGAGTTAAAGAGGACGAGCAAGAGGTTGAGTCGGCGCCGGTCCACACCAAAACTGACGAGGAGAAGGATAGTATTACGGAAGCTAAAAAAGCTGAGATAGAAAGAAGAAGACAAGAAGAGAAAGACAAATATATAAATGACCGTTTTACAAGAGTAGAAGGGCAAAAAAATGATTTAGAATCTAATCAAGAAGCCCCTTTAGAAGTAGGTAAAGAATATTCAGAAGGGATGAAAGTTGAAGCCACAAGAGATGACGTAACTACCGATAATATTGAAGGAGAAGGTTATGAAATAATTACTAAAGTGAATAAACCACAAATAAATACTGATGGGGTAATGACCCAATCAGGAGAAGTAGAAACAATTAGATTTGATTCTAAAAAAGACGCTGATACTTGGCTAGAAGAAGAAAAACAAAAAGCCAAAGAAAGAAGAAATAAAAAAGAAGCAGAAATCAACGCTAAATACGATGCAGAATTAGCTGCTTTAGAAGAAACCCAAAATCTTGATATTACGAAATCGAGAGATAAAATTGTCAGCAGGAAAGCAAAATTACCAAAAGAGACCGCAAAACCAAAAACACCGTCCTCGGCCCGTGCTTCCATTGAAGCGGATATGTTATCAATGTCAAAAGAAGGTTCTGACGCACGTAGCCAAATGCATAGAGAGATAGCCAAAAGGCACGGTAAGGAAAGAGCAGATTTATTAATGGATATGTTTGACCTATTTGCAGAAAGGGAATCCAAAAGAACAGGGATAAGCAAAGCAGAATACTATGATAAATTTGAAATCGGTGAGAAAAATGAAATCACATTAAAAAGACCATACAACACCAGATTCCAGAGAACAAGACTAAGACAACACGGGCAAATAGTGGATCACGACACAGAGGCAATAAGGAAGGTGGTCATAGGATTAGATGAGGCAGCAAGAAACTCCAAGTATCCTACCGTCGAAAAAGTAGTCCCGATTTCGCAGTTGATAGCAGTGCCGTATCTTCAAGCCAGAATGCTGGAAGCGTTCGAAGGCAATGAAGAATCTATGAAAATAATAAATGACATTTTTGATGCATTCCACGACAAGTATGGTAATTCCCTAAAAATATCGAGGGGCATAGATATGTCCATCGATAGCATAAAAAAAGCATTTTATTCAAAGGGTAGCCCAAAAGGAATATATTCTACAGAAGAAGAAGCAAAGAAAATACCATACGATCTATTTGAGCGGTTTTTCACAACCAACTTTGAAAGATATATGATTTTCGGTGCAAAAAGCAAAAACAACAAAATACAATCTGTGTTTAAAAAATTAATGAATTGGCTCAGGGAAATATACAGGGCATTTGAGTCATCTTTGCATCCAAAATTGTTGAGCGTTTTCGAAGATATGTTTGAAAAAGATACTATCGATACGACCGATCAGAGAGTGGTATCTCGCCTTGATACAAATCAAAAAGAATGGTTGAAGGAGAATGATTTCTCACCATATATCTGGCATTATTCATTAACGGACGGAGAGCACAAAGACCTTGCAGACGCATTGAGCGAGGCTTTCGGCGTCAACATTGTTTTCTTCGTAGCCGAGTTTGGACTGCAGGGGAAAATAGTGCCTATAGCCAATACAATTTACATAAGTGCTGATCAAAAGTCGGCGATCCCTTCTATCTTTATGCACGAATATATGCATAAAATTGAGTTAACTGATGAAAAGACGCTCAGAAAGTTTTTTGATATGGTTAAGAAAATACTCAAAAGGCTGGGAGGAGACTCTGTCGGCAGTTTGGACAATCATAAAATAATGGAAAAGCTATTCCCTTCTTTTTATGACAATGCATTGAAAGAGACATACACAACGCACTTCGAAGTATTGACAGAGATAATTAACGATTATATGGGATTGCTGGCGCACGAAGATGTCTTTTGGGAATTCCTCAAGGAAGTAACTCATAGTGATGCAATCGGTGTAGTAGCAGAGATGATAAACAAAATGTCAAAATCGGGCAAGCTGATGCCTAATGATTTATTAATCGCAGATCAGAGAGCCAATCCACAAACTTTAATGGATAAAACCAAAAAAGAGTTCAACGACGTAGTCAAATTTCTTACAGACAAAATGGTCGAAGATATAACGACCAGAGCCAAGCATCACAAAAAGTTATCGGAAGCAGAGATGTTCGACAAGCTGGCAAACGAGCTATTACATTCACGAGGAATGGACAAAAACGTCACATTGGATTTGAGAGAACGATATAAAATTAATGAGAAACCCATAAAGGAAGACATAAGATATTCTGCTCCAGAGGAATCCAGAAAGAGGGGATACGTATATGACGGAGAAAAAAAAGTATTCCGACAAGAGGAGATACCCCCAGACAAAAAGTTAGTGGGCGATGAATTGAGGATAAATTTCTCGAAAGACATAAGTGCGGTAAAGGGTAGACTAACGATAATACCGAGCGAATATTTACAACCTTCCCACATAAACAAGAACAGGAACAGACTCCATTTCATACAAGATGCGCAGCCTAAAGGTCACAGGAAAAAAGCATATAGTTTTAAAGCGATGGACGATATCGCTAAAAATTTGGATCCTGATAGATTATCCTTCTATACGAGAACGGCATATGATGGATTGCCTACGGTAAATACACGATCGGAAGTGGTTCAAGGGAACAATCGATCGGCAGCGATACTGCACGCTATTGAGAACTACAAGGGTAAATACGATGACTACGTGCAATGGCTGAAAGACAACGCCGACAAGATAGGTGTAAGCAGAGACGAGATAGACAAGATCGATAACCCTGTCCTCGTGTTTATGGCAGACGTATCGGACAAAAAGGCTGTTCAGCTTGGGCAGTATGTAGCGTCGGATTTAGAAACTGGTGGCGTCAGGAGAATATCGGGTAGCACTGTAGCTATGAAGGCACAAGAAAATTACGCAACGATAATAGACATTTTATTTTCTAACGTGTCCGATCCTGACGCAACGACACGAGAGATAATAAGAAGCAACGCTCAAAAGACATTAGATTATATGCATAAGCACGGATACATAGATGCATCACAATATTATAGCGCTATAAACGAGAAGGGGAATATCACTGCCGATGCGATAACAGACCTTCTATCTCTGGCGGAATATCAATTATTCAAAAATGCTCCGGTAGACATGGATATGAAATACAGGTCTATGCCAGGAAGAGTGCAAAATGTCATATCCAAAAACATTATACATCTCGGAAAGGAAAATGATAGTTGGAATATACTGCAAGACGTATTCGAATCGATACATGCCTATGACGAATATTCAATGTCGAAAGCCAAAAATTTTGAAGAGTGGGCAAACCAAGAGGACATATTCGACAAGGTCACTCCGAGAGATACCTATTCGACTTTAGCAATGTGGCTGACAGAGCAATATGTAAATAGTAATACTAAAGGTTGGACAGCGAGTATAAGCAGCAAATTCAAAAAGTTCCACGATATGGTGGCTGGATATGAAGGAACGATATTCGCAGACAGAGACACAACGCAGGAAGACGCAATAAAGGAAACCTTCGGGATAATCCCGCACAGAGGTGAATACAATAGGAAAGCATTAAAACACAAGCAAGATCAAACGCAGGAAGTAAGGGAAGTGCGGGAATTGAGGAACAAGAGTAGGAGAAACAGAGAAGCGGTAAACAGATTCACAGAAAGAACGAAAGGCAAGATCAAGAGAGTGAAATTACAGAGATCGAGAAACATTGACATACTGTTTGCAATGCGTGGGAATAAGAGAGGATCGCTGGGTATGTTCCGCGAATTATTCGAAGATTGGATAAACAAGGGAGTAGAAAGAATTTATGTCCCCTATGGTGGATCCTTCACATTATTCCCTAATCTTACAAATCTATGGAACAGGAAAGATGGGAAATTAAAAGAATATCACGTCAACATATTTGACAAAGAAAAATACACGATAGTAAAGGCGCTACAAGAGGAAGAGATAGACACGGTGATTGCTGCATTCCAGAGGGCGATAGAAAAATTCAAGAGTGTCGTAGTGGAAGAAACAAATGGGGTAGCAGAGGGAAGAAGCGACAATGAAATAATCGGATATTTACAAGAATTTATTGAATCTGGTGGTATGGTGGGGACGGACGATTTCAAAAAATATTGTATAAAGAACAATCTCGATGCATTGATTACGGATGAAACCATTTATGCACTATTTAGAAAATTGTTTCAAAACATTATGGACATATACAACAGTGAGCACAAAGAATTATCTGAGCTTGAAAATGCGTTCGTTAAGGCTATCCACAGTATGATCGCAATACAGTCACAAACTGGACAAGGTTTTATAGGCAGCAGCGGATTCAAAACTCCATTCAATAAAATATTAAATAATGACGCATATATTAACACATTGAAAGCGCATAAAAAAGTATTAGATAAAACCAGCGTGGATTTAAAAATTTATAACAAGGATGCGGTCGATTTCATCAACGAGGACACGGAAGATTCGGAAAATTCTGGATATTATCTCGATCCTCCGTATCTATCCTCTTCTTTCGAATACGCAGATAGCGAGATCAGTGAAGAGCAGGCACGGAATATGCTGAAATTCATCGATCCCAAGATGTTTATTGAAACGCACAACAAGATATTCTCCCCAGAGAGCAAAGCCAAATTTGCAATAACGAATGATGCGGTCGAGGATTTACTTGTAGGGATTCAGAAAAAGAACGAATCCAGTATCGGATATGTGTATAAAGAGAACCAAACGATGACGTTATTGGTAGCGAGCGAGGATTCCCAAGAGGCTATGAAAGAGTATTTCGATCCGAAGCACAGAGTTAAAGAGACGACTGCTGCCGAAACAGAAGAAGAGAGGGAGCTACGAGAAAAGGCTGTCCAGAAAATCAAAAATTTGAGATTCATAACCATCAGGCTGGCGAATGAAGAGTTGAAGAAGATGACGGACGAGCAGTACAATAATTTCCAGTCCGTCAGAACTCCGCAGGACACAAGAGAAGACCTACTCGAGAGATTAGCAGAAAAGAACGATATGTTAATAGAAGAATACAAAGAGAAGATGCAGATCATCCATACTATTGAACACATCACAAAAAACATAGGGAACAAGCACCTGAAAAAGATAGTCAGGCGAATAGCAGCACAGCACGGGAAGAAGGTGGCATCACTCACACCGAACAAATTAACGATACAAGAGCTGGAAATGATCGTAGATGAGGTAAGAAAAATAGAAGATGTGGTGTATGTATGGAGAAGGGGCAAAAGAATCAAACTAATAACAAAGGCGACGTATGACCACATAACCAACAAATACGAGCAGATGTTAAAAGACAGCAACATAACGCCGAAAAGTTTCCAGATGATATTGAGACAGGTCACAGGGAAGAGAACATTCTCTGAAAAACTGCTTCGCAACACGGCCAACACGGCATTCACGATATCCGAGCAGCAGGGAAGAGGAATATTAAACAGGCTAATATTCTCGGACATATTCTTGAGTGACGAAGCCGCTATTGACACGGCAAGGAGCAAGCAGGATAACGTATTAACGAGAGAATTGGATAGGATGGATCAGGAGTTTGCAAAAAAAGACAAGCGAGTAAGATTTAATGTCAGGAAGCACCAGGCAGAATCGGGTATGAGACCCGACATAAGCGTGGACTACATAAAACAAAAGTGGGAGCAACTCCTCGATATGCGATATTTATACGATGCCATTGAAGAGGCTACTTCCGTTCCGATAGGTAGAACCTGGAAAAAAATATTAGAAAAGCGGAATATAGCACAGGATAAATTGCACGCTACCCTCGACTCGATACACGAGGGGATGCCAATAAACACATTTAAAAAGATCATCCGGTCCGAAAAATCTATGGAGAGGATAGAATTATATATCGCATCGCATCTCCCTGCGTATTTCAAAAACGTGCCGGAAACTCCCACAGAATTGTCAAAAAATGAAAAGATAATTGCCGACAGAATATCGAACATCCTCAATTCTTACAAAAACGATATCCGATTCCAGAGAATAATATCCTTCTATCTCGACAACAAGAACAAGGACATACAAAGCATTGATGATCCCACATTATCGGATATGAAGGTGGTATATCTCCCAAACGCACCAAATCCCGCAATCAGGGAAGCGATCAGAATAATACAAGAAAAAGGGCTGCGGGATTTAAGAGAGTGGTCGGACAAGCAGAGCTTCGGTGTAATACGCGATGGATATTCAATTATCGAAATGTTTTCACAGAGAATACAAAGATACTCCAAAAGCGCCTACAAAATGTCAGATAAGCACTTAAAATCGATCGAAAAACCAGTATATGCAACATCCTCAAGGAACATAGTCCAAAGATTATCCTCATATTTGAGAAACGTTACCTATATGAAATACACAAGAATCGATATCGAAGCCTTCAGAATGATGATCGACAGCGTAATAAACTATGTAGATGATCCAAAATTATTCAAATACGCAACAGAAAGAAACATAAAAACTATGCTTGGAGAAACAGACTACTCGGACATCGGGAAAGATATGATGATGATGTTGTTCTCGCAGGCAGCTAAAACAATATTCCTGAACCCGAAAATGTTTGTCAGAAATATCCTGCAGCCAATCGCATACGACCCGCTGTTGATAACGAAACTGCGATCCGTCCTTGCACACAAACCAACAGACTACGAAATAGAATACTTCAAAAAACAAGTAACGCAGCTCAGAGGGATCACGCACGACCTATTATATCTCGACATAAATCCATTCAACAAAATACCCGTCATCAGAAACATAAACACCTTTGCTTCGGCGATGAATATGATCGCCGTGTCAGACTCACTAAATAGATCAATAACATTCTTCACGTCACTCGCAAAAATTAAAAGCGCCATAGAAAATCTCGAAATTAAAAACGGCAAAATATTGATAAACGAAAAAGAAGCCACAATAAAAGAATTCGGAAAAATGATGAAAAAATTCGGATTCGCCGAACTCACAGCAAGAGAAAGATACCAAGCACTCGAAACACTACTCATAAAAGGAAAAGAAGATTTCGCACTGCAATGGGCTGGAAACTTCACAAAAAAAGTACACTTCACATACAACAGATACGAAAGATCTACCGTAGAACAAGGTGAAAATAAAATCCTATACAACCTCTTCGTTTACCCAAAATCAAGAGCACAATCACTTATACTCGACCTGCAAAAATTCCGAAATATCGACGCTGAAATCGGAAAACCATACGCAGCAAGAATCTCAGCTACAAGATCTATCACATGGAATATCATCGCTGGAGCTATGATCGTAAATTCCATCTACTCTCTGATCACAGGCGACAGAAGAAAACCATACGACCCACTACTCACAATGTCAGGATACTCGCTAGGAGGACTAGCGCTCGGAGCTATAAATAAAATATCAGAACTCACAAGACTTACCATCATTATAGCAACAGATAAAAATAAAAGCTACTACCACATCAGAGACTACGCATACCTACTGAAAACACTACCAGAAACATTCCTGCCATTCTATAGACAAATCGTGCAAGTCATCGAAGCTACGCTCGGAATAGAAAACATAGACACTACCATCATCAAAAAAACATTCAAAGAACTCGGAATCACAGACTATAAAGACAAAACTCTCGAATACAAATACACATCAAGATCACTCAAAAATAAAATACAACACTTCCTCTTCGGAACAGCAGGAACCATCGTAAACGATATCGAATACAGAATCAAAAACCAAAACTTCAAAGATATAGACGCTATACAAGAAAACGTAGAGAAAATGATCGAAGTAATAAACTTTAACTACCAAACAGGAAATATCACAAAAAAAGAATATTCTCAACTTAAAAAAATATTGAACAAAGAAAAAAATGAAGCTATTAAAAAGTTACACAAATAGCAAATATTAGAAAACACAGAATGATTTCATAAAAATTTGGGGATAGTATCTAAAAAAGAAACTTTAAATTAAGGGATCCACGGAAAGAGGAAGAGGGGAAAGAGGGGAAAGAGGGGAAAGAG
>JAGYMQ010000113.1 GCA_018400535.1 Candidatus Cloacimonadota bacterium
TTTTTGAAAATTTATGCTGACTGATTTTACAATCGCTCAGATTAGGTAAAATTTAACTTGACCTTGATTCAAGTACTTAATTATTAAATTTTAATAAATAAGAGGTAATAATGATTATATCAAAACTTAGCTATTATGAGAATAGAAAAAAAAATAACTTTTGGGAAATCAAAGATTTATGTTTTAATAAAATTAATTTAGTCATTGGATTAAATTCAACAGGGAAGACAAGATTAGTTAGAGTAATTTCAGCTTTTGCTAAAATTATTTCTAGAAAATCCAAACTGCTCAATGGTAATTGGGATTTGGAATTCAAGGATGATAGACATATTTATAATTACATTTTATCTATTGAAAAGGGGAAAGTAAAAAGAGAAGAAATTACAATAGACGGTATTAAGAAGTTATTAAGAACCGGGACTGAATGCTCGATCTATTCAGAAATTGACAATGAGACGCATATCATTAATCCTCCTAATAATACTCTTGTTCTACATGTAAGGCGAGATACAAAAGAATACAGTTTTTTTGAAAATTTCATTAAGTGGTCAGAGAATTTTAACGGTTACAATTTTACAAACGTAAAACCAAATAATATTTCAGTTCCAATAGACCCGAATCAAACGGAATTTTTTGATGATTTAGGAGCAACTCCCTACATTTTAAAAAAAATGTTATTAAATAAAGAGGATATAGACCAAATTAAAGAATATCTGAGTTTAATAGATTATCCAATAGATTCCATAAATGTAAAATCAATTATGCAATCAAATCTTTCTACAGAGGTTTTGCTTACAACCATCAAGGAAAAGGATTTAAATTGTGAAATAGATCAGACACAAATGTCCCAGGGAATGTTCCGAGCAATTGCATTGGTGATAATCATACAACAACTAATCAAATTAGACAAATCCTGTACAATTATTATTGATGATATAGGTGAAGGATTGGATTATCAAAGATCAAAAAAAATAATAAAACTCCTCGTATCAAAAATAAAAAATACAAACATACAGTTAATTGTAACATCGAATCATAGATTTATGATTAATTCTGTAGACTTGAAATATTTGAACATTTTGGACAGAATTGGTCAAACTGTAAAATCATATAACTATAAAAATAGCAAAAAGTTATTTGATGATTTTAGATATACCGGATTAAACAATTTTGATTTATTTACTGGAAAAATGTATGGTAATGGAAATTAGTTTTGAAAAAAATTGGTATATTTGTTGAAGGCCAAACTGAGAGAATATTCGTTGTTAAATTCTTAACCGAATATTTAGGCGGTGAACACAAATTCTCTCGTATTGAAGTCAAATTAAAAAACAAGAATAGAACTGAAGTTCTTTCAAAAAGAAATTATCCAGAAACAAATTATTATTTTCTTATCTTCGATTGCGCCGGTGATGGAAATGTATTACCTGCGATGTATGACCGAGCTGAGAATATGATAATCAGGAATAATTATAATTTTCTAATTGCTCTTCAGGATTTATATAATAATCCAAGAAATAAAAAAGATGTTGTTATAAAAAATTTCACTAATAAAATTGAAAACTATACATATAAAAATAAAGTAAAATTTGTATTGGCTATAATGGAGTTAGAAGCTTGGTTTCTTGCAGATCCAAATATTTTTAGTAAGATTTCTTGTAAATTAACTTCTGAGTATATTAAGAATAAGATAAACATAAATTTATCCGAGATTAATCCTGAATCATTACCACATCCCGCTGAAACGATTAATAAGATTTACAACTTAGTAGGTCGATCATATAAGAAAACTGAAGATCAAGCATATGAGATATCAACAAGACTAGATTTTGACCTTCTCTATTCTGATGATACTCTTAGTGAAGTTAAAAGTTTGAAATACTTCATTGAAAAAATAGAAGAAGGCTTGGAAGCCTAAAATTTAATTTAGCTTATGTCCCTCCCCATCTGGATGTCCGATTTTATTCAGAATTACGGTTTCTGGGCTTTGATGCTCAGCTCGTTCATTGCAGCTACGCTCTTTCCAGCCAGCTCTTCCGCTTTGATGTTCGCAGCGATGGCAGCCGGCATGTCTCCACTCAAAGCTTTCATCTCAGCTTCGGTGGGTAACAGTGCAGGTTGCGCTGTGAATTACTGGCTGGGTTATCTGATTGGGAAACCGCTCATTCCAAAATTACAAAGGTCTCGCAGTGGCAGAAAGGCGATTGATTATACTCAGAAGTATGGAGTTTGGAGTTTATTCATTTCCTGGGCGCCTTTCATCGGTGATCCGATCACGATCGCTGCTGGGATCTTCCGAATTTCTTTCTTCAATTTCGTGGCGATAGCAATCTCGCTTCGCATTATCGGATATCTTTTTTTGACTCTCTTTTTTATTTGAACTTGATCGTTATTTCGTCATTGTTTTCGATCTTGATGCCAGGATAATCTTTCATCAATTTTTCTATTGCTGCAGCGTCCATTTCTTTTGTGCTATTCATCAATTCCATCATTTTTCCATCTTGAGGAAGATCGGCAAAAATGATCTCTTCCAAAATAACTTCTTTGTTGGTTTTGTGCATTGCATCTGTTTCTGTGATCTCACCATCAAAAATGATACGCGTGGAAATTTCCATATCCGCATAAAGTTGTTTCGCCATTTCCATAGCTTGGTGTTGTTCTTCTTCAGAAACTTCAGGTTCTGCTTCATATTCCACTTCTTCGGCTACCAGTTCTTCTTTAGAATGTTTTTCTTCCTCTGGCATGATCACTTTTAATTCTGATTCTTTGCCTTTTTGGAATTGGAAAGTGATGAAATCGCTATCATCATTCTCTACATCAGTATTCATTAGATTTTCTGCGGCATCATCAGCCAATTTGATTTTGGAAATATCAGAAAAGGAATATTCTACTTCATAACCTTTCATTTCATTTTTTGTAATTTCTTTGCTGGAAATATATTGCACGCCTTCTCCGATTTTGGAAGCTTTAGCCTTCAATTTTTCTGGATTATAATAAGACATCTGCTGACCCATCATCGAACCCATAGATGCAGATAATAACACCTTTTCCACGATTTTGCCTGAACCATCTTTATTCAAATGAATTGTGCGATGACTTTGTAAACAACCCGAAAGAAATAGTAAAATTGAAAATAATGCCAGGAAAAACCCTAATTTTTTCATTATTGACTCCTATTAAATTTTGAGAATAAAAATTATGCTGGTGTTTTGGAGTCAATTAATTTCGTTTTTTATCTGAATATGCAGAAGTCTTTTGAGAAATAACAATTGTCATTTGTCGATCGTTCTATCGTTCTATCCTTTCAAGCCGCTGGAAGCAAAACTGGCGATGATCTGTTTTTGTGCCAGAAGAAAAAGAATGATCAGCGGTAAAATACTGAAGGTCGAAGCAGCCATCAATAATGCAGTTTGGGAAGATGCTTCCTGCGAGAAATAACTGAGTCCCACTTGCAAGACGCGAATCGCTGGACTATCTGTCATAACAAGAGGCCACATAAAGCTGTTCCAGCTACCGATAAATCCAAAAATGGCAGCTGTCGAGATCACAGATTTGGAAAGGGGAAGCACGATCTTCCACAAAGTTTTGAATCTTCCGCAGCCATCTATTCTGGCGGCGTCGAAAAGTTCATCAGGGATTGTTTTGAATTGTTGTCTTAACAAAAAAATGGTGAAAATATTTGCGATCCAGGGAATGATCAAAGCTTGGTATGTATCTATCCAACCCAGATTATTTAGCAAGACATAAGATGGAATGAGATACACGGGCTGGGGTACCATCATCATGCTGATAAAAAGGTAAAAAATGAAATCTCGTCCTTTGAACCGCATGATCGCAAAAGCATACGCTGCCAGCGATCCTGTGATCAAAACACCGATAACGACGGAAAAGGAAACAAATATCGTATTTAGAAAATATCGGCGGAAAGGAACTTTATTGAAAGCAGTTTTGAAATTTTCGAAATGCAATCTAACTTTTTGCTTCGATTGAATATCTGCCAGAGCGATCTTTTGATAGGAACTGACGCGATTCATTTCTTCGTCAAAAAGATGAACATAAACACTGTCACCTTCCGTTTTTACTTTGGAAACGTTATAAATAACGCCATTTTCTTCGTAAGTAACCTGATCTTCGATCGGTAGGAAACCGACATTTCCTTTGTTCAATTCAAGCTGCGATTTCACAGAAGTAGTGAGCATCCAAATAAAAGGTATGACCATCGCTAATCCACAAATGCTCAAAATGAAGTATGTTATGGTTTTTTTCATAAAAATTTCCTAATAATGAACCTTTTTTTCCAATTTCTTTTGTAACAACGTCAGCGTCAAAATGATCGCAAATAAGACCAAAGCAACAGCACTGGCATAACTGAGATCATTGCTTTCGCCAAATCCCTTGTCAAAGAGAAAATAGACGATCACTTTTGTCGTGCCAAGCGGTCCGCCAATAGGTGGCCCTGTCATCAAATATATTTGTGAAAAAACCTGGAATGTGACAATTGTCGTCATCATCAAAACGTAATAAGTCGTGGGAGAGATCAAATGCCAGGTTATCTTGAAAAACTGTGTGATCTTGTTCGCTCCGTCGATATCAGCTGCTTCATAATAGACATTTGGGATATTTTGTAATCCTGCCAGATAGATGATCGTGTTGTATCCCAGACCTTTCCAGATGGTGACGATAATAATGCAGAAAAGAGCAAGTGAAGGACCACCAAGCAACATATAGAGTGTGTTGTAGGAAATGCCGAAAATATTTGATAAATTAGTGATAAATTGGGAAAAATCGATGCCAAAATTTGCCAGAAAAAGATCGAAGACGCCTCGGCTTTCAGCTAGCCACGCCAGCGGATCGATTCCAATCTGACTCATGAAAAAATTTGCCAGACCCGTTTGTTGGTTAAAGATTATTTTCCAGACGATCGAGATCGCGACCATCGAAGTTACAGTTGGGATAAAATAGATAGAGCGGAAGAAACTTTTCAGCTTCTCAATTCTATTCAGGAAATTGGCGAAAACAAGCGATAATATCAGGCTGATGGGAACGACAAAGATTACGAGGTAAAAAGTATTTAACATTGATTGCCAGAATTCGGAATCCTGGAACATCAAAGTATAGTTTTTGAAACCGATAAAATCACCAGGACCGGTGATCGTCCAATCAAAAAAACTGACGATAAAAGAAAGAATGATTGGAACGAGGCGAAAAACGATCACAATGATCGCTGCGGGCAGAATATAAAGATATGGACCGAAATCAAATTTCTTTTTTATCATATTTTATCCTCTTTCAGATTGTGGTAAAAAATCCAAGAGCAAAACGATGTGTCAACAAATTTGTGGTGAGTTTGGAATTGGGGGATTATACAATTTTTTGTAACATTATTTTGCAGAACGAAAATGATTTAATCGGAATTTTCATATTTTTTGCTTCTATTTACCTGGAGTTTCTTTTTTCATCATTCTTTCAAAACCTTCAAGATGAAGGAATAAGTGAAAGCGATTTCTTTTAGATAATCATATCTGCCAGAAGCTCCAGAATGCCCGGCAGAAAAATCAGTGAGCAAAAGTAATAAATTATCATCAGTTTTCGTCTTGCGCAATTTTGCCACCCATTTTGCTGGTTCCCAATAGTTCACGCGGGTATCATAAAATCCAGCTAAAGCTAAAATATGCGGATAATCCTGGGCAGAAACATTTTCATAGGGCGCATAAGAAAGAATATACTTATATTGTTCAAAATCTTGCGGATTCCCCCATTCTTCATATTCGCTGACGACTGCTGAAAGCGTTGGATCAAGCATCGTGTTGAGAACGTCCACAAAAGGAACGTCAGCAATCGCTGCATAAAAAAGGTCAGGACGCATATTGCAGACAGCTCCGACCAGAAGGCCACCAGCGCTTCCGCCCTCGATGATCAATTTTCCGGCAATTTTGTTTTCCAATAAAAATTGGGAACAAGCGATAAAATCAGTGAACGTGTTTTTTTTATTCAGCATTTTTCCTTGTTCATACCATTCTTCACCCATTTCCTTTCCGCCACGAACATGTGCAATGGCATAGGAAATTCCACGATCCAGAAGACTCAAGCGCGATGAAGAAAAATAGGGATCAAAATTATCTCCATAAGCTCCGTAACCTGTTAACAGCATAGGATTTGTGCCATCATACAAATCTTTGTGATAGACTATCGAAATTGGAATTTCCGTTCCCTCATCAGATTCAGCAAAAAATCTTTCCGAACAATAGTTATCTTTATTAAAATCTTTTTTAACTTCCTGCTCTTTCAATAACTTTTTTGCCTTCGTTTTCATATTTACTTCAAAGACAGAAAGAGGTGAAGTCAGCGATTCGTAGGAATAACGCAAAATCTCCGACTTATAATTTATTTTCCAAACATAAAAAGTGTAGATCGGGTCAGGGAAATTGATGTAATAGGAATTTTTGTTAGATATCTGGAAGATACGCAGTTTTTCTGATCCATTGCTTCTTTCTTTGATAACCAGATATTCTGAAAAAAGGACAAGATCGATATAGACAGAATCTCGATGAGGAATGACTTCCTGCCAGAATTTTTTTCGTGGCTTTGCGATTTTTGTTTGCATGATCCGATTGTTTTTTGCCTGGTAATTAGTGAGAATAAAAAGCTCATTTTGATGAGGATAAACAAAATATTGATGTCCTTGCTGACGTGGCTCTATCAGCTGAAATTTTCCAGAAGGATGATCAGCATTTAATAGCCAGCGTTCAGTCGTCATTTTGCTATCACTTCCCAGCAACAGATAATTTTCATCTCTTGAACGAGATATCCACAGCCAGAAGCGGTCATCCTTTTCTGTGAAGATCAAGTCGTCTTCTTTTTCGTCATTTCCCAATCGATGCCGATATATTTGATACGTTCTGCCTGCTTCATCTTGTTTGGAATAGAACAGCGTGTGGCTGTCATTTGCCCAGGCAATATCTCCGACTTCTGCGATGTTTTCTGAGAGCATTTGATTTTGAAAAAGGTCTTTGATCTGCAGCGTATACTTTTCTGCACCAGTCGTATCCACCGCAAAAGCAAGATAGCGATGATCGGGACTGACTTTGATCTCGATTACCGAAAGAAAATCTTTGCTGGCAGCTAATTTATTCACATCCAGATAAATTTCTTCTTCTGCTTCCAGGCTATTTTTTTTGCGACAGTAAATGGTGTATTGTTTTTTTTCTTCCCGGCGTTGATAATAAAAATATCTGCCTTTTTGGAATGGAACGCTAACGTCGTTTTCTGGAATGCGTTCTTTGAATTCTTGAAACAATTTATTCTGTAAATTTTTTGTATTGTTCATCAGATTTTCTGTGTATTCATTTTCAGCGTGGAGATATTCCAAAACTTCTGGATCAGTTCTATTCTTATCTTTTAGCCAGGCAAAATCATCAATCAGCGTTTCATTATGAATATGAAGCGTGTCTGCTGCGATCTTTGCCATCGGTGGTTCTGGAGTTTGCGAGCAGGAGATCAACATAAAAAAAGATATAAGGATCAGAAATGTTTTCAATATTTTCTCACTTTTTCTTTTCCAAAATTTTTCTGATCTGTCTCAATTCTTCTAATACGCTTGTTTCAAATTTTCGTGGAATTTTTGTAGAGGCAGAATTTTTTGTTTGAAAATTATCTTTAGTTTGCAAATTATTTTGCAATTGCCTGTGCAATTCTTTCCAATTAATTAGACCGGCGAGTTTTCCCTCATATCCACTCTGATTTTGTGATTGCCCAGCAGTCTGCACTTTGATCGAAGCGATTCCCAGCCAGCGATCAAAAAGATTTCTTTCCAGCATAAAATCTGTTATCATGCGATGTGGAATGTGTTGTTCCCGTTTAGTCAGGATACCTTTCTTGATCGTGATCTCATCTTCTTTGAGTAAATAAGTAAGGTTTTTTATCCACAAAATGCTGATGGGAATGGCAATGATCCAGAGCAAAATTATCAGAGAAAAAACTATTTTCCACGAGATCCTGACAAAATTTGTGCTATCGATCGTTTTGTCCAAAGAAGGTATCAGCTGTAATAGAAATCCCAGTATCACGATGAAGAGGCTGACGGTGACAATTTCCCAGATAGTTTTTGTGATCAGTTTATTATCCGGCTTAATTTCCATAAGTTACTCCTAATATTTTTTTTGATAACCAAAAAAATTTTATCTAAACTAAGTTGTAAAGAAAATATTTCAGGCGTGAATTCTTTGTCCGATCTTTTTTTGGATCCAATTAGCGCCAGGTAGCCGAATGAAAAATGGTAACTTTTTATGTTCCTTTTTCAAAGTGAAAAAAAGCCATTTATGTTCGAAAATATTAAAAGCAGCAGTGATATCCCAAAGTGGCGGAAGCACGATGTGAACAGATCTCCCGATGCGATTCAATTCAGAAAAAAAAGATTTTGGATCGTCAACATGTTCGATCGTGTGAGATGAAAGAACAGTTCCAAATTGATCATCAGCAAAAGGAAGCGAGGTGATATCATTCAGAAGAACGAAATTTTTTACTTCCTTATGTTTGATAATATCAGCATTGACGCCACCGCCATCGGTTTTTCCGCAACAGATATTCAGATCCCATTTTTGGCGAAGAAGGATCTTTTTTTTTAACACGTTGTAGCTGATGATATTCGTCAATTTGAAAAGCAATAGGCAAAAAATGAGCAGGATAAAAAAGATGATCATATCAGCTGACGAATTCCTGGAAAAATTTATCCCAACTGGATTTTTTCATGACGTTATCACGCGCAGCCATCCTCATTTTCATGATCCGATCTGGCTCATTTTCCATGATCTGGATGAATTCTTCAATCTTATCTTTCCAAACCTGGTCATCCAAAGAAGGTATAACAAAACCAGTTTTTTTATCTTCGATGATTTCTTTGGGTCCACCTTGATGACTGACGAAAGCGGTCAGACAGCAAGCTTGAGCTTCCAAGACAGACATGCCAAAAGTATCGGTCGTGCTGGGAAAAAGAAAAAGGTCAGCATTAGAGTAATAATCTGGTAGCTCAGAGCGCTGCACTTTTCCAGTGAAAATGATCTTTGGATTGGCATATTTTTTTTCCAGTTCTTTTTTATGAGGACCATCACCAACCAAAAGCAGGTATATATTTTTTTGTTTTTCTTGAATTTGTTGCATTGCTTTCAGAATGATCTCCAGGTTTTTATCATGAGAAATTCTACCAGTATAGAGAAATATTTTGCCAGTATCAATTTTGTGTTTTTCCAACAAAAAAGTTCTATCCTGATTTTTGGGATAGAATTTATTATAATCAATTCCGCGAGGGAAAATTTTTGTTCGCGAACGTTTGAAACCTCTTTCTTCCAGAATATCAATATATGAGTGTGATGGCACATAAATTTCATCTAATTGTTGATAGAACCAATGAGTATAACCATCGACGAGTGAAATGAGCGAGGCATCTTCTTTGATCCCTTTTGTTTGCAATTTGAAATCTGTGTGATATATGCCCACGCTTTTGATGTGGAAAAGCTTGGTTGCCAGAAGTGCCAGCAGGCCGATCGGACCTGGCGTGGAGATAATGATCTTGTCAGGATTTTCTTGATAGATCTTTTCCATCGCTGTGAGGGGAGAAGGGATCTTCAGCAGTTGATGCTCATAATAGGGAAGTTCAAATTTGTGCATGATAGGAAGATTGATGAAGTTATCATCGTCTTTTTCCAATTGGCGATTTCCCACGACTTTGATCGAATAACCTTTTTGAGAGGAGAGTTCCTGAACTTTTTTTAATGTAACAGAAACACCGTTCAGATCTTCTACTGTATCCGAAAACCAAAGAACTTTTTTGGTCTGATCTTTTTGTTCTCCAGCAAATTTTTTTGATAATTTTGCCAGCATTTCTCGGCTGTCATAGAGGTGATGGATGGTGGAAAAGAAAGGCAATGTGATAAAAATTCCAGGTAACGTGGACGAGATATTACGAATTATTTTCAGTAAATTTCCACTATTAAGATTTTTTTCAAAAGATTCCAGCAGAACCTTGAAAAAGCTGTCAGTGATATTGGAAATTTTGTTGTAGGCGATATCAAATCTTTTTTCCATCGTCATGATGCCGTTATGTTTCTCTTTTTGCAAAGTTTTCACCAGATCCATTATGTTAATTCGCAAAATATCATCATTTCGTTTCGATCTTTTGCTCATATTATTGATCTTTAATTTATCAATGAGACTGAGGTCATCATCGTTGAAGATGAAATCAGATACTTTTCCGAAGAAAGAATTACTGAATATCTTGTGATTATATTTGCCAAAATCGAGAGCAATTTTGTATAATGTAAAGGCCAATCCTTTGAAATCATTTTGTCTTCCACCAAAAGTTGATCTTTTATTTCGGATATTAGAGAGAAATTCCTCTGCTGTCTTTGCCTGATTTTCAGTATATGTCGTTCCCAGAAAAATTCCACCGTGATCATCTGAACCAGCAGTGAATCCTTTGTTCCAAGAGTCATCACCAAAAGGATCAATATTGTGTTTTTTTGAGAGTTCCGCAATGTGCTCTGGTTTCAAAGCCTGCAATATTTTTAGCCAGCTGTCATTGTGTAACGGATTCCTACCACCGTTTCTCACTTCAAAAACATCAAAAAGAACCAACAATTTTTCCAGATGTTCGATCGTCAATTTTCCGTTCACAGCATAGGTGGCATGCGCTACTGAATGTGTTAGCTCTTCATTTCGTAAATAATCACGCAGCACATAAATATTTGTGCGGATCGATTGAATCTCATCAAATTGTTCTTTATCCAGACCATAGATCAAGATATGCACTTTGCAGCGATCTTCAGGAAAATAGGCGGTTGCTTCCAAACCAACGATCACTTTCTCGGGATATTTTTTTTTCAGTTGAATTGCTCCTTCAATGCGATTGTGGTCTGTTATCGTGATAAAATCCATATTCCGTTTTTCCAATTCCTTCAAAAGAAATTCTGGTTCTGTGTAAGATTCTGCAGCTCCCAAACGTTGTAAGAACCATTCAGAAGGATGTTCAGAATAAATTGAATGACAATGGAGATCAGCTTTTGCCATCTTTAGCTCCTTTATGCTAATTTATATGTCTATCATACGCAATCTTTGTTAATAAGAAATAAAAGTTTTGTTAAATATTTGTTAATTATGAGAATTTTAAATATAATTTTATATCTCAATTATCGGAGATCTGATGAGAAGAAATATAGAAAGAAAAGCACGAGATTCTTTGTGAGAAATGATAAAAAATTTTCAGAATGACATTCATTTTTGTTATGTAGAATTCATTTTCCTTGAAGCAAGATTTGGAAAGTTTTCTTTGAGTAAAACCTGAAGAATCCTGATTTATTTCTTTACTTTTTGTTGAATTTTTACTTATAACACAAAGGTGATAAAAAAATACTTGATGCAGAAAATGAGTTGAAAAATAGAGTTAATTGTAAAAGGAGAATAAAGTGAATAAACCAAAAGTTTTAATTAGTCGATGTCTGACCTTTGAAAATTGTCGATATGATGGTGGGATCGTGAATGATGATTTTGTAGAAAAGTTAAAAGATTATATTGATTTTGTGACCATTTGTCCAGAAGTCGAAATAGGATTGGGAATCCCGCGAAAATGGCTTTCTTTAGTTAAAGATAATGATAATTTTATCTTGTATCAAAGAGCAACTGATAAAGATTTTACTCAAGACGTAAAAAGATATGCGCAAGAGGTGTTTAGTAAAATTTCAGATGTTGATGGATTTATTTTAAAAGGAAGATCGCCTTCATGTGGAATTAAAGATGTTGGCTATTCCATTTCAAAAAAGAACAGAATGAAAAATGGGAAAAGTTCTGGTATTTTTGGACATTTAGTGAAAGAGAAATACAAAAACTATCCAGTCGAAACAGAAGGTAGATTAAGAAATTTTGAGATCAGAGAAAATTTCCTTACAGAACTTTACACACTTCTGAGGTATAAAGAAATTCAAAGATCTATGAAAATGAGTGATCTAGTAGAGTTTCAGGCTTCACATAAATTACTTTTTCAATCTTTTAATGAAGAAGGAATGCGTAAACTTGGTAAAATTTGTGCAAATCTTGAAAAAAGAGTTGTTAAAAAAGTTATCGAAGATTATCATAAAAATTTATTACAGATATTTTCGAAAGAAAGAACCTACAAAAAAAATATAAATGTTCTGGATCATTGTTTTGGATTCATCTCTGAATTTCTAACGAAAGATGAAAAAAACTATTATTTTGAGATTATGTCTTTTTATAGAAAAGGTAAATTACCGCTGAGTGTTCCACTCAATATCATTCGAGGATGGGCAATTAGGCATTCAGCAGATTATCTGCTAAATCAATATTATTTTAAACCTTATCCTTTAGAATTGATGGATATCACAGATTCTGGTAAAGGAAGAGACTACTAAAAAAATTGTGACTAATTCAGTCCCATCACGGTTGATCTTTAATCTTTGTAATAGAAAAATATATTTTGAAAAAAGAGAAAGAACATTGAAGCACTTTCTCTTTAGCAAATTATTCTGATCCTTTGTTTACGCACGATTGATAGCTAGTGATAAGAAAAGAGTTAGTTTTTTTCCAAAAAGAGCAAGAAACAACAAATAACTATTAAACAGGACTTTCAAAATATCCCATCACCAATTAAGTCTAATATCGTGC
>JAGYMQ010000114.1 GCA_018400535.1 Candidatus Cloacimonadota bacterium
CACCTTGCAGGATAAGTGTTTTTTGAGGAAAAGTGGTAAAGATGGGTTAAAAAAAAATAGAATTTAGTTGCAATATTTTCATAATCTAAAATGATAGGAAAAAATTAAATGGAGTTGTTTATGAAACTTCCGAATATCGAAATTGATGAAAACATAATAAATGAAATTGCTAAGAAATACAATATCAAAGAGTTATTAATATTTGGATCAGTTTTAAGAAATGATTTTACTAATAATAGTGATATCGATTTGTTAATCGAGTTTAACAAAAACACAAATTATTCATACTTTGATCTTTTAGAAATTAAAGAAAAATTGAGCTATATATTTGAGAGACCAGTTGATTTAATTGAAAAAGAAAGTTTAAAAAATCCATTTAGAAGAAAAGAAATAATAAATTCAGCGAGAAAGGTTTATGAAAGTAAGTGATAAAGATAAATCGTTTTTATGGGACATTTCTGAAGCTTGTAAGGATATTCTACAAAAATAAAATATAATGAATTCGAACAAGATAAAATGCGTAGATTTGCTGTTGAAAGGCAGATGCTAGTGATTGGTAAAGCTGCGAACCATTTATCTTTAGAATTAAAACAAAACACAAAATATATTCCTTGGTCTAATATTATTGGTCTAAGAAATATTATTGCACACGATTATGGTGAAATTTTGGTAGAAAGGATATGGAATACAGCAATTAATCATATTGAACCTTTATATGATGAAATAGATAAACTGTTGGAATCATGAATTTATACTGGTAACAAAAGTTTCCTTTCAGCCTAAAATAGTGGTTATTTTTGTTGATGTTTCATGCTTTAGTTTTGTGGAAAAGGTAGGGTTTGATGTAATTTTTGGTTGCATGGCACACGTCGTAAATTAAATGCAAAAATGTTAATATCGAAATTTGAATGAAAAAATGAAAACCAAAAATGGGTTCTGCAGAATAAAAAAGAATGTCATTCTGAGGAATCATTCATCTTTACTCACGAAGAATCTCGTGCTTATCTTTCAATTGTTCTTCTCGTGTCTTGTTTGAAAACAGAGAAGTAAAGCTGAGAGAAGTTCATCTGAAAAAGTAGTTTATTATTCATGGTTTAGAACCCCGAAATTTTGACAAAATAATGGTGCTGGAAAGAGGATTCGAACCTCCGACCTACTGATTACGAATCAGTTGCTCTACCATCTGAGCTATCCCAGCACACGAAAAATGCAGAAAAATTTGTTTTCTTTTCACGTCAAGAATTCTTTTTTATCCTGGTCATTGATTGTCAGTTCATTTTCCAATTCTGAAAGATTCACTAATTTTGATTTATTTATTGAAACAAAAAGCAAAAGATAATTTGACAACAACAAAGCAAAATATCAGTTAGAATTCAAATTCAGATCAGGAGGAAAAATGAGTATTTTAGCGGTGACAGCAGAAACTGCAACGCGAATGAATATTTTTTCGATCGCAGCGAAAGGCGGTTTTTTGATGGTCCTTTTGTTGATAATATCGATCTTTGCGATTGCGATCATCATCGAGAGATTGGTGAAGATCCGCAGATCCCAAAAAAAAGAAGAAGAATTTCTGGTGGATATTTACGAGCATGTCAAAGATGATCATCCTGAACTTGCGATCAGAAAATGTGAAGAGATGCAAAATGTTCCGATTGCAAATGTGATCAGCCGCGCTCTGGCAAATATCAATAAATCTTTTACTGAGATCAGAGAGATCATTGATGCGGCAGTTTCCAAAGAGATCCATCAATATGAAAAAAATCTGGGTGCGCTTGCTACTTTTGCTGCGATTGCGCCGCTGATCGGTTTTCTGGGAACTGTGACCGGGATGGTGAAAGTTTTCATGAAATTGGGAGCTGCTGGTGGCGGAGTGGATATCAGCCTGCTGGCAAATGGGATCTGGGAAGCTTTGATCACAACGATCGGTGGGCTTTCAGTCGGAATTATTTCTATTTTATTTTATAACTTTCTGGTGGGGAAAGTAGAAAATCTGGCTCAGGAACTGGAAGAAGATACAAATGAATTTATCTTCAGTATCAGGAGATTAAAAGATGAAGATCAGAACGCATAAGAAACGAATTCAGACAGCAGCACTGATCTCTTTTACCGATGTCATCTTCCTGCTTTTGATCTTTCTTCTGATCTCATCAAGCTTCATCACGCATTCCGGGATCAAGGTTAATCTGCCGAATTCTTCTTCGCAACAAAATGAATATAATAAAAATATCAATCTCACTTTGAACAAGAAAAATGAATTATTTATCAATGATGAATTCGTGAGCTGGGAAGCATTACCAGAAAAATTGAATAAAATGCTGGTTGATGATCCGGAACAAGTCGTCGTGGTCAGAGCAGATGAAGAGATAATGCTGCGCCAGATCGTTCATCTTCTTGATTTGGCAAAACTTTCCGGATCAAATCGTTTTTTCATCGCCACGGAGATTGAGCTGAAAAATGAATAGAGAATTAAAAACTGCACTCTTATTTTCCATTTCCTTGCACGCCATTTTTGCTCTAATAGCTTTTATGATCAAATTTCAATTTTTACCCGTCGAAGCTTTGCAGAAAATTAAATTGATCGAATTCGGTTTACCTGAAAATTCGACGAATGAAAAGTATATCAATTCGTCTTCTGCCACTAGCAATTCCAATCCTGATGCAGAAGGAAGGAAAAGTAATTTGATCCCCAAAAAAGTGAATCTTCCCCACGCTATTGCGCAAGACGAAGAAAATATTTATCTGCCAGAAGCTACTGAACAAGCTTATAATAAACTTGATTGGGATGATAAGATCGGCGTTCCGACACAGAAACACGAGGATAATTTATCCACCGAAAATATTATTTCCAAACAAAAAACAGAAGAAAATCCACTGCTCGCTTCCGATTCTGATTATCTGCAATCTTTGAACTCGAGTCTTCTGGAAAATAGCGGAAATGAATCTTCCTATATTTTGGAAGGCGATGTGTCAAATCGGCGGATCATGAAAAAGATCATTCCAGGTTATCCCGAAAATATCCAAAAAAATATCCAGGTAAAGATCCGCTTTGAAGTACTGCCCGATGGCTCTGTCACAAATATGGTCGTCGTGCAAAAAGCAGATCCAACTTTGGAAGAAACGAGTCTGCAGGCTTTGGCACAATGGCAATTCAATGCGCTGACGCAGGATATTATCGAGATCGGAACAATTACTTTTATTTATGAGTTGAAATAATGAATCGAATTTTAGAAATCAAAAATATTGAAGAAGCAAGACGAGAATTAGAGAAGATCGGCGTTTCATCGCAAGGCGTGAATGCTATGGCATCAAAAGCAATTTCTTTGATCATAAAATTGGAAAACGTTCGTGTCGGAGCGGCAAATATTTTGAAACAGGAAATGCTTTCGATCGGCGGAGATGCAGCTGTTGCCCGTGGAGTTGTTAATGGCGTTACTGATTATTCTGAAGTTATCCTTTTGGGAAGTGCTGATAAGATCAAAAAATTGATCAGAAAATTGGACAATCAGACGATCTTCAATCTACCACGAATCCAGACTGACTTGAAAAAATTACTCAATTCTCAGATCAAACCAAAATTCAAAAAGATCAAGATTCAAAAAAAGGAAATCGAACTGAAGCCACTCAAAATTATGGGTATATTAAATGTGACGCCTGATAGTTTTTCTGATGGCGATCGATTTCTGCAACCGAAAAAAGCAGTCGAACACGCTCTGCAAATGGCAAAAGACGGAGCTGACATAATCGATATTGGTGGAGAATCGAGCCGTCCGGGAGCAAGACCAATAAGCGCTGCCGAAGAGATTGACCGCGTTATTCCAATTATTTCACAATTATCAAAAAAACTGGAAATTCCCCTTTCCATCGATACCACAAAAGCTGAAGTGGCACGCAAAGCGATCGAGAATGGAGCATCTCTTTTGAATGATATCAGTGCTCTGCGCTTTGACGAAAAAAATATGATCTCACTATTGCAGGATTTTCCTGATATTCCCGTCATCTTGATGCACATGCAAGGAACTCCGCGCAATATGCAAAAAGAACCATATTATGACGATGTGCTGAAAGAGATCATTCTTTTCTTTCAACAGCGGATAGCTTTTTGTGAAAAAAATGGTATTGATCAAAAACGCATCATAATCGATCCGGGCATCGGTTTTGGCAAGAGACATCAAGATAATCTGGAGATACTTCATAAATTAGCAGAACTGAGCTGTTTGCAGACGCCAATTATGCTGGGAGCTTCGCGCAAAAGTTTTATCGGCAGGATCTATCAATCGACTCCCGAAGAAAGATTGGTCGGCAGTTTGGCTACCACCGCTTTGGCTTTGCAAAATAAGATCGAGTTCGTTCGTGTGCACGACGTTTTGGAACACAGAGAGATGATTCGCACGCTTTCTGCGATCGAGGAAATGAAATGAATATCTTCATTCCGGGTTTAGCTGATGTGATCGATATTCTCATCGTTGCTTTCATCTTATATCGATTTATTTTACTGCTTCGCAAATATGGTGGATATCAAATCGTAATCGGGCTTGCGGCAGTTTTTGTTGTCTATTTTTCAGCTACTGTTTTGGATTTGAATATGGTCTCTTCAATCTTGAAAGTTCTAAAAGATTATTGGGTGATCCTTTTCATCATTCTTTTTCAGCAGGAGATCAGGAGTCTTTTTTCCAAATTGGCACAAAATCAAAATCTCAAATTTTTTTTCTCGAGCGTAAAAAAATCTGTCTATTCACCACTTCTTAATGCAGTTTCGATCATGTCTTTTCGCAAGATGGGTGCTTTGATCGTGATCGAAAATAATCGTAAATTGAATAATCTGATCGAAAGTGGCGAAATAATCGATGCGCAGATCTCTGTGAAATTACTATTAACGATCTTCAACAATAAAACAATTTTGCATGATGGCGCAGTTATCATCCGAAATGATAGGATATTGGCTGTGAAAGTAGTGCTTCCACTCTCTGAAAATCTGGAATATGCTCAGAAATTTGGGACGAGACATCTTGCTGCGATCGGTGTGACAGAAGAAAGCGATGCTTTTGTAATCGTTGTTTCAGAAGAAACAGGCAAAATTTCCTATACCAAAGATGGGAAGATCACAACCGATGTGATGATCGATGAGCTTTCTCAAAAGATCAAAGACGAAACACGCTGAACGTCCAATTATTATTGGGATCACGGGCAGTATCGCTTCTGGAAAAACAACTGTCGCGAAGTGGTTTAAAAATATTGGAGAAGATGTCATTTCTACTGATAATATTGGACATCAAATCCTCAATTCCAGACAATTGAAGAACAAACTCACAAAATATTTTGGGAAAAACATTCTAACTGATAACAAAATAGATCGCAAAAAATTGAGTCCAATGGTTTTTAATGACAACGAAAATTTGCGATTACTAAATAAATTGATCCATCCTTTGATCCGAAAACGGACACAGAAAATGATTGATCGTTGCAGGAAAGACCTGATTTTTATCGAAATACCTTTGCTGTTTGAGAATAAATTGCAAGACGGATTTGATTTGATCTTGAATGTATCGGCCGATGAAGAAAGACAATTTTATCGGCTCAAAAAGAATCGTGATCTCAAAGAAAAAGACATTAAAGAAAGATTATCAGCCCAATTCAATGCCAAAAAAAAAAAAGAACTCGCAGATATCAACATTGACAATAATGGCACAAAGAAAGAGCTTTTTCAGAAATTAGAAACACTTTATCCAACTTTGAAAAAAACACCAAAAAGGCATATTAAAAAATTATTAGAATTATGAAAAAATCTGTTTGACAATATAAGCGAGAAAATAATTTCTCTTAAAAAGAGGTGATTATGAAAAAAATAATTTTAATATTGATCTTGATGAGTGGTTTTCTATATGGTCAGATTATAGATAGTGGATTCAATCCAAACAAATTTGCTCCTTCACTTTTTAATATGAATGATCTGGAAATGAATCATTCTGTTTCATTTTCCACCGGTTTTTCTTCTGGACAATCCTTTTACCAATCAGTTTATACAAATCAGATAAAATATCAATTCAATTCAAAATTATCGCTCAATCTCGATCTCAATTTTGTCAATTTCGGAACTGGTTCAATGCAAAATTGGGAATTTGACAGCAATAATGACAATCAAACTATGGTTTTACCAAATATGCAGTTGAATTACCGTCCTACAGAAAATATTTTGATCCAAGTCGAATATAATCAGTATCCTCGTAATTCCTTTTTATTCAGAAGGTAACTTCAACTCAAGATTCTATCGAGATTTTTTTTATCCAAATTCTCGACAATTTTTACGCAAAGCGAGATCAATGCATCATAATCATCAAGCGAAGAGATGCAATTATGACTGTGAGCATAGCGCACAGGAACGCCCAGAACCATTGTAGGAATTCCATGATTGGCAGTATGGATCGCTCTTCCATCTGTTCCGCCGCCTTTGCGAACTGTTAATTGATGCTTGATATTATTTGTTTTTGCCAGCTCGATAACAAATTTCGCTAATTCTTGTTTCACGATCATAGTGGGATCAAAAAGCCGAATGTGTGCGCCCTTTCCCACAGCGGTTTGTGGCTTTTGAGCAATCCCTGGCACGTCATCTGAAGGTGCACCTTCCAAAATAAAACAGATGTCCGCATCCACATGATTCGCCAGTGAAACTGCACCTCGCGTTCCCACTTCTTCCTGCACACTGCCAGCACAGATGGTGGTGTTTGGATGATCCTGATCTTTGAGATTCTTTGCAATCTCGATCACAGCTCCGATACCTGCTCTATCATCAAAAGCTTTGGAAAACATTAGCCTGTTTTGCTCTGAAAAATGATAATTTGGAATTGGAACGATATTATCACCTAATTGTAATTTATAATTTTCGATGATATCCTTTTTGGAAGAAGCGCCGACATCAACGAAAAGGTCTTGGATCTCAATTTTTTTTTGTTCTTTATTTTTGAGGAAATGGATTGGTATATTGGCAATTATACCAGGAAATTTTTCACCAAATCGATTTTCTGCCAAAATAGGAGAAGAAGGCAAGGTATTTGGATTCCAGCCACCTATCGGCTGTATTTTGATGAATCCTGAATCCAGAATATCAGAAATGATGAATCCAATTTCATCCATATGTGCAAGAAAAAGGATTTTTGGTTTTTCCTTTGCACCAGGAAAATCAAAAACTATCGAGCCCATTCGATCAATTTTATAAGTGCTCTTGATTTCTTCTTGCATAATCTTCCTGATCCTTTTTTCATCTCCCGAAATACCTGAAGCGAGAGTTAATTTTTTCAGCAGTTCCAAGCGTTCTGTTTTCATTGTGTTCCTCCAATCCAAATTTTTCCTATTTATTGCTATTCAATAATCCTGTCAATTTCTTTCTAATTGATAACTTTTCCTCAAAAATTTGAAAGCTAATAATTAATCTTTTTGACTTATGTTAAGTTGTTGAAAACTAAGAAAATATGTTAAAATAATAGTTTACAAAAACCTCGTAATATGTTATTGTTCAACAAGTTATGTTTATAACTGGACAATAAAAAAAACGAGATTATATGTAATATATCGCTTTAATCAGGTTAAATCGTCAAGTGTGGGATCAAAAAATGTTTTTGGTTTATTCTAAACATTCAAGAAAAGCAATTTATTCTGCTGTTAGTCATACTGAGCAGCGGGTACGTTTCGCCAAGAAAAAGTAAAGCGATGTTGTAATCCAGATGATCAAACGGATAAAACAAAGAAAAATCCATTCTTGGGTATGATGGTTTTTACCTGCTATGTGAAAATCAGAGTTTATAAAATTCATCACCAAATCAAGGTTGATTCGGAATGAATCAGACGAAAACCAACCACCAAACTGAAACAAAGAGGCAGATGTTATGTTCATTCATAATCAAAATCTCTCACTTTATGTAAATTCAATTTCAAATATTTAGAATAGCTCAAACAATCTTTATCTGTTGTAAATACTGCAAAATTATTATTTATTGTAACAGCACAAATCAAAAAATCAATATGTGAACCTTGAATTCCATTAATTCTACACTTATTAAAATATTCTGCAGCTATTTCGTAGTCATTCCTTGTTATTGCAAAATCTGGAAACGCTTTAAGTATTGATTTAAGTTTATTGAATTGATTCTTATTCGTAATTCGTGATAGAATTTCCTGACGTATTGGAATTAAAA
>JAGYMQ010000115.1 GCA_018400535.1 Candidatus Cloacimonadota bacterium
GTTGCACAAAGAATGTCTTGACTTGTAGAGGATATTATAAATCATAATCTAAGATTTCCCGATTTAGACTTGAAAAAAGTATAGGAGTTAATTTTATCATGCTAAAGAAAAAACTGACGTTTGAAATTCTACTAATAATAATATTGATACCGTTATTTTATTTAATCAGTTCGCAAGATTATTTATTATTTCACACGATCGTAGAATTGATCAGCATTATTGTAGCATTTTCATTATTCTCCATTGCCTGGAATTCGCGTCAATTCAGTCGCAATAATTATCTCCTTTTTTTGGGGATATCCTTTTTCTTTATTGGCAGCATCGATCTTCTCCACACAATTTCCTATAAAGGCATGAATATTTTCCTGAATTATGATTCCAATCTTCCCACTCAGCTTTGGATATCTGCCAGATATCTGGAAAGTATTTCCTTGATAGCAGCATCATATTTCATTAAAAAGAAATTTAATATAAACTTATTATTAACAGTATATTTTCTGGTTTTTATCATTATCAATTTCCTCATTTTCAATCGTTTATTTCCTGTTTGTTTTGTGGAAGGAGTTGGTCTTACAGTTTTTAAAAAGGTCAGCGAATATATCATTTCGATCTTTTTGTTATTTGCCTTGTGGCGGGCAATTAAGCTGAAAGATTATTTCCTTCAGAGAATAAGATGGATGATCTATCTTGCAATAATATTTACGATCTTTTCCGAAATCGCTTTCACATTTTATATCAGTGTTTACGGTTTATCAAATTTTATCGGGCATATCTTCAAATTAATTTCGTTTTATTTAATTTATAAAGCTTTGCTGGTAACAGGTTTGAAGCAGCCTTATAAAATGCTTTTTAATGAGCTTCATGAAAGTGAATCTCGCTATCGTAAAGCTCAAGAAATAGGTTTAGTGGGGAATTGGGAATTCAATATTAAAACAAAGGAATTCTGGGGCTCCGATGAAGCAAAACGAATTTATGGCTTCGATCCAGAAATCAAAAATTTCCCTGCTGATGAAGTTTATCAGCGTGTAATCGAAAAGGATAGAGTTCATCAAGCACTTGTTGACCTGATCGAAAAGGAAAAACCCTACGATCTGGAATTCGAGATCATTTCCCAAAACAGTGACCACAAAAAAACCATTCATTCCATAGCAGAATTGGAAAAGGATAACTCTGGAAAACCTTCCAAAGTATCTGGCGTAGTGATAGACATTACCAAAAGCAAGCAAGCAGAATCTGCCCTGAAAGATAGTGAAGCAAGATTTAAATCGCTCACGAATGACGTGCTGGATAATCTGGAAGTCGGAGTATTCATTTTGAGTTCAGAGTTTAAAATCGTTTGGATCAATAGAACGATCGAAAATTTCTTTGGAATCAGAAGAGATCAGGTTTTGGGAAAAGACAAAAAACAACTGATCTTAGAAGAAATACAAAATATTTTCGAAGATCCTGATGCTTTCAAACAAAAGGTTTTTGCCACCTACGAAAACAACAAATATATCGAAAAATTTACCTGTGTCATAAAAAAATCAGCTGATCTCCAGCCCAGAATCCTAGAACATTACAGTCAGCCGATTTCGGAAGGATTATTTCAGGGTGGAAGGATCGAATATTATTATGATATTACCAAAAATAAACAGGCAGAAGCCAAAATAACAAATTTGCTGCAGGAAAAGGAAATACTGCTGCGGGAAGTTCATCATCGCATCAAAAATAACATGGCTACCATCATAAGTTTGTTGAAGCTGCATTCCCGCGAGATAGCAAGTGAAAGTGCCAGAGCTGCTCTGCAGGATGCTATCGGACGCATAAGATTGATGAAAGTTCTGTATGACAAGCTCTATCGTTCCGATAATTTCCAGGAAATTGAATCACAATCATATTTCATTCCTCTTATCAAAGAAATAATAGCTGTATTTCCAAAATCTGAAAATGTGGAAATTGTAAATAAAGTTCAAAACTTCACTATAAATGCTAAACTCGTTTTGCCTCTGGGAATCATTATCAACGAATTGATCGCAAACATAATGAAATACGCTTTTCAGGATGATACAAACAATCAGATCATTGTGCAGGCAACAAAAGAACAAGATTTGGCAAAATTGGTGATCCAGGATAATGGCGTTGGTTTAGATCAGGATTCTTTGAAACATTCAGAAGGTTTTGGTCACCAGCTCATCGAAATGATGACGGATCAGATCAATGGCAAGATAGATATAGAAAATGGCAACGGAACAAAATTTATTTTACAGTTTAAATGTGTTTTAGATTAAGATTGTTATCGCGGTACAATTGTGAAAAAGAGTAAAATAAAGCGGACAAGAAAAAAGAAATCTAATGTAAAATTGAATCGTCAGAAATTGCCAGTTGACCGATTTACTTTGAGCTTCGAGCCTGAATTGGAGAAAAAGTTTAGAACTGATTATTTTGAGTCTTCGGTCGGCCTGATGCGGCTTTCTTTCATTCTTGGCTTTATCTATTATTCGGTTTTTGCCATTTTGGATATTGTTGCTTTACCGGAAGTTATGTATGCACTCTTTATGGTTCGCTTTGCTTTCGTCTGTCCTGTCATTCTGATAGTTTTTGTTCTATCCTACAGAGATGATTTTTCCAGATGGTGGCAGTTTGCAGCAGGTTTATCCAGCACCGTAGCAGGAGTTGGAATTATCATTATGACTATCATAACACCATCATTGGGACGAATAAATTATTATCCGGGTGCGATGCTGGTTTTATTCTATTGTTATATGCTCATAAAATTACGCTTTATCTGGGCTACTGTTTCTGGCTGGATCATCTTTACCGCTTATGTTTTGTCGATTATATTATTTCCAGAATTAAACTCCAAAATCCTAGCAATAAATATGTTCTTTCTGGCCAGTGCAAACATCTTGGGAATGTTTGGTGGTTATGCTTTGGAATATTATACTCGCAAAGAGTTTTACTTCCGTGACGAACTGAATCTGGAACGTGATAAGATAAAGAACATAAATGAAAATCTGGAAATGAAAGTTGAAGAAAAAACCCGAGAGCTGCAAAATGACATCATTATAAGAAAAGAAGCTGAAAAACAGCTACAGACAAAACTGGAAGAAAACAGATTACTACTGCGAGAGCTCTATCATCGCACCAAAAACAATATGCAGGTGATCGCTTCCATGCTAAAAATGCAAATGAGAAAAACTGAAAGCACAGCACAGCAGAAATCTTATAAAGAAATTGTGAATAAAATTTATTCCATGTCTCTGGTACATCAAAAGTTATATCAAAAGAAAAATCTGAGTAAGATCAACCTGAAAGAATACATCGAAGACTTTGCTGAACATCTTATCAAAGATTATCCCGATGTTTCCAATAGAGTAGAACTGAAATTCAATATAAATGAAGTAGAAACATCTATAGATTATGCAATTCCGTTGGGACTGGTAATTACAGAGCTCATAACAAATTCACTGAAACATGCCTTCAAAGAAGGAAATTCTGGTGAAATTAGAATTTTTGTAGATAGAATAAATAAAGAGACATTAAAATTAACGATAAGCGATAATGGAGTTGGAGTTCCGTCTGATCTGGATATGAAGAGATCAGATTCGCTGGGCTTGAAGAATGTTGTAAATATTATCGAGTATCAACTTCAAGGCAAGATCTCAGTAGAAACAAAAAAAGGTATTACTTGGAAGATAGTAGTTAATGATAATACTTACAACAAGAGATTCTAAAAAGGACTGAAAATGCATGTATTAATCGTAGAAGATGAATTTATAATTACTCAGACAATGCAATATGATCTGGAAATGAATGGATTTATTGTTTGTGGAATTGCTGCTACAGGAGAAAAAGCTATTGCGATAGCAGAAAAGGAAAAACCGGATCTTATTATAATGGATATAAATTTAAATGGCACTCTGAATGGTATCGACACAGCAAAACGAATTTTAAAATTTCTGCAGCCTGAAATAATTTTTATGACAGGATATGAAAGCAGCGATTTTGAAGAGAAAGTAAAACAGGTAGAATACACTGCATTTTTAAACAAACCTATTGATGTTGAAATGATTTTACCTTTGATAAAAAAAGTTGATCAACGAAATGAAAAAATTTAGAGTTAAAAGGATTTTACAATGACCAAAAAAATGATAGTTAACGATGCAGACAGGATTCTGCGATCTCTGGAAGATGGTTTTTTACGGGCAGATCAAGATGGTTACATCACTATGGCAAATGAATCTATAGCCACGATGTGTGGCTATTCTTCCCCGGAAGAGTTGATCGGATTACATATGAAAAAGCTCTATGCCGAACCTGAAGAGCGTGATCATCTTATCAAAGAACTCAAAGAGAAAGGAAAACTTATCAATTATGAACTGAAGATGCAACGTAAAGATGGATCACACTTCTGGAGTTTGAACAATATTAAAACCTTCTGCGATGAAAAAGGAAATCTGCTGGGAACAGAAGGTGTGATCCGCGATATCACCGAATTATTTAAAAAGAAAAAAGAATTACGTGCGGCAAATCAACAATTGACCACAAACGAACAACAGCTTCGAGCTGCTAACCAGCAATTGAAAGCCAGTGAGCAACAGCTTGAAGCCAGTGAAAAAAAAATACGTTCTATTTTTGATAAAAGCCCCTTTCCTGTAGCCGTAGTTGGTGTTAATGATGAAGAAATATTTTACTGGAGCAATAGTGCAATCGAAATGTTCGGTCACAATCCCAAAACTACTAAAGAGTGGTATGAACTAGCATATCCTGACCCGGAATACAGGAAAGAAGTATTAGAACGTTGGAAACCAATTTTGAAAAAAGCACAAAAATTTGGTAAAGTTCTAAATACTGGTGAATATAACATAACCTGCAAAGATGGTTCAGTTAAAATATGTGAATTATATGCCCAGTTCATGCCAGATAATCTGATAGTAACATTGAATGATATAACTCAGCGCAAACAAGCTGAAGAAGCTCGGAGAAAAAGCGATGAACGTTTCCGCATTGCTCAAGATATGTCTCCTGATGGATTTACAATTCTTCATCCAATCCGGGATAAAAAAGGCCGTGTGGTTGATTTTAGCTGGGTTTACGAAAATGAAGCTGTGGCAAAAATGAATGGAACTGATCCTAAAAAAGTAGTAGGTAAACGCTTGCTGGATTTGTTCCCTGGACATCGTGATACTCAAATCATGAAAGCTTACAAAAATGTAGCCGAAGCTGGAAAACCGCTAACATTTGAAGAAAATTACTCTGGAGAAACCATCAAACAATTGAAGTGGTTTCGTCTCGTTGTTGTCCCGATGGCTGAAAACATAGCAATTCTGACTCAGGATATAACAGAACGCAAACAAGCTGAAGAAAGATTATTAGCAGCAAATCAGCAATTAGCTGCTACCGAACAGCAATTAAGAGCATCAAATCAACAGCTGCGTGCTGCCAATCAGCAATTGGCCGCCAGTGAACAGCAGCTTAGAGCTAACGAAACAGAATTGAAAAGACTTCTAAAAAAAAGCGAGAAACAACGCAAAGCTAATTTGATCCTGTTAAAAGATAAAACCAGAAACGCCCACAATCTTATGATAGAGATAGAACAAAGAAAAAAAACAGAGAAGAAATTAAAAGAAAGCAAAGAAAAATATAGCGTGTTGGCAGAGAATGCTAAACATATCATTATAACTCATGACCTTGCGGGAAATATCACCTACGCAAATCAATATGCTTTAGATTTTATGGATCTTACCAAAGATCAAATTATTGGTGAAAATGTCAGTGAATTCATTAATACGAAGAAAGATACGATTGCCATGAAGCAAAGACAACAAGATTTTCTTAGGGGCAAGGACGGGGTTCATAACTATGAAATTGAGATTAAAACATCTTCTGGTGAATCTCGCATCTTAGAAGCTTATGGCAATCCTATTTCAAAAAACAACAAAATAGATTCCGTCTTAATTGTAGCATACGATATCACGGAAAAGAAAAAAGCAGTAGAACAATTGAAAGTCAGTGAAGCCAAACTCCGTTCCTATATCGATAATGCACCGGATGGCGTGTTCATTACAGATGAAACAGGTAAATATATAGAAGTGAACCAAGCAGCCTGTGATATTACGGGTTACTCTGAGAAAGAACTTTTAAACATGCACAT
>JAGYMQ010000116.1 GCA_018400535.1 Candidatus Cloacimonadota bacterium
TTCGACTGAGCTCAGGGCAGATTTTGTCGAAAGATGAGAACTATGACCAACTATGAACTCTTCGACTCCGCTCAGAGTGACAGGCAGGGTGCGGACCTTTTGACCTTTCAAATTATAAATAACGATCTCTGTGTTTTCTCTACTTTCCGTGGTGAGAGAAAAAGAAATTGTTGTAGAAGGATTAAAAGGATTGGGATAATTTTCCAGATAATTGCTTTGTGGATTTATCAATTTATCATCACCAAAAGACAATTCCGTCAAAGAATAATCATATTCAAGTATTTCGTGATGATGTGAAGCATAAACAACTGTTACGTAGTCAAATAGATCATACCATTCGGATGGTATTTCACCATTCCAATTTTGGTTTATCAAGTTTATCTCCACATCACTTTCTTCACTATCCAGATATTTTTTTATGAAAGCGATCTTCTGCTCGTCTTGGTTCAGATTTATTTCTTGAGATAGACCAGAAGTTGGAGGAAAGATTTTGATATAATCAGCTGCCCAGGCGTTTGCCGTCGAGGAAAATCCAGCTGGAAAACTATTATGTGTTTGCACAGTGTGGAAGTTAGGTAAATCTAACAGTTCATAATTATATAATCCATTAGCAGCTGAGGGATGATCAACGAAATTCGCAATTGTCCAATCAAAAAAGATCTCATCAAATTCTTTATCTATGTTGTTTTCACTTAATTGATTTGAAATTCCTGTTATTCCATTAGCTGGTTCTGCCACAATGTCTTTGATCAAGCTATCAGCTGGTGAATCATAATGTTCTTCTAAATAAGTGAAAAAGAGCATTACTTTCACATAATCAGCAAATTGTTGATCCCATTCGATCAAAGAATTATCAGGATTGGTGGGAAATCCACTCATCGGGTCAGGTAAACCAAAATAGACCATCGCCAGTTCAGCACAACCTTCATCAACCCAAATATCTTCATTAACGTCTTGCCCCCAATGGATCATATGTTGAAGTTCATGAGCCAGAACGGAAATCCGTATTGGTTCTGTTGGATTGAGCGGATGACAGGTCATGTAGATCATTTCACATTCGTTGCTGTGTCCGGGTGGATTCATCTGCTGCGCCTGTTGTTCTGTAACTTGATTGTAAGGACTGAAATAACCATCAAACATTGAACCCATATATGAGCCCAGCGCAGAATAGAAGACAATTATTTTTGGATCATTATCGATTTCATCTGGAATTGGACCAAAAAGTAACTCATCCATTTCGATCACACCATAATCTGTTGTATTCATTGTTTTTTCTTCGAGATAGACCATCACAGTATCGACGTCAGTTTGATCCATATTTAGATTCCATTGATCATCTGCTACGAAAAGATAGCAATGTTCACCGACGGCACGACAAGTTGCTGGTTCAAGGATCCAAGTCGGCGGCATCACAGAAAGGTCCCAGCGCCAGAAATCTTCTGTATCACCGACGACGTATTCACGTGTTTCTTTCCTATCATTATTTTTAGATTGCCATTTTTCAGTTTGGAGAGAAAGGTTTTTTCGAAAACTATCGAATTGGGGGATGGGAAACGCAAATAATTCAAATAAGGAAAATGTGAATAACAAAAAAATAATTTTTTTCATTTTTAACCTCAATTTTTTTTGATAATTTACGTTTCAGCACAAGAAACTTTATTCAATGTGTCAAAGGAAATTTAATCTGAGTTATTATTGTGCTCAACAAAGCAGATCAGAATACTTTCCAAAAAAAATTCCTGCAAATGAAATACCATTCACAGGAATTGAATAATTGGAAATCAGATCACTTATGTTCTTCGATCCATTTTTCTGCAAAGAAAGCTCCGATCGCACCATCAGCAGCGGCTGTGACAACCTGGCGCAATTCTTTTTGCCTGAGATCTCCAACAGCATAAACACCTGGAATGTTCGTCCGCATCTGTTTGTCTGTAATGATGAAACCTTGTTCATCCATTTCTACTTTGCCATGCACCAATTCATTTCCCGGATTTACACCAACATAGATGAAGACGCCATCAACTTTCAGATCAGAATCTTTCCCAGTTTTTTTATTATGTAGTTTTAATGTTTCAAGGAAATCTTTTCCTTCGATTTTTTTCACCACCGAATCCCAAACGATCTCGATCTTATCATTTTTAAAAGCTCTTTCCTGCACGATTTTCACCGCACGCAGTTGATCTCGACGATGAATAATGTATACTTTTTTGGCAAATTTTGTGAGAAAAAGCGCTTCTTCCACAGCGGAATCTCCACCACCGACAACTGCTACGATTTTATCTCGATACAGCGCACCATCACAGGTAGCGCAATAGGAAACACCTCTTCCTGTTAATCGTTTTTCACCATCAACGCCCAATTTGCGAGGATTTGCTCCAGTAGCCAGCATAACAGTTTTTACCTGATATTTATTTTCTTCTGTGCGCAGAGTTTTAATTTCTTTATCCAATTCAAGCGATTTTATCTCTTCCATGATAAATTCTGTTTTAAATTTATCAGCTTGCTTTTTCATTTTGTCCATCAAAGCAAAGCCGTCCATATTTTCTTCAAAGCCGGGATAATTTTCAATATCTGCCGTCAGAACGATCTGTCCACCAATAATGCCTTTTTCAAATACAGCAGTTTTCAAACCACCACGAGCAGCATAGATAGCTGCGCTCAAGCCAGCAGGGCCACCACCAATAATTGCTAAATCATAATCAACTTTCATTTATCCTCCAATAGATTTATTATTTTTTTACTATAACATAATGTAAATATTCGGTAGTTGTATTTGCTTTATAATTTCTGTTTTTATTTTGATCTGCTTTAAAGCGGTTATATTTTTGAGTGTAATGACCATATTTACCTCTTAAACTCATAATTTTTTTAATGTCTTCTAAATTCAATAAGCCTTCATTATTATAACTTAAAAATATGTAATAAAAATTTGATGATAGTATTAATTCTTTAAATGCTTCTTTTACTTTGGATTTTTGACAATAAGCAGATTTTTGATTTTTATAATCTCTTAAACCAGTTTTTCCGTGTAATTTAGGATAATCATATTTAGCGATTGTTTCTAACAAATGATAGTTAGTAGCGTATTGCCGATGATTATATGGTGGATCTAAATATAATATATCTCCATTGATTTGTTTTATCAATTTGTTAACATCCATATTAAATACTTTATGTTCTTCATCATTAACAATAATATTGATTGGTTTTAGAGTAAACAATTTTTGAGCTGATTTTTTCAATTTTTTAAGAAATGCACCATAAACAGAAGCAGTATTGGCATGTTTATCTATTGCTTCTAACAAACAAGTTATCAAATAATAGTATTCATCTTCATTAATTTTATTTTCTTCAAACCAAATTTCAATTTTCTGTCTAATTGCGTCACATTTCTTTCCATTTTCGTCAGAAAAATATTGTCTTTTGATTTCTTTCGTTTTAGTTCCACCTAAGCAAAAATTATTAAAAATAAATCCTTCTTTATGAGGAATATTGTCCAGATAATCAATAACAATTTTTTTTCTTTCAGAAATTTTTGTTTTTTTTAAAATTGGTATAATTGGAAATAGATTTTTAAAAATAGGATCTTTATGATTTTCTATCAAGCTTTTATTTAAAACGTAAGAATAATATTGAATATCGTTTGAAATGATTTTATAGCCTTTTTCCTTAAATTTAGCACCAACCACACCTGTCCCTGCGAATAGATCACAAAATGTGTTGCAATTATTGTCTATTGTTTGTTCTATCGAATTTTCTAAAAAATTAAGTAAAGAATATTTAGAACCAATGTAATTCATTAATAATCAATACCCCTAAAATTTATATTATTGTCTAAAACTTCAAATTCTATATATTTTAAATCCATAATAGTATTATTATTTGAATTAAATTCTCGGAAATTGTCAATGAGTTTACTATAATAATCAGAATTTTTATCCTGTATTTTCTTAGCAATCAATGCAGGTTGTATATCACTAATTCGATTAGGTATATAATATTGCATTATCCAATCTACATATCTTTGGATTTGGTTGGTAACTCCTATAGAAGCCTCGACTGCTTTTAGTTCAATTGGAATACATCGTTTTTGTTCATTAAATTCTACTGACAATGTTATATCTATTCTCTGCATACCAACTCCACAAGAAACCTCATTTCCTATCCACTCTAAACTTCCAGATCCAATTAATAATTGATCCAAATTTTCATTTATTCCTAATCCTATATTTTTAATAATATAAGCTTGTAAATGGCTTTCAAATGCTTGGTTATTTCTTTCCTTATTTATCAATCTTGGTAGAATATTAATTTCTTCTTGTCTACCGGAATAATAATTAGAATTCTCGTTCAATAAAATTATCGTTTCATTTTCTGCATCAAATGATAATTTTTTATTGTCAATCTCAATAGATTCTCTATTATTTTTATTTCTAATTAACTGACATAAACGTTCAGCTTCATATATTGTTATCATTGTATTACCACGTTTACCTTTTAATTTGCGATATATCAGACTCCATAACATTTGATGTGGTGATTGAATATATCGAATTTCATCTAATGCCTCCCATTCAGATACTCCTATAGGGTAAACTTGGAAATGGTCAATTAGTGTTCTAAAGGTGAGAGATTTATTTAAATTATTTTTAAGAAATTGGATATCATCATTATTGTCTAAAAATGACCAATTTTTTTTTGCTTTGAAAATTCCATAAAATTTACCTTCGTAAACTTCTTGAGAAAAATTTTGTTGAAGATAAAAAATAATATTATCTCCTTGCCTTATTCTGCTTGCATCAGCAATCATTCCAACTAAATTATTTTCTGTTGTATGATGCAAGGAGGTTTCTTGACTATTATTAAAATCTATTACTGTATTTCCCGCACCGGTACCTGCAAATAAATATTCTAAGTGATATTTAAATGTTGTTAAGTCAACAATAAATACATGGGTTGTTGCCATAGTAACCTATTCCTCAGGATATAAATTTTTAAAAACATTCTTAGCTGCTTCCTTAGCAGATAGCTCACTAACTTTTTTAACAACTGTTTTTCTATATTCAACGGGATCATATTGATAGCATCCTTTACACCCCAATTCCTCAGTGTAATTTTCATCTCCCATATAAAATTCATACGGATTCCCCTTGAGGTTTTTAGCATTCCAACGTTTGTTAGTTTTTTTACATTGCTTACAAATCTGTCTTTTTATATCGTTTGCAGCTTTAGAAAGAGGTTGAAAATCTGAAAGTTTTTGATTTTTTAAATTTGATAACCTGTGATTATCTTTTCTGCCATTCTTATGATCAATTTCTATTTTTGTGTTTTCTGATTGTCCATTAACCCCAAGCATTACACAATTTTGGGTTTTATAATGTTTTATTATATCTTGTCTAATATTTTGATTAAATGCTTTTTTTGTATTAAATCCATTTAATCGTATTCTATCAATGGAATTTCCCGGTGTTATATCTTTATCGAATTCTACTACATAATTTATTGATAAACTTGAACTTCTCCTGCACCAACTACCACCATTACCCAGTTGAAGTGATTTATATTCTCCGACAAATTCAGATATTGGCACCCACCTACTTTTTCCTTTTTTATCAGGCTTTGCAAGTTTTAAAAATAAATCTTTTTTCGTCATATATTAAAACTCCTTTTTAAAAACAAATATATATTCATGTTTGAAAATATAATAATCGCTACTTAATGCTCTATAACGCCATATAGCACGCTTGTTATTTTTTGCTCTGTTACCTTCTATGTTTTTAACAATTACACTTTTCAAATTTAAACCTGTTTTTAATGCTTCATTCATACAATAATAGCCTAAAGGTATCCATTGTCCTTTTGTATATTTGTCACCAATGATAATAGCTAAATATCTATATTTTTGTAATAATGTAACTGTGTTTGTTACTACTTGTTTAAATTTTTCAAGAAATATATCTAAATCTTGAATGTTAGATAGGTCTTTAGGATGATCACTAAAACTAATTATATTGTGATATGGAGGATGCAAAATAGCTAATTGATATGTTGCCCTATTATGTTGTTCTAATAAAAGTTGTATTTTTTTAAAAGTTTCTTTTTTTACACTGTCAGCTTGGAATAATTCAAAAAAAGTATCGTTATTATCCAACCTTGATTGAGTTTCTTTAATAAGTTTTTCTTGAATGTCGATTCCGATAAAATTTCTTTTTAAACTTTCTGCTTCAAAAGCAGTTGTGCCACTTCCACAAAATGGATCTAATACAACATCATTTTTTTTAGTATATCGTAATATCATTTGATGCGGAATCTGCGGCACAAAATTACCATGATAAGAACCGGAATGTTTACCAGATTTATCTCTTTCTGGAATGATCCATAAGCTATCGGTCCAAACTTTAGAATTTTTCCAATCTTTTAAATCTATATTATTAAATTTTGGCATTATTTTCAACCTTTTAAAATTTTTTATTAAATACTAACTATTTTCAATTAAAAAGCAAATATTCTTCATAGCATCAAATTATGAGATTTGATAAATATTCCTAAAACTGTTTGGGCAATAGTTTTGCATTGTTAGTCTCATAAATATTATCATTATTAACAACGATTATTTTCATATCTTTGGAGAATTCGGAAATAACCTGTCGGCAAGCCCCACAAGGATAAGGCATTTTTCCCGAATCAGCAAAGATCACCATTTTTTCAAATTCTTTTTCACCTTCTGAAACTGCTTTAAAAATCGCAGTTCTTTCGGCGCACATTGTCAAACCATAGGAAGCGTTTTCCACATTGCAGCCGGTAAATATTTTTCCATTTTTTGTTTGCAAAGCAGCTCCGACCTTGTAATTGGAATAGGGAGCATAGGCATTTCTTGCGCTATTTTTAGCAATGTTTATCAATTTTTCATCTTTCATAATAATCACCTTGGTCTATTTTTCTTTGATCATTTTTTTATAGAGAGCCATATATTTTTCGGCAGTATTTTTGAGATTGAATTTTCTTTTGGATTCGCTCATGATCCTTTGCAACTGTGTTAATTTTCTATTGATAGGAAGTTTGTAAAAATTCAATGCAGATTTGATACCAAATTCTAATCCCGATTTATCAGCGATATAAAATACAAAACCATTTCCTTCATTTTTTTGCTCGTCGATCTGTGAAATTGTGTCTTTCAAACCACCCGTCGAATGCACTATAGGCAGAGTTCCAAAGCGAAGAACTTCCATCTGGGGAAGTCCGCAAGGTTCATAGCGAGAAGGCATCAAGATGAAATCAGCTGCTGCTTTTCCCAGATTACTCAATTTTTCTTCAAAATTACAAAATCGCAATTGATGATATTTTTTTTCTAAAGCTCTCAATTTATTTTCCAATTTGTGATCGCCATTGGCAACTATCGCGACCTGCATTTCATATTTGGAAAAAAATTCGGGGATATTATCGATGAGCAGATCAGGTCCTTTCTGATAATATAAACGATTTGGCCAGAAGAATAAAGGAATTTCTGGCTTTGTCGGTAAGCCCATTTTTTCCTGAAAAAGATGTTTGTTCAAGGGTTTATTATCTTGCATCGTGTGTTTGTTATAATTGATGATCTCCTGCATGACTTTGGGATTGACAGTATCATTTGGCGCATTCAAAATTCCCAGAGCCCGATTTTGTTCAAATTTTTCTTTGATCACGCGATAGATCGGCCTGGTTACAATTTCAGGGAATTTATCTTCGACAAGTTCTTGTAAAAAGGTTGGACTGACCGTATTAAAATAATCTGAAGCGTAAATAGCAGAAGCGGTGAAATCAATTTTATTTGTTTCAAAATGTTTTTTCCAATTAGTCTGGATATTTTCTGGAAATTGTTCAAAATAGAGCCATTCTGAAAAGTCAAGAGGTCGGATTCCGCTGAGTTCAATATTCATCATAGTTTGCTTTTCAGTGAAAATATTATGGAGCGTGAAAAGGCTTTTGATCCCTTTTGATTTTGCAGCAGCTGGGATCAAACCTGTCATCCAGTCATTGCAATGCACGACGTCAGGTTGGATGTAATCGAGGAGAAGATTGATGACATGACGTTGAAAGGCGAGAGAGCGTCGAACAGGATTGTGGATACTGCTTTCTTCATAAGGTGTGTTGAGATAGGAAAAAGCGCTATCATTAACAAGATGGATTCCTCTTCCACTTAAAACAACAGCCAATCTATCGATCTGTTGATTTGTGATCGCGGCTACGTTTTTTATTTTGCTGTCATATTTTGGTAGTGCAATATGCAATTCATAATCATCGTTTTCATTCAGATAGCGGATCAAACTGGCAGAGATATCTCCCAGACCACCACCTTTTGCTGAAATGAGATTTGCAGCATTTCCCATTCCTTCAGGCAATTCGGTGACTTCTGGTGTGCAGATCAAGATCTTTGGCTTATCTGATTTTTTGACCATTTTTCGATATTCAGTACTGATATCATTTTGCATTTTTTTATTTGCTTTAGAATTGGCATTTTTCACCATTATTCCTCCAGAACTGTCATATTTTCATTTTGTTAAGAAATAATTGAGCTTTATCATGGCAATATTTTTCTGAGTAAATTTTGACTGATTAAAACTAAAAGAAATTATAACTTTACAATGTTTGATCAGACAGATTAATTTTCTTTATGAAAAAAGCAAAAAGAATAGTTAAAACTAAAATTGGAAAACTGTTGTTAATCGCAGAGAATGGAGCGCTTACAAATTTGTATTTTGTCAATGAAGATGAAGATATGTGCCTTTCGACAGATGAGATTCTTTGGCTTGCAGAAATACAGTTGCAAGAATATTTTCAGAAAAAGCGAAAGAAATTTTCGATCAAAATAAATTTGGTAGGAACACCATTTCAGAGAAAAGTCTGGAAATTAGTGCAGCAAATTTCTTATGGAAAAACGATAAGTTATTCTGAAATCGCTAAAAAAATGGGCGATGTCAAAAAAGCCAGAGCTTGTGCCAGAGCGATCGGTAAAAACCCAATTCCGATCATCATTCCCTGTCATCGCGTCATATATAAGAATGGACGAATAGGTGGTTTCATTGGCGGAATTCAAAATAAGAAAAAATTACTTCAATTAGAAAAAGAAAATTCCATTTTTGGTTTTAATCCTTTTCGATCTGATGTAAAAAAGCAGTCTTCATCATGTTGAAAAAGACTGCTTCAAATCCGAAAAAGTTTTTCTATTTTCTTTGTCGTCTTCGACTACTTTTTGATTGTTTCTGGCGAAAACTTTCGACCAGCAAAGGGCTTGCTACGAAAATCGAAGAATAAGTTCCGACGATCACTCCGACCAATAATGCAAAAGCAAAATCGTGGATCACACTTCCACCAAAAAGGTATAGACTGAGAACCACAATAAACGTGGTGAGTGAAGTAATGATCGTTCTACTCAAAGTTTCATTAATGCTATGGTTTATCACATTACTAAAAGATTCGCGGCGGAATAATTTCAAATCTTCTCTGATGCGATCAAAGACAACAATTGTATCATTAAGCGAATAACCTACGATCGTGAGCAAAGCAGCAACGATCGAGAGGCTGATCTCTTTTCCGGTGAGAGAAAAGATTCCAACTGTGATGATAACATCGTGGAAAAGAGCGGCGACAGCGGTCAAGCCATAAGTAAATTCAAAACGCCACCAAATATAAATAATGATGCCGACCAATGCCCAGAAAATTGCTAAAATTGCTTTTCCACGTAATTCTTCTCCAATTTTTGGTCCAACTTCTTCCTGTAAGCGGATCAAAGTTTTTGGATCAACGTGATCTGGGAAATTCTTTTTCAAAGCTTCTACAATATTGTTGCTAACTTTTTCGTCCGATTCCCCAACGATTTTTGTTTTGATAAGCACATAGGATTTACCTTCTGTGCTTTTTACTTCTTGGATGACCACATCTTCGATTCCTTCTTTTTGTAAAGCATCACGGATCTGTTGTATCGCAAGAGGTTGCACATTTTCTTTCACAGGTGTGAGATCAACTTCCAGATTTACGCCACCAGTAAAATCGATGCTATATTTAGGTCCTTGATTAATGATCAGCGAAACAATTCCAGCCACGATCACAATGATCGAGATGATGAAAGCAACTTTACGTTTTCCAATAAAATCTATATTAGTTTGTCCAAAAAATTTCATCGTATTCCTCCTAAATGCTCAATTTTTTTCTGTTCACATTGGTGACAAAAGCATCGAAAATAGCTTTTACCAGAACAATTGAGGCAAACATTGAGCCAATAATTCCGATGGAAAGCGTTACAGCGAATCCGCGGATCGGACCCGTGCCAAATTGATAGAGAACTAAAGCAGTTATCAAGGTTGTGATATTCGCATCGAGAATTGTGATCAGCGCTCTGCTGAACCCACTATCAACTGCTGAACGGATTGTCTTTCCAGCAACCAAATTTTCTCTGATGCGCTCGAAGATGATCACATTTGCATCGACAGCCATACCAATCGTTAATATCATACCAGCAATTCCAGGCAGTGTTAATGTTCCTTCCAGCATTGTCATAATAGCGATAATGAATCCGATATTGATGAATACAGCTATATCGGCAAAGAAACCGGACAAGCCATAATAGATGATCATAAATAGTATAACCGCTATCATGCCGATGAGCGCTGCAAGTATGCCCGCTTTAATACTATCAGAACCCAGAGAAGGACCGATCGTCCTTTCTTCAATGATCTCGACTGGTGCGGGCAGGCTACCAGCATTGAGGACGATTACTAAATCTTGAACTTCTTCGATCGTGAAATTTCCAGTGATCCTGGCTTCACCAGTAGGAATTCTGCTTTCGATCGTGGGTGCGATGAAAACGATGTCATCGAGTAAAATTGCCAATCTGTCATCGATATGCTGTCCCGTGATCGTTTTGAATTTATCTGCACCTTTATTGTCGAAATTCAACAATATATATGGCCCTTTATCGCGCTGTGTGTAGCCTTGTCCGATCTTGGTTTGTGCCTTTTCAAGATATTTACCAGTTATTTCAGCTTTTTTGTGAAGCACATATATTTGGCGAGATGTGTAGGGGTCTTTTTTATTTTCTTTGCCGATAGCTATTTGTAAACCATCTGGAATTTGTGATTTGATTTTTTCATCTTTCAATAGATTTCTGAGCAGTTCCAAATTTTCGTAATCTATTTTGAAAGGCATATCATCTTGATCTGTGATCAAATTTGTGAAAATGTTTAGTTCTTCTTCAGCTTCTTCATCTGTTTCTTCTTCTGATTCCAAAATATCCAGATTTTTTTCGGTGGCATCAGCGAAATTTTTCAGCTCAGGATATTCTTCCAAATTATCTTGGAAATAGGAATTCAATGCGGTGATCGTTTTTTCAATCTCTTCATTGGAAGCAACGAGTTTGAACTCCAACATAGCTGTTCTTCCGATCAGATTTTTTGCTCTGCTCGGATCTTTGAGACCTGGAAGTTGAATTAGAATGCGATTTGTATTGCTGATTCTTTGCAGGCTCGGTTCTGCCACACCAAATTGATCAATACGATTTCTAATGATCTGAACGGCTGTTTTCACAGCATCTTCTTTTTCTTTTTGACTCAGCTCTAGTTCAGAATAATCTACTTCCATTTGGATTTGAGAACCACCTTGAAGGTCTAATCCTAACTTCAAGCGTTTTTCTGTCCAAAAAGTAGGTAGATTAGGAACTACCAGCGGTAAAAAATAGTAAACCGTCACAAGCAAGACAACTGCTATGATCAGTCCTCTGATTTTGCTTTTCTTCATTCTATAAAGCTCCTTATCAAAATAATCTATTAAAGAAAATCAAAAAGTTAATAGCAGTTTCAGACGTCAAGAATTTTACTGCTTAACTTTCTTCCATTTTTTTCATTGCTGGAAATTTTGATTTATCAATAGAATTATTTATTTTGTATTTATTTCGCTTTTAAAACCAATATCCTTGTTCCCAGCTTGACCTTGCAATTTTATCTCACCGTGTTTTTCTTCAAAATTATCAATATTGCGCTGGAGAATTTGCAATAACTGCTTTGTGTGCTGCGGTGTAGAAAGAATTCTGCTATAGATCTTTGCATTGAGAACTCCAGGTAAGATTCTGCCAAAATCAATTATAAATTCTGAAGGTGAATTTGATATCATAAAAAAATTTGCATAAACACCTTCTCCGACTTTTTCGTCTATTTTCACATTGATCTTTTGCTTTTTATTCATTTTTTCCTCCATTAAGTTTTTGTTTCAAAGCATTTTCCACACAAGGTGGAATAAATTCTTTTGTGTTTCCGCCCAGACTCACGATTTGTCTTATCATAGTTGAGCTGAGATAAAGATATTTGGAATCTGGAACGAAAAACATTGTTTCAATATCATTATTCAATTTTTTGTTCATCAAGGTCAATGAAAGCTCATATTCAAAATCTGAAACGGCTCGCAGACCACGGATCATGGCCGAAGCATTCTTGCTTTGAGCATAATCAACGACCAAGCCATCAAAGCTTTCTACTTCGATATTTTTTATTTCACGCGTGGAAAGACAGCACAACTCATAGCGTTTTTCCAAAGAGAATAATGTGTTTTTCCCTGTGTAAGATGCGACAGCCAGGATAACTTTATCAAAGATCTTGGCAGCTTTTGTGAGCACATCAATATGACCGTAGGTAATCGGGTCAAAAGTTCCTGGATAAACTGCGATCTTCATCATTTCTCCAATTCAGAGATTTCTTTTGGAATGTGTGCTGAAAGAACTTTGTGTCCTTCTTTTGTGACCAGAACATCATCTTCGATGCGAACGCCGATCTTTTCTTCTGGAATATAGAGTCCTGGTTCGACTGTGATCACATATCCTTCTTTCAAAACATTATTTTCTGGCATCAGATCGTGAGTATCCAATCCCAGATGATGTCCCACACCGTGCATATAATATTTGCGATATTCTTTTTTATCTTCGATCAAACCCAGTTCAATCAAAGCTTTGGCTAATAATTCTTTTGTCCTATCATTCAATTCTTTCATGCTGATGCCAGGTCTCACCATATCGATGATTTCTTTGTTTGTATCAAGCACAGCTTTGTAAATAGTTTTTTGCCGATCGGAAAATTTTTTGGCAACTGGAAAAGTTCTGGTGATATCTGCGCTATAACCATTTGCAGCCGCGCCCACATCGGTCAGGATCAAGTCATTTGCGTTTATCTGACAATTATTTTTGTCGTAATGTAATGTCGCAGCATTGATACCGCTCGCAATTATTGGCTTGAAGCCAATATGGCGTAAACCGCTTCGAGTTATTTCGTATCGCAGCATCGCTTCCAGTTCATACTCCATCATTCCGACTTTTGCCTTTTCCCTCATTTTTTGAATTCCAAGTGCAGTCACATCGATAGCTTTTTGCAATTGTAATATTTCCCAATCAGATTTTTTAGAACGTAATGGTGTCATCACATTTTGTAATCGCGCAAATTTGATGTTTGGAAAATGATCCCGCACTTCTTGAATAAACTTTTCAGATTTTGTTAGCGGCTTTGTTAGAGAAGTTTTACCAAAATCTAAATAGCACTTTTCTGCTTTTGTTAGATAAGGAAAAATCACTTTTTCAAATTCATCTAAATAGGCAACTGATTTGATAGCTGAGTGATTCTGTGCTTCTTCGATTGACGTTTTTTTCCCTTCCCAGACAACCATTTTTGGATTTTCTCTTTCGATGAAAAGTTGTTCAAAATATTTTTCTTTTTGTTTACCAAAAACAGTAATAGCTTCTGGTAATTCCATTCCCGTTAGATACAAGAAATTTTTATCTTCCAGATAATTACGTGGATAAACTGGAATTGATTCAGCAAAAACGATCACCATCTCATTTGGAGCTAAAGTTTCTGCTAATTTTTGTCTTCTTTTCTGCAATAATTCGATTTCCATTAAGATCTCCATTTTTGTTTTTAGCTAAAAGATTTTGCAGAATTCTACTGTCAAGAAGTTTTATGATAAACTGATATCTAACTAAGAATCAAAAAAAATCATATTGATAATGAGAAAATTAAGTTCGAAGTTTAGAATTTACGAAAAATGTAATTCTACTTGTTGGGCAATATTGAAGCAATACCCGGAAAGGCATTTTGAATTCTAACGAGCAAATCAACTTAAATTGTTTCCAGATGAATAATCTGGGATATTGGAAAATAAACAGCAACGATTTTTTCTGAGAGATTTCTAAGATTATTGCTTTTTTTATTTGACAGCAGATCAGACAAAAAAAGGTTACTTCTATTATAGAGTGATAATAAATAATTAGGGGTGCTGCTGATATTTTGAGCGGTTGAGATCATACCCGTGAACCTGATCTGGATAATGCCAGCGTAGGGAGATCAGCGCCGTTTTAAATGTAAAACGGTTTTTTTATTTCCTTCCTAATTATTTTCCAAAAAAAATTATGGAGGAATTTATGGATCACAATGTTTTCGACAAATATGCATCCAAATATGATGCATGGTTTATGAAGAACAAAAATGTTTTGGAATCAGAAGTTGCATTGGTTGCTTATTTTCTTAAAAAGCCTGGCAAAGCAATTTCTGTCGGTTGTGGCAGTGGACTTTTTGAAATGCTGTTAAAAAAAATGTATGACATTATCATTGGAGAAGGAATCGAACCAGCTTTCGGAATGGCGGAGATCGCAGAAAAGCGCGGAATGAATATCAAGCAAGTTTCTACCGAAGAAATGGATCTGGGATTCGAAAAATATGACACGGTGATCTTTAACGGCACACCAAGTTATATTAGCGATCTGAAAAAAGCTTTTCAAAAATCGAATCGTGCTCTGAAAAAAGGCGGGAAAGTTCTCGTCGTCGATGTTCCAAAAGAAAGTTCTTATGGAATATTGTATAATCTTGCTGCAAAAATTGGTGATTGGCAAAATCCGATCTTCAAAGACGCAAAGCCTGAAGATGTCTATCCTATTGAATTCGTGAAAGCTGCAAACTGGCGTTCCACTCCTGAAAAGATCGAATTGCTAAAAGAATGCGGATTTGGGAAATTCCAATTTGCCCAGACTTTGACGGCGCATCCTGTCTATTCCAATTTTAGAAAAGAAGAACCGCAGGAAGGTTTTGACAAAGGTGATTACGTCGCGATCTTTGCCCAAAAGATCATGGAGGTTTCAGATGAAAGCTGAAACTATCTGGCAAAATCTTGAGAAGGTAAGAAAGAAAGCACCGCTTGTGCATAATATCACAAATTATGTGGTGATGAATTCTACTGCGAATGCGCTGCTTGCAATCGGAGCATCACCAGTTATGGCACATGCTATCGAGGAAGTGTCAGATATGACGAAATTGGCACAAGCGCTCGTTATCAATATCGGAACATTAAGCGAAAAATGGATCGAAGCGATGAATATCGCGATGAAAGCAGCCAAAGAAAAGGGAATTCCCATTATTTTTGATCCAGTTGGTGCTGGTGCAACTAACTATCGCACGAAAACAAGTCTTGAAATAATTCACAATTTTCAACCAGAGATTATTCGTGGAAATGCCTCCGAGATCAGAGCTTTGATCAATTCTGATGCGAAAACAAAAGGAGTGGATAGTATTCATAATTCCGATTTTGCCCTGACCTCTGCACAGGAAATGGCTGAAAAAAATGATTGCGTTGTTGTTGTCAGCGGAGAGGTCGATATCATCACGAATTATCAACGAACATTATATGTGAAAAATGGTCATCATTGGCTACCGAAAATAACGGGTTCAGGTTGCACATCAACTGCACTTGTAGCAGCTTTTTGTGCAGTAAATTCCAATTTTTTACAAGCTGCTGCAAATGCGATGAGCGTGATGGGAGTTTCTGGTGAGATCGCTGCCAAGATATCCCAGGGTCCAGCTTCTTTACAAATGAATCTGATCGATACTTTTTTTGATCTGACAAAAGCAAAAATTCAGGAATATCTGCGATGAACAAAGAAGATATCGATTTTAGTTTGTATTTGGTTACTGATCGTGATCTTACACGTGGTAGAGATTTGGAAACAATCATCTTAGCTGCAATAAAAGGTGGTGTTTCAGTCGTGCAATTGCGCGAAAAAAATCTTTCCACCAGGAAATTTGTTGAATTGGCCAAAAAAGTAAAACGGATTTTGGCATCAAAAAAAATTCCTTTGCTGATTAATGATCGCATCGATGTGGCTTTGGCCGTTGATGCCGATGGCGTTCATCTTGGTCAAAAGGATATGAGATATGAAGATGCGCGTCGCCTTTTAGGGAAAAATAAAATTATCGGAATTTCGGTGGAATCTATCGCTGATGCGCAAG
>JAGYMQ010000117.1 GCA_018400535.1 Candidatus Cloacimonadota bacterium
ACAGGCAAAGTGCGGATCTTTTGCCCTTTCAAATTATAAATAACGATCTCAGTGTTATCCGTGATTTCTGTGGTGAGAGAAAAAGAAATAGTTGTAGAAGGATTGAAAGGATTGGGATAATTCTGGAATAATTGAGGTTTTTTTGATGTGATCTCGTTATCTTGGCTATCGACGAAATGTTCTTCCAAAGTTGTAAAAAGTATTGCCGTTTCATCATCGATCATTTGTGCTGTCGGTGGGTAGATATTGGCAAAAGTGATGAGAATACCATCGGATTTATCAGGTGACTCGATACCGATCGTAGCATAGTTATCTTGCGAATCAGAATTTGAGATCTCTTTGTATTGAAAAATGATCTTACCATCTCCGGTTTCTGTGGGATGATGGTCAGGATCAAGTAATATTACCTGGAAGGTTTCATTTTGATAATTGCAATTATTTTTAAAACCAGACCATTCAATGATAACTTTATGGTTTATCTCGTCATAATAATAGTATATCTCGCCATTAATTAGATGATCCCAAAACGGTGCAACAAGAGAAGACGCACCACTTCCCGAAGGAATATTCCGGTTGCGGAAAAAATTCAGATTTGTCTCGCCAAACGCCAACCAGCCATTCGTGCAGACAGAGATCTCAGTCATTATTTCCCCAAAATATGTAAAGGGAAAGGGAAGGTCAATTGTTTCAGTATTACCATCGCCATAATTTACAGACGTGATCAGTGTTCCATTTCCACCAAGAGAAGGATCAATCTCGATCCAATTATAGACGGGCGGGAAAAAATTTCCCACATCAGCAGATTCGATGGCAATGTATCCATATTCAGAAAAAGTCGGTGCAAATTCATCAATAACGCCGATCGGATAGCTATATTCCATTTCCTGAAATATTGTATCAGCATTTGAAATTTGCAGTTTGAATCTTGCTGATTCACCTGAAAAGGCACTACCACAATGAATTTGGAAAGGTGGATTTGTCAGCACACTATCACCAATTTCTGTGGAAGCTAATTCGGAAACTCCACTGATGATCTCACATTGATCGGTCAGAGCAAAGATCTCTATTTCTGTCTCGGCAGCTGCTATCGATCCCAAATTTTTTAATTCCAGAACCACATTGGAAAGTGTGTTCTGCAAAAGATTCCCATAAAAATCGTCTGTGATGAAATCGGAAACAACATATTCAGGAGAATAGAGTTTCATAGGTATCAAGAAAGAATCTTCACCCAAACTGGAAGAAATTTCCAGAAATAATTCAATTTCAGATTGATCTAGCCAGGTTTCGCTGATATCAAAAGCAAATTCAATTTGATAGGATTGATGTTCTGCCAGAATATCCAAACTATCACTATTTACTAGAAAGTTCAGCTCATCGGTATCGGATATTAAAGTGATCTGCACATTTTCTGCTGATTGGTCGCTCGTGTTCTCGATCGTGATCGCAACTGTTGCACTTGTTCCGCAAATTTGAGAAGAAAAATTCTGATCTTGCAAAACAATGCGATTATCTTCCAAAACTATCAAAGATTTCGTTTCCGGAATAAATCCATATTTGGAAGCTGTAACTTCGTAGGATCCTGCTGACAAAGTGATTGGTATATTTGCGATTCCTGTTTCATCAGTAGTTCCACGTGTCACTAGACTATCCTGATTTGTGATCGCTACGACAAAATCTGATTTATCAATTAAAAAATTCGTGACCTCCAATTGCAAAAAATTTGAATGGGAAAAAATAGTATCTGGAATAGAAAAGCTAAGATCGGAAGGCATATCGGTCCAGACTTGCAATCCTGGATCACCCAAAAGATTATAGACATAAAAATAGAATTGATCGGAATTGAGCGAATTTCCCCAATTATGACAATAGGGATAATTATTATAAAGTTCCATTTTACCACGGAGCAACATTTCGCCACAACGATACAATCCTTCTTGCGTGATGCCTTGATAAATCCCCATATCATTGGCGTTGTTAAAAGGTGTTTTTGTGTCATGTTCGCTGGGACCGATAAAACCGATCGCACCTTTAGGATTGGCAGGTGAACCTTGATTCAGCCACAATTCTCCGAAACAAGATTGATCTGACGAATAGGCAAAATCGCCACCGCCACAGGTGATGCTGGTAACCATTGGCAGCATAAATCCATTGGAAAGAGTCTGCACATCTGATGATGTATAAAGAGTTCCACTGCCGCCCCACCAATACCAGGGCGCACCTGCACCGCGATAATTCACAAAAGAATAGCCGTTATTGATCAAATTGGTGAGCTGGTAAGAGCTGCTGGAATAGGGTGAGATGAATGTATCAACCGTCGTGTATTCGAAATCTAATAATTTTTCCCGGACAGCCATCACAGTTTCTCGTGCAGAATAAAATTCCTGCCAGTCGCTGATATATGCAACCATGAGCGCTTTTTTAAACCAATTGGTAGCAGTTAGCGGATTGCTTTCGTATTGGATTATCTTGTTGATGACTGTATTGAGCTCGATATTATTATGAACGGATAATCTTCCAATATAAATATCAGGGAAATAGTCCGTTCCATCCAGAAGTGTGTAAGGATGATCGGTTACGACGTAGGGCGTCAGATAGCCATCCACATAAAATGATGGAACGACGAAAGAGCCTGTCACATCGCCGATCAAAATGACATATTCAGGGGGAATTGCCCAATTATCATAAGCATTTTGCAGATAATCTTTGATGTTGTCTTCCGAATAACCAGTTTCGGATAAACCTGCAAATCTAGTTTTGAAGCCCAGTTTTTCTTTCCAGCGCAAAAGGGGCTGAATATCATCTTCGATGCTATCTGGTCCAATGAAAAGATAATTTGAACCATTTGTTTCTCTGATGCTACGTGCTCCCAAAATCGTGTTTTCTGATATTTTCTGGAAATTATGTGTTTTTGTTTTTCTTTTTAAAGGATTTTCTGGAATAGAATGATCAATCGTCAATTGTAATTGAAGATCTTTGATCAAACGAATTTGCTGCAATTCAGGATTATAGCGGATCGGCGAGATCGAAAGCTGACAAAATCTTTCACCGCGCATAATGACAGGATCGCTGATCTGAACGATATTTTCAGGCAGCCAGTTATTTTTTATTTCAGGTTGATCCAATTCTGTTAAAAAATTTTTCAAGGGCTGGGAAAGATTGATCTCTTGCCAATTGAAATGGAGATCTTCGATCTTATAATTCCCGATTTCAGGTAAATCTAACAAACGAGAAAAAATGGGAAAAGAGTAATTTTCCTGTTTAGAATTTTTATTGCAGTCATAAATTGTTATTTCAGTGTAATTTCCTTCCGCAGAAAAAACATTTTTTGTTTCTTCCACATCAAAGCTTCCTTGCAAGATCAAAGAATTTGCTTCTTTTTCGATATCAATTTCAGCAAAAAGATTTAGTGTAAAGAGCACAAAAGAGATGATCAGAGTTTTTTTCATATTCAAAATTATCCTTTCTATTTTAATAACAAACCTTTTTTCGCAGCGTTGAATTTTTCATCAACCTTTAATTGAAAAAAATAGATTCCACTTGCTACATTATTATCAAATTTATCTTTTCCATTCCATTCAATCGACCAATTTCCGGCTTGATATTTTTCATCGATCAGGTTTTGGACTCTTTGTCCTTTAATATTGAAAACATTCAATTTGACTTTCCCTGCTTTGTGCAAAGAAAAAGAAATTGTCGTATTCGGATTGAAGGGATTTGGATAGTTTTGGTGTAAATCAGCAATAGTTGGGCTGGAAACAATGTTATCTGAACTTGAAACCAGAAATTCACCATAATTCGTTTCAGTAAACTCAATATTTCCGATTTCCAGCGGCTCTGTCGTTCTGATCTGCAAATAATAATAATCGTTGGGATTGATAACAGGTTCAGGGAAATTCTGTCCTGCTTGCCAATCTTCCCATTCGATCAAGCCGATTTTATCGAACCAGGAATAGCTATCACCAGAATTAGGTGGATCGCTATTGGCACATATATCGAAGAAATTTGTTGCATCAGGAACATCGATCTCGCGGGCATAATATTGCCAATCAGCGTCACCAGATACTATTCCGCAATTATCCATTCCGAGCAATCCACCGGAACTCCGATATTCGTAAAACCTTGCCTGGATGGTTACGTTGCTTCCATTTTGTGTTTTGATCCAACCATGGACAGAATATTTTCCTTCCGATCTTCTGATCAGACGATTTTCCAGATTTGTGATGATGTTGAAACCATTATTGGCATTTTGGTGGATGCAGAGCGAACGTTCACCTTCCCAAAACGTCGTCTCGTCCAACCATTCGTTGTTGCTATTCACGTTCCATTCCGTGCTTCCTTCATCTTCATAATTTCCAAACCAGATCAATTCTCTTCCCATACGGAATTCATAATTCCCGTTGGGATATATTTGATCTATTGAAGAAATATTTGCAGTTTTGGGAAGATGAATGATTTGAGAGACATATTGAGAATTCTGTTGTTGGAAATAAAGCGTTTCCTCAAATTGTTTTGTCTTGATCGACATTGAGAGTGTATCGGTGATGACGGTGGCTTTATTATTCAATCGATCGATGTAAAGATAGGTATTCATTTCTTTTGATTTCATTGCCAGATAATCCAAAATATGATTTCCCAAAGCGCCCGTGGCGACTTGTGGAATATAATCATCGATGAAAACGGGTTTGACAGAATATCCAAAAAAACCATCGTTATTGATCTTAGTTTTCAAGATCATGCTGGGAAAGGTTTCCAGATAATCAAGATCGAAGACGAAATTGCCGAGAGAATGCGCTATCAATTTTCCATTATGCATTTCGAAACCTTGAATAACATGTGGGTGATGGCAGATCACCAGATCAGCACCAGAATCGATGAAATGATGACGGATCTCAATATCCCACATATGTGGAATATCGATGCGCGGAGTATAATCTTCATCCTGCGAAAAATCTTTGATATCCCAACCGTCAAAGATCGCTGCTTGATCATAGTTTGCGCCTGGCTCTGTCGAATATTCGCTACCGGCATGAGTTTCCACAACGATCAGGTCAGCTATGTCTTGCACATCCTGGATTTGCTGCAAAACATAATATGGCGTCATGTAGGCAAATCCAGATTTGTTATAGCCAGCATTGAGATAAGGCTGATAATTATTGTATTGTCCTGTGCGATCGCAAGAACGCAAAAAAGCCAGATTCATACCTTTTTTGGAATAGAACAGCGGTTGATAGGCTTCATAGGAATCTGCACCAGCACCAGAATAGAGAACATTATGATCATTCAAAAGAGATTGCGTTTCCTGCATTCCCGGCAGCATATAGTCGAGAACGTGATTATTAGCCAGACAGACCAGATCAATTCCCGCAAAGGAAATTCCAGAAATATTCGCCGGAGCACTTTTGAAATAGATCGTTTTGGTGGGATGGGGTTCATCGTGCGTGGTGAAAACACATTCCAGATTTGCCACAGAAATATCAGCATTATTTCCAAAAATTGGTAAAGTCGGCTCAAATATCGATTCAACTCCAAAAGTCTGGATGATACCACCGGGATCTTCATATTTTCTAGCCAGCATAATATCACCCGCAAAATTAATGGTGAGAGGAAAACTTGATTCACCTTCGTCCACTTCGATCTGACAACTGGTAAATCCTGTGCAGTCTGTGTCATCTGTCACAGACAAATGAACCGTGTATGAATGATCGTCTTCGACGATGAAAGTATGGATCGGATGCATCAGCAAACTTGTGTTGCCATCGCCGAAATTCCAGAAATAGGAATGTTCATCGCTATCAGGATCAATCACTTCGCTGAAGAATTGGACATCGACGCTGCGGAATCCACGATCACGATATTCATTTCCAATCGTGTAATTGATCTCAACTTGAGGTATGATCGGAAGGTCTGCTGAAACATCAAAAATATTATCAAAATAGACAATCCCCGTCGATTCATCATTATCATTCACGAAGATCAATTCTGTGATGGCAGGAAGTTCATCGAACCAGGCGAACCAATCTTCTGCGATGGGTAATAAGAATTGATTCCATTCTCCTTCTGGGAAAGCACCTTGATAAACCGTGACCCATTCTTCTATGTTTAATTCCTGCGTGCCGTCCAGACTATAGAAAAGAACATTTTCGCCGTCACTCACGCCAAAACCGTGAATTTCTCCTTTATCTGAAACGAATGTAGAGATTTGCCAGACCTCAGAAGAATCGACAGAAATGGGGGAAATTGTTTTTACTTTCCAGGTATTGCCAAATAGTTTCAAGGAATATTGCGAAGAAGGAGAAACTGTGTTTTCGTCAGTGATCTCCCAGGCATCAGGCTCAATATCTTCACCAGGATAGGAAGTCAAATCTATTGTTCCACTTTCAAAATCTTCGATGATTTCCTCTCGCTGTTCAGCTGAAAGCGGATTGACTGAAATAAGAAAAATCAGAGAAAAAATAAAATAACGTTGCAAATTCATCATTATTCTCCTGTTAAAAAAATCAATACATAATTTATTCCAATTAGATTGATTTTCTGTGACTGACAAGAAAATATTTGAATTATTTGTTTATCGGAAAAAACATTCTCTGCTATAACGAAAAATAAAAGTTGTCCCACACAGCATATTGCAATGAAGTGAGACAACTTTTTTGAGTAAGTTTATGGATTATTCGCTATTAACAGCTTTGATGTAATAGAATTTAATGATATCTGCTACAGCTTCTCTCCAACTTGTTTCGGTTATACCGCTTGCTTCGAGTGTCCAATTATCGTAATCAATTTCAGGATCGCTTGAAGAATAAACACTATAAGAAGTTGCTCCCAAAACTACATCCCAATTCAAGCGTACTTCTCCATCGATCAATTTGATCTCCACATTCTGAGGAATGGTCAAATTACCAGTTGAGATATGGAAAATAAAGGGATTAAGCGGATCACCGATGATCTGATTATTCATGAACAGCAATGTTTCCTCGGCAGTGTAAGTTTCTTCTGTATCGTAGAAATAGACTTTGTAGATAATTGTATCATTAATAGTGTTTGAATACTGCGTCAGGAAGAATGTCCACTGTCCCTGAACTTGTATCGGATAGGCAATCCCACGACATTCATTTCCACAAAAAGCTCCCAGTAAAATATTCTGTGAATTGAGCAAGCTACCGTTTTGTTGCACAACTGCCGTAATATTGGAAGAATATTCAAATTCCAGGGGATTCACTTCCCAGCCAGTTAGATCGATCGGTGGTAACATTATCTTTGGCTCAGGATTTGCTGCCGGATCGATATTTTCGATCACGTATTCGGGATAGTTGAATGATCCGGAATTCTGGGTGCTCAGCATATAACCTTCACCGGGATGCATAAACAATAGTGAGCCGAACCAACCGTAACCTTCGATGTATTGTGTAAATTTTCCCTGATTCTTAAGAAGATCACCGGTAACCAGATTATCGATATCTGCCAGTGCTTCGTTCACGCTGATACTTACATGCGGCAGATATCCGATCCAATTCCAACCGCTGCCGTAATCGATCTCTGTTGTAAACGGATCTTCCAGTTGTCCGATCAGCTCCAGTTGGTCGTTCGCAGAGAGTTTGATCTTATACATCTCGGTTGTCGTAAGCGTGTCGAGTGCTCCCACCCAGCCTAATCCGGGAGTGAATTGTGCATAATCTGTCTGGTTTTTGATGAAATCATTCTGCTGGGGTGAAAGAGTACTCAGAACAGAATCGATTTCCATCGAGTTTGAGTCGAAAAGATTGAGAGATATCCAGTTCCAGCCTTCAAAACATTCGGTCGTTCTAATCAGATCTTCCGAAGCATGGATTATTTCCGGTGTAACCGGAGTTCCGTGAATTGCCCCGGCCATGAACTGGTAGTCTTCCTGGATCCCGTAGTATTCTTTGCTCTCGGATGCGTCCCATACGCGGAAGAGTAATTCTTCTCCATAATCGTCATCACTGTGGATCGTGAGGAAAAACTGGTAGACATCATCGAAATAAGGAACCAGTTCGATATTGGCATAACCGTGACACTCGAAATCGCCGTTACCATCTATCACAAATGCTCCGATCACATCGTTCAGATCATCCGAGATAACCCCATCGATCGAAAGCTGCCCGGTAATATTCATCGAATAATCGTAGTAACCAAGCTGCTCGAGCGACCAATCGGGTGGATTAGATAACACACTCACTTCGAAAACCAATGGTTCACGTCCCAAAGAAGTTACATCTGCATAGATCGTATCGACGAAAGTTCCGAATCCCAGTTGTTCACTCACATCAAACTCAAAAGCCTGGGAATCCATTGCTAGCAGGGTTCCACTCATTGGGGTAGCTGTGAGCCAGGTGGGAAGATCATCGAGATTGAAAGAGGAGATCTGTCCACCCGAATTGATCAAGTTAGCTGTAAGTTCCATACTTTCTCCCAATTCCTTGATCACTTCGATCTTGGTAACATCCCAATATACCGGATTGGCATTCACAAAAAATTCCCAACTGATAGATTCTGTCATTGTATTTCCATACAGATCTTCCAGTCCTTGAACTTCCACTTCCAGTGTTTCATTTTCCAACCAGTAATTCACAATATTGGGAGTGATGATCACCTTGTTATCATAGCAACCGACAGAAACATCTATAATCTGCCCTGTGCGCATGATAGTGAGAGTTACATCAGAAGGATCGATGCTAAGTGGATCGATATCCTCCGCAAAAGTAAGAGATATCTCATCTCCGTATTGTAGAATGCCATCTGCCGGTTGTGGATATCCCAGAATTTCCGGTGAAGTGCGATCGATAACTCCGGAAAGATGATTACTGTAATAGGTGGAAAGCACACTGTCTGTTGCTGCAGCCCTGATCTGATATGACCCATCGGGAATCGGAGAAACATCCCAGGGAACAATTATATAGTGAGGATGAGAAACCAGGCTATCGCGGAAAATTTCAAAAGCAGGTAACCAGTTCACATCTTGCGGATGTTTATATTCCAACTTGATCGATTTAAAATTCTCTTTGGAAAGATCATAATCGGAGAATGTGATATCCATCGTATCCTGGCAAGCTTGATTGATGATCCAATTATCTTGAGGAGATTCTATATCGACGCGACTATATGGTGCTTCCCAGTAAATATCGAAAGCTTTTGTAACCCAAAAATCATGACCTTCCGGACCGGGATAACCCACATCACATGGAGCATAGAACAGTAATTCGAGATCTTCATATTCATAGGCAAAAGGACCCTTGGCAACTGTCATAATTGCTTGAGCAGTTTCTCCCGGTGGAATACTGAAAGACATAGCACTTTCCAACAGCACACCGTTTATTTTAACAATAGCTCCATTGGGATTTGTATTCTGTCTAATCGACAAATTATAGCTTCGATATTCATTGGTTTGAGTAGTGTTTCCCAACTGCAAAAGGAAAGCAGCTTCTTCATCTTCCAGTAAACCACTTGCAGTGTAAGTATTTGCACTCATAGAAACTCCATCGCGCGGTTGCGTATTCGGTTCCCAGTGACAGGATGATGCACCGGATAGAAGATCGAACACCGGTGTTCCGTATACCGGATCTTTTTTTATATCTATCGTGAAATAATCTGGCAGGAAGTTCAAAGTAGATGTTTCATCATCGTCTGCCAGAGTGAATGAAGTTGTTGTGGAGCTTTGATAATTGGAACTGCTGGCTACACCAACCGTTAAAGAAGCACTAAATTCATAGCCATTTATGGTTCCTACACCATCTACCACCATACCGATATGATATCCAAACTCGGTACTGACCGTAGTGGTAAAATCGATAGTCTGTGATTCCACACTTGTATTCTGTTCTTCGTAGGTATAGCCGGCACCTGCATTGAAAGAGATATTTCCCGGATGATTGGGATTGGCTACTGCATTAGATTTATTATTATCGTTATTATCCAGGTAACTTTGCCAGAGATCTGCCGAAGAAGAATCTCCGATGGCATACAAATTTGGAATAACCGTGGTTTCTATCTGGTTTTCTGTGTAAACATAAACTGTGGCAAAACCATCCGGAGTAACCATCAAACTAGTATCTATAACCACATTCTCTTCCAACTCATCCCAGGAAAGTTCATGAGTTACTCCCCAGATAAGATTAATCGCACCACCCACAAATACATCTGCTCCGTCTCCGATAATCTGATCGTCTGCCGAGGTTGTATAACTTTCAGATGTCGTTAGAGTTAAACTTTGTTCTAAGCTAACACTCTGATTTAGGTTTACCGAAAGCCCCAGAGAATAATCATTGGTTAGATCTACTTGATGCTCCGAACTAAAGAAAGGAGTCCCGGCAGCGTAAGTGATATCCGGTCCCATGTGCACCGTCATATTTGTTCCGGCAGATTGATTTGTACACACAGAAGCTTTAAGAGAAGTAGTGTGGCTGCTGCTGGTGCTGAAAGATGCGAAACTGGCATCTCCGGGAGGATCGTGCAGAATAAGAAATGGAACTTCAGGCGAAGTTGAGGAATAAGTTGTTTCAGTTGGCTTCACACCTTCGATAAGAACCCAATCGGTTTGTATTGCCATACGATCCAGTTCATTATCCACAGCTCGAACTTCCAACATCTTCTGGTATTGCCTGTTGTATCCGGATAACATATTGGGAATGTATGGTGCAAACTGATAAGTATAGACGGTTGTATCCTGGAAACTTGCTTCAGTTTCACCTTTTGTGCCAACTTCATCTGTAATTACCAGATCACAATCATCCAGATAGGTAAGTTGGTTGGGATGACCAGTCCAGCTATAATCTTCGAAAGCTTCAATATCAACTTCACACCATGCGTTTTGTGTCAGCACATAGAATTCGTGATCGGGATAATCGGTGAAACTATGAAACTGCAAAGTATCGGGCCAACTCACGCTTACTTGCAGGTCGTTTTTCCAAACATAGCGCAGTGTATCCAGCAGAGAATCGGGATTAGTAAGCGAGATCAACTGTGTCTTCATACTCTGAAACTGATCATCGAGTGCCAGTACAAAGGGATCGTTATCGGGGTCGGGATCGACAGTTACATTGTAATCCAGCGGGGGCAGGTTGTTAATATTAATCCCGCCGGCAGTCCAGTTTTCATCTTCAATAACTTCATTGTAACACCCATTCACCGATTGCAGGGTTACATCGAAATCTCCGATAGGAAAATGATCATCCCCGCCAACCACTTCACAACGGAAACCGGTTTTAAAAATGTTCTCAAAATTGATATTGGTTTGTGGAAAAGTTACTTCGCCCAAATGCCATTCCCGGTTAAAAGTGTGATCATAATAACTTGCCGAGAGAATACTTTCTGTGCCATGCTCCACTTCCATCACAAAATAGCCATCTTCATCCGTGAAAGTAGGTGGAGCCGAAGAAGCTCCGTTCAAAAGAATTTCTGCCATTTCCACTGCACATTGCGTACCTTGATATGTAACATAGCCACTAATCGGTATCAATGAGTTATCGGTAAAATCAACATTATCCTGTGCTGTGTTGCTTGTATTGAGAGTGATCTGCCTTTGTTCAGGTTGGAAAATATGACCTGTTTTGGATGGAGTTACGGTAAATGTTGTGGAAGCACCATAATAAATTTGAGTGATCGAATATTCACCGTTAGCATCGGTATAATCTCCCAGCATGATTCCGGGATCATTAGTCGACCAGCTGCAATTGCTGATAGAGCCATTATGGGCATAATTTGTGGCATCGAATACAGCATTGCCATTACCTTCATTGAGAGGCCAATATCCTGCGAGACCTGGTGTATCCCAAGCTTCCACAACATACATTCCACCTGCTATTTGCGAAGAATCTCGAATACTTGCCCAGATCTTGATATCATCCAGAAAGCCGCTAAAATCCTGCGCTGTAGAAAAATCTGAAGCGGATGATCCAGAAAAATTGAAAGCAGCTTCTGCTACAAGAAATTCATCCAGATAGAGTTTTGCAGTTGAATTGGAATGCTCGTTCACAACAGCTAAATGATGCCACTCACCATCGTTAACAAAAAGGGAATCGACCTGCTGGATAAGTGAGTTCGTGCCATCCGAATATTTTACTTTATTATCGGAAGTTATGGCAAAATAATGTGAGCCTTTCTGTAATAGATCGACATCATTCATTGATGTTTTTACCCAGAATTCGATAGTGAAATTATAATCCATATTCACTTCCGGATTGGTGATAGTTAATGAAGAAGAACTGGAACTATCGAATTCCAAACAATATCCGGGAGATGGATCCAGCGAAACTTTTACATCTTGAACAGGATTGTTATTGGAAGATAGAACAGTTCCGGTAATTATACCATTTGGCTTGATATAACCGCTGTTCTCATCTGAGTTTCTAGTTTCGCTCACTGAGACTGCCTGAATTTCGTAGGAATAGATCTGGCCGGGAACGACATTATAATCGGAAAAGGAATCTGCATTGCCATCCAGCGTATTAATGTTTATATCATCACGATAAATTCGGAAATTGCTGGGTGCAGGCTCATAATCATCACTGTAATCCCAGAAAAGCTGCACATAACCCGGATAATTATTATCGCCATCTGAAGCTGTGAAATTACCGGGAGCAAGAATACCCTGTGATTCATAAGCACCAATATCCGGCCGGTCATAAGCAGAATTTGCATGAGCATAAATCCTCTCATTTCCCAGCAGATCATATTGCGGTAGATTCAAACCGGTAGTGTCCTGCTTACCGGCATTCAAACAGAAAGACGATTTATGGATATTGTAGGGATGATCGGTTTCGCCGGTAAAATTGGGTTCGACAGAAATATTTCCCGTCCCAGAAAAACCTGTTTCGATATTACAGTAAGTTACATCAGTTAAGCTACCATCGTCTGGTAGAATTGGCTCATCCCCATTATTCCAGAAAATACAATTTACAATCTGTGGTTGAACAGCACCGTCCAATACAAATTTAACACCACCAACACTCGAATCTGCAGTATTGTCTGCAAAAGTGGAGTTTATCATATTTACTTGCGAAAGCTGGAACCATCCTGCTCCACCTTCCCAATCGGATTGGTTTTCATTCAAAACGCAATTAATCAAATTTACATCCGATTGCCAAGCGTATATTCCTCCTCCTGATATATCAGCTTCTCCTTTTTCAATGATACAGTTGATCAAATTTATCTCATCGTAAGTATGACTGTAAATATTTCCTCCTTTATTATCCGGATAAGCAGGAGCAAAACCGCCTTGAATTCGGCAATATTCAAAAGTAGAGGAATATGTTACAGGATCTAATTGATCTTTAGTAAAATTGAGACCTTTAAATCCGGTAGAAAAGGAATGAGGACGAATCGTTATCATATTGTCATGTTCACCGATAGCCTGCAGGTTTCCTTCTATATTGAAGCCTCTATCCGTATTGAAACGAAGTTCTGTCCCGGGCTCCATATGAACGGTAACTCCGGCGCAAATATGCAGATCGATATTCGTAAAGTTGTAACCGTTTATTACAAATTCGTTTGGCAGAATTCCCTTAATATCGTTTGTTACCTGTCTTTCATAAGCTCCGATATCGATTCTGTCTAATGCATCATTTAAACTTCCCTGACATAAAATGTTATCATAAAACCTGGGATTGCCTGCCAAATCGTAGTTTCCTGCTTGAACAACTGTCGTGGTTGGGTCTCCACCATTTATACAGGGAGAAAGCAAACTAAGAGAATAATCATCATTATCGGGGTCTTCAAATAACGGATCTAGAAACAGACAATCCTGATATGTTCCGGTGAAAGCAGTTCCTCTAAAAGCAGTGCTTCCGCCCCAAATGTTACAATTATAGAAATCAGGATTTGCCGATTCTGCTAGATAAACTTGAGTACCTTCCACGCCGGCATCATTATAATAGATGATACAATTCTTGACCACTGGGCTTGGCGTGGATGTTACTCTGAGTGCTCCGCCATTCGTCGTGGCATAATTTTCTGTAATTGTGCAATTTGTAATATTCGGGCTCGAATTACTAATGCTGATTGCTCCACCGTAATTTGCCTGATTATTTATTAGAAGACAGTTTTGTATATTTGCAATACTGGTATATGGTGATCCGGAATGGTGAATTTGTATTGCTCCTCCAAAAGATGAAGCTGTGTTATTACTGAATATACAACGAGAAATCAATGGTGCGCTTTCATTCAAAATATATATAGCTCCACCTGATTGAGCGGAATTATCGAGGAATGAACATTTTTTTATAACTACAGATGCATTATACAAAAATACAGCTCCTCCATTGTTGGCTTCATTATTCTGGAAAGTACAATTTTCAAGCAGAATTTTATCGAAATTAGTAATACTAAAAGCTCCACCATTACTGCTGTCAGTTCCATTTTCCAAGGTGCAATAAACAAACTTGGAGCTGTCGTTGGCAGCGGGCGTATTGGTAAATACTATTCCATTCCAGGAAACTGTGGGATGAGCAGTAAATTTTATCGAGTCAGAGGCTGTTCCTTCAGCGATTATCCTGCCCTGCACATCGAACTGGTAATTTCCCTCAAAATAGACTCGAACGCCGGGCTCGATGGTGAGTGTCGCACCATCATTAATGGTAACATCGCCAGTTATCAACATATATTCATCCCAAACAGTATTCGATGAGATAGCACCGCTGAAGGCAATTCCCAAGGGAACACCGGAGACTATCCAATCGTCGTTCGTCATATTGAGCAAAATCCCATCATGTCCATTTGCCGCATCAAAAGCTGTGCCACCGGAAGAGGAATCCAATTTCCAATATGCTTCCAAATTTGTTTCATTTCCGTAAAGTTCATTAAATCTGTTAAGGGATATTTCGGACTCAGTTCTTGCTGTATTCCAAATACGGATCTCGTCCAATTTTCCGCTGCTGAACCAGCTTTGATCACGACGTGCTCCAAAGGTTATATTATTTGTTGTATTAGACATGGAAGCTGTATTTGTAGATTTTAGTTCCCCATCCACATATAATTTCAAAACTGAACCGTCATACGTTCCTGCTACATGATGCCAATCGGTATTATTCCAGGAATATTGAACATCTTCTATCGAAGTTCCATCTCCCACACCAAAAATCACTCCTTCGGTAACTCCCTCATTTCCAGTGAGAAAAAACCAGTCGCTGTCTGAGTTTCTGCCTTTATCAATAAGACCTTCCCATTCACCGGGATTGTCCAATTTTACCCAGAACTCAACAGTAAACTGCGGATTATCTAACGCTGAATTAGACGGAATACTTACAAAATCATCCACGCCATCAAAATCCAGGCAATTACCGAAATCATCGTCGGCAAACAAAATGAGATTTACAGATACTAAAACTAATACAAAAAGAATTTTTTTAAACATCATTCCTCCTAACTATAATTTTTTAAATTTAATAATTCCTTGTAAAATTAGACACTACTTAGAATCCCCTTTGAAAATACATCTTTTCCTAATTGTATAAGTTTCAGGTCTGGAAAAGTATCCATAAACTTAGGGATTAGTTCGATATTATTGCTGCTCGATTTCCCGATTATTGTTAACTCTGGATTGATTGAAGCAGCTATACTAAAGAGATCTTTCTCGGTAATTGCACAATGAATAGTGATATTCTTTTTCTTTTTTATATCATCATACACATTGGGAAAAACGGCACCGACTTTAAAGATTAGAACATTCATTTATCACCTCAGATATAGTAACTTGCATTTTAGATGCCAAAACACCTAATCTGTTGTGAAACAATAGGTTAGTGATTCTAAAATTTTTTCATATCTGTTTGTGTATTTTTTTATAAATGGTTTTTGGTCGTTTACGTCCACTGCAACTTTTCTAATACCAAAAAATAATCTCTTAATTTGTTACAGTTCAGATTTACAAAGATGTTTCCAAAAACGGACGATAACGACCATATTATATATATTTTTCCAGTCGATTGATTGAATGAATCTTGTATAACGCTATCTTAAAATGATATAATCTTGAAATTTAGATTGGACGTATATGACCATTTCCTTTTTCAAATATCATTTATTTTGTTCGATTGAAAAACGGAGAAATCTTCTGGTGCGAATAGATAGATCCATACACCAAAATATCTGAATGCTAAAAAAAAAGAAGTTTCAGCGTTCTTAAAAAACTCAAGCGTGGATCTTACCAACTGGTTCGTTTATTTATCCCTTCTCTTTTTTATCCAGATCGTATTTTTTAATTCTTCTTTCGATAACCTTGCGATGGACTTTTAACAACTCTGCTGCCTTGCTTTTATTATAATGTGTAGCCTCAAGTGCTTCTTTAATAAGTTTCTTTTCCATTTTTTCCAAAGGTAATATTTGCGATATATCTTCATCCTTTGCGATCGGTATCACAAAATCTTTTAAGCGTAATGTGGAAGAATTCATAACAACCAGTGCCCTTTCCACCATATTTCGCAATTCACGGATATTTCCGGGGTAACTGTAATCCAATAAGGCAGGTAGTATCTGTTTTTCTATTTTTTTAACTTTTTTGTTGAATATCTGTGAATAAATTCCTATAAAATGGTCAAGCAACAGAGGAATATCTTCTTTTCTTTCTCGTAATGGTGGAATATGTATCACGAAAGTTGCCAGACGATGGTAGAGGTCGTTACGAAACTTCTTTTCTTCAACCTTTTTTAAAAGATTTGTATTTGTAGCACTGATGATCCTCAAATCGACCGGTATTTCTCTGTGGGAGCCTACTCGCACGATCTTGCGTTCTTCCAGGACCCGTAACAATTTTGCCTGTTGTTTCCATGTGAGCGTGCTGATCTCATCCAGAAATAGTGTAGCATTATTAGCAATTTCAAACCAACCCATCTTTTTCTGATCTGCACCGGTGAACGCATTCTTTTCATGACCAAAGAATTGGCTTTCAAACAACGATGTTGGTATTGCCGAGCAATTTACCGCAAAAAAATTATATTTCTTGCGGGAGCTGCATTCATGGATTTTACGAGCAATTATTTCTTTACCTGTGCCGCTTTCTCCCGAGATCAATACATTCGTGTTTTTTGTGTGTGCAACTGTCGAGATAAGCTCGATTATATTTCGAATTGCTTCACTTTCTCCGATCAATTTTGTTTTAATATTTTTGTTAAGCTCAGAAGAAACAAAATCATATCGTATTTCACTTTCCTGCAGTTTTTGCAAAGTCTCTTCCAACTCCTTTTTCTGTTGTTCGATGGCTTTGTTTTTATTTTTTAAATCAATGTTTTTTAAACGGTAGATCTCTGCTTCTTTTTCCTTTTTTTCTGTTTCATATCTTGTTTGCATTTCAGCAATTTTTTCAGCTTTTTCTTCGGAAAAAATTTCTTCTTTTAGACAGTTGTATTTATGAAGATACTCATTCGCTCTTTTGTAATCAGCCTGTTTTTCATATAATTCCGAACAAAACTGATAATTTTCCAGCAACTCATTTTTCACGCCTTTTTCTGTAAAGTAATGTTGCGATTCCATTAGATTCGTCTCTGCTTTTTCATATTTATTCATATTGATATATACTTCACCGATCACCTGCAAAATAGAGTGCTTTTTTTGTTTTGAGCCAATTTTTTCAGCCAGTTCCAAAGCTTTTTTCAAACGACTTAAAGCATCTTCATATTTTGCCTTAAGCATTTTGACAGTACCGAGATTCTGAAGAATATGAATCATGCCTTCATTATCATCTATCTGTTTCTTGATTTGATAAGAATCCTGGAAATACTTTTCTGCTTTTGCCAGTTTATTCTCTTCCAGCAGAATATTTCCGATATTGTTCAGAATAATGGAAACCCCTTTTTGGTCACCCAGTTCTTTTGTTAATTTCAAAGCTTTCTGATAATATTGCAGCGCTTGACTGTTTTCATTCATCTCTTTATAAAAAACTCCCAAATTTATCAACGCTGTGGAAATGCCGTTTTTATCTTTAAGTTGTTCTTTTATCTTAAGAGATTTTAAACAGAAATCTATTGACTTGCGCATGTCTCCCAAACTGCGATAAAATACAGAAATCGTGTTGTATTCACGGGCAAGGTCGTTGGACATCTCATTAGCTTTATAATAATCAATAGCATCAAGCTTCATAGTTATCGATTTGCTGTATTCACCAGAATAATAATGACAATTAGCCATATTTGCCTTGGTTCTAAACATAAAATATTCGTCTTTCTGTTTGCAAAATATATCATAAGCTTTTTGATAAGAGGATATAGCTTTTTGATAATCAGCAATTTCATTGTAAATAACTCCCAAATTCATAAACATTTTAGCCATATCATCTTTCTTCCCTGCCCTTTTATAAATGTCTAATAACTTTGTAAAAGCGTCTTTAGCCTTTTTGAATTCTGATTGTTTCAAATAAATCACTCCAGCTTTAAGACATGCCTCACACCAGATTTTATTAGATTCCTCAGTTGATTTCTGCTGAACAATTTGCTCATATAGCACCAGAGCTTTTTTCAGATTGGATAAACATTCATACCGAATTGCCAGTTTCAAACTGATGTAATTTAGAACTTCTTGCGGAAGCTTTTTCTGCCAAGCCAATCTTAATGCCTTTTCCGTTTTTTGCTGGCATTCCAGGCATTTGTCCTCTTCTTTTATCGAAGGATCATCACAAGTTTTAAATAATTCTCGTAATTTGACATCTTGCTCTATCATTTTAGTAATTTTTTTTATTCTCATTTGGAACTTCCTATTGGATTATTCAATTTCCTAATATTTTTGAAAAAAATAAACAAATAAAAAATATGAAGATAAAACAAAAATCATTATCGACAAAATAACCCCGTAACTATTTGTTTTATAATACAATACACAATACAACGCAACAATGCTAATGAATAAAATAAAATTATTTGTATTAAAGATTCTAAACAAGTGAAATTGTCAAGTATTGGCAAAAAAAATTGTAATGGTTTTGTTTTTTTGCTTTTCGAATAAAATCGCAATTGAAACACACAACAATATTTTTTTAAATAAATTTCTTCATGTTTTAATGACCTCCAAAATCTTTCAATATAAATGTTATCTGTAACTCTTCCTTTGCTGACCATAATAATTAATGTTATTCTATTTTAGAATATTTTGAAATTTTTGCTTATAAATTGAGAACCTTGATCTGAATTGTAAATTTTGGGTTTACCATATTGAGTGATAGCTTTTTCCACATCTACTATCTTATTATAAAGCACATCTGATTTTTTCGCTTTGCTTCTTTGCTTGTTTAGTTCTTTTATTTACAAATATACTAGGCAAGTTTTCCATATTAATTTGTTTCCTACAATTTGAAAGAGGAATCAAGTTTTCAAACGAATTTCAGATTCAAAAAGTTATCAATTTTCTCTAACAAAGATAGAAAATAAATACAATATTTAGAACCAGAAAAAAAAATTTTGACAAAATCAGATTAAATTCGAATTCTTGTAATTGTATAAGAAAAATCAAGATGTTAAAGAAAAAGCTTTTCTATAATTGAGATAAATTCTGCTCTTTTAATAAATTTTAATAAATTGACGCATAATTAAGAATATGATTTTGAGATATTATATTTTTATCCTGAATTGTGGACTATTTTTTTAGATTATTTAATCACCTATTATGGTGGTAATGATTGTATAGAATACATCCCGAATTACTTGAATAGTTATAAATTATTGTGCAAGAATCTCAAAAAATTTTTAATTATGGAGGAATTATGAGAAATTTTTTTAGTTTTTTTTATGTTTTTTTGTTCGTTCTTTTTTCGATCGAATTGATTGCTATCGATCATTCTGGAACAATTAATGATGATGAAACCTGGTTTTCGAATGACAATCCTCATATAGTAACTGGAAATATCACGATTGCAGATGAAAACATATTGACCATCCAAGCTGGCTGTCTTGTTAAATTCAATGAATATTGCAGTATAAACATAGAAGGTGGAATGATGGCAAATGGAACAGCTGACGAGCATATCATATTCACATCCAATCAATCTTCACAAGCGCCAGGAGATTGGGGTTATCTAAATTTCAATCAACCAATTTACGATTGCCTGCTCAATTATTGTGACATCGATTATGGTGGTTACAATTATGGTAATATAAGGATCAGAGGTGTGGTAGATAAATTGACGATCACAAATTCTACGATTGAAAATAGTGGAGAAGCTGGAATCAATATTTATGATTATTATGCATCGGGATCTAATCCGGTGATATCAGACTGTGTTATCAGCAATAATACGACAAATGGAATTTATTGCTATGATTCAAGCTCTTATCCTCAAATACACGATTGCGTAATTCAAAATAATGGAAGTGCAGCGATCAGAACGTTTGGTGATAATGTGAAAGCGATTACTGGGAATATGAACATATCTGGAAATTCACCGAATGCAATCATAGTGGAAGGAGAAACAATAAATTCAGGAACCTGGCTATATCATAATGTTCCATATTTCATTACCGGAAATGTTATCGTGAATGATGCTGAGACTTTAACTATCGAACCGCTAAATCAACTCAAGTTCAGTAATAATTCTAAGCTGGAAGTAAGAGGTTCATTAATTGCAGACGGATCTCCCTCGGAGCATATTACATTCACTTCCAGCCAAACAACTCCTGCAGCGGGAGATTGGGATCGCATATATTTCAACCAACCTGATGCTTCTTGCATTGTGGACTACTGTGATATTAGCTATGGTGGATCTTCAAACGGAAATATTTACCTGCGGGGTTGTGACTCTAATGTTTCCATCACGAATTCTACTATTCATGATAGTGGTTCAGATGGGATTTATATCACTGATAACTATACAATTGCTTCAATTCCCACCATCGCAGATTGCGCGATCAATGATAATGCAAGGTATGGAATTTATTGCTATAATGCTTCTTCCTATCCATTGATTTCTGATTGCAACATCGAAAATAACGGCAGTTATGCAATTAGAACCTATGGCGATAATGTCAAAGC
>JAGYMQ010000118.1 GCA_018400535.1 Candidatus Cloacimonadota bacterium
GATCCCGAGTTTGGTTCCAGTGGCTTTAGCTTCCTTCCTGGCGGTTATCGCAGCTACTACAATGGTAACTTCAGCCTTATGGGCGACAGCGGTTACCTCTGGTCTTCTACAGAGAGCCATAGTACTTACGCCTGGCGCCGGAACTTGTACTATAACTATACGCAGGTAGGCCGGGACAGCACCACTAAGCACTACGGGTTTTCTGTGCGTTGTGTGCGGGATTGAGATTATTGACTATCAGGCGGCAGCCTGACGAGCTATGCTCGTTTGACTATTTGACTATTTATCCTGTTGAATAGACCTTTGGTCTTATGCGAAGCATATTCAACAGGATTTATACCGACGAAGTCGGGATCGAATTTTCAAAAACTTCGGAATGTTCAGCTTTGCTGATCTTCCGAATGTTTGGAGTTAAAGTGAAAATAATAACATCCCGAAGATTTCCCTCTGGTTAAACATTCGGAAGTTAAAGGCATAAAATGGCAAACTACGATGAACTACCGGTTTATAAAGCAAGCTATGATTTACTTGTAGAGATATTTCAGTTCACCAAGAATTTTAAACGTGAATTTAAATATACAATAGGTGAGAGCTTGAAAAAGGAGACGATAGATCTAATTACTTTGATTTACAGGGCAAACAGCAGGAGAGATAAGTTTCAGGTTTTGCAGGAAGCAAGAGAAAGCATCGAAGTGATACGATTATTTGTAAGATTACTGAAAGACTTAAGGCAGGTAAGCTTGAAGAAATTCGTGTTCATAAACAAACAAATTGAAAATGTATCCAAACAGCTAACTGGCTGGCAGAAGAAGATGAAATGAATTGGGGAAAAAGACTAATGTATGAACTAGCAAGAGTTACTTTCACCTACGGGGAAAGTAAGAAGGCATATCTAAATCCGGCAGCTCCCTTGTTTTATATCTTGCGAATGGTTAAAAACCTTCGCAATAGTATAATTATTCAACAAGGTATAATCCTTGCATTTTCTGAGAATGGAGATGTAAATAATTCAGCGGCTGCAAATAGCTTCCTTCCTGGCGGTTATCGCAACAACAACAATGGTAACTTCAACAATATGGGCAACAACGGTAACCTCTGGTCTTCTACAGAGAACAATAGTACAAACGCCTGGAACCGGAACTTGAACTATAACAATACACAGGTAAACCGGAACAACAACAATAAGCAAAACGGGTTTTCTGTGCGTTGTGTGCGGGATTTGGAGTTCATGATCATTGGTCTTTTACCTTTTATATGCGAGAAGTTTTATGCAGCTTAAACTATTCGAAGAATACTTTGAGAATAAAGTGCTTGAAGATCTATTCAAAGCCTATTTCGATGCGCGGAAAAATAAAAGAAATACGATCAATGCTTTAGCTTTTGAAAAATCTTTTGAAGAGTATATTTTTGTTTTATGGGAAGAAATTCTATCAGGTAACTATAAACCAAAGGCAAGCATTTGTTTTATCGTAAATAATCCTGTAAAAAGAGAAATATTTGCTGCTGATTTTCGGGATAGGGTTGTTCATCATCTTATTTGCAACTACATTGCACCGGTCCTTGAAAAACTTTTTATCAATGATAGCTATAGCTGTAGAAAAGGTAAAGGCACTCATTATGGCATAAAGCGAATAGACCACTTTATTCGCTCCTGTTCGAAAAATTATCAGGAGAATTGCTACATATTAAAATTGGACATAAAGGGGTATTTTATGTCGATAAATCGGGAAATCCTCTATAAAAAAGTAAAAACAAACCTATTCTCAAAATATCACAAGTTGGAATTTGATGTTGATCTGATTCTAAATTTGATAAAAAAAACGATATTTAATGACCCCACTCAAAATTGTACTATAAAAGGTAATAGAAAAGATTGGCAAGATTTACCGAAAGATAAAAGTTTGTTCTCTGTAAAGGAAAATTCTGGTCTGCCTATCGGAAATTTAACTTCACAATTATTTGGTAATGTTTATTTGAACGATTTTGATCATTTTGTGAAAAGGGATTTGAAGATTAAGTACTATGGTCGTTATGTGGATGATTTTGTATTAATTCATAATGATAGAGAGTATCTCAAGTCAATAATTAGTGAAATCAAATCCTATCTAAAAAGAGAACTAAATCTAACTCTTCATCCCAACAAAGTATATTTACAACATTTTTTTAAAGGTGTTAAGTTTTTAGGTGCAATTATAAAACCGTATAGAATATACATAGCAAATAGAACTATTGGAAATTTTTATAATGCAATTCAAAAACAAAATGAAATTGTAGATAGTCATAAACCAACTACAGAGGAAATTGAAGATTTTGTAGCAAGTATGAATTCTTATCTTGGTATATTACAACACTATAAAACTTATAAGATCAGGAAGGATATGTTATGGAAATACCTTTCTGGTTGGTGGTGGAATAATGTTTACCTAAGTGGTGGTTATAAAAAATTTAATAAGATGCTAAGGAGTGTTTCATGAAAAAATCGATTATATTATTCACAATGATTTTTTTATTTACAAATGTATTTGCAAGCCGGGCTACGGGTTATGCCATATCCGATCCTGTCAGTATCAATACGATGATGGGACAAACAGGTTATGCGATATCTGATCCTGTTTCCATCAATACTATGGGAGTTTCTTATAGTGATTACCGCATCGTAGAAGTATCGCAGGCTCCGAATCCAACTATATTACAAATACCAGATGCCGGTGTGGGTTATGCCTGGTTTGTGGTGGAAGGAGAAACTAACGGAAGCTGGCTTCCTGTTCCGGATATAGATATTTTAGCAGAAGATGGTCAGGGCAATATCATCCAATGCCAGGCAAATTTCCTGCCCTTTCAATTTCTCACAGCTCCCTATCATTTTCAAAATGCCGGTGTTTTCTGTATTCCCATACCGGCTGATATGGTGGGAGATGGTTGTATAGGAGCAATGGAAACTTTTACTGTAATAACAGCCAATGGAGAACAAATCGCACCGACTAATCAGCAAAGTATTACTGCAGAGATCATTCCCTATGAATACACAGCCAGCTGGGGTTATCGCATCTACGCTCAAGGCGGTGCAGGTTTAACTGGAGGTGTTGTAACTGCAACGGGTTTTGCCGGTGGAGGATCTGGCTCTAAAATGGAGATCTTATTGGAAGGACTCGATAGTAATCCAAGCTGGAACAGTTTTAAGATATATCGTAGAGATGATCTTTTCGTTGGAGCAGAGCTCAGTCTTGGTCCGCCCACATTGATAAATACAAATACCGGAGCGAGTGCCACAGTAACAGCATCCTTTCCCTATGAACATGAATTCGACTTCGATCTGGACGATCTGGAAGGGTTGGAAGCTTTAATGGCTTATTACCTTTTTGCAGAACCTTCGATCATCTATGGAACAAGCACTATTCCCGGAGGGCAAATAGCTACAAATTTCCTCTCCTGGTCGGTAGAAGCATTGATCGAAAATTCGGGTCAGAACGGTCTTGGTATCGTGCGAGTGGCAGATGAGACCGGGCTAGATATCGAGGGTAGCATCTCCTTTTCCACTAATATTCTGGAAGGTTTGCCTATGGGAATGAATATGGGGGCGAGTATGGGTGCAAGTGCACACCTGGGTGGCAGTAAGAAAATATATGAAGATGGTATCATTAACCGAAGATTATATGTAGGCGGAGGTTATGATGTTTCTGCTGGAATCGGACCACAGTTTATCCCGGCAGAGAATACAAAATGTAAAATGATCTATCCCTTCCGTATGAATCAAAACTACATTCCTTCTTCTATGGAAGTTAATTTTGCCTATCTGGGAACCTGGCAGAATACAAACTGGCAATCGACTCAACTTTCTGCATCACTGGCGAGTAATTCATCATTACTCAATATCTATGACCTGCCCGGTCAGACTCAGGAATATACAGCCTGGCTCAATATCGATAATACCGATGTGAAAAACATCTTGATGAACACTGCCGAATTACCGTCTGAATTGATCAATATCGGCTCATCAGCTGTCGATGTAGCTATTAATAATGAATCTTTCAAAACAGATTACGTCGATTTTCTGGAAGATGTGTATGATGAACAGAATGATGATCTTCCTGTACAATTACAATATGGTTTCGATGCTGAAGATAAGAGCCAGTACAGTATCGATATGGACCTGGAATTTCCCTTAGCTGCTTTTCCACCATTAGTCATCAAATTAGGAGGTGGATTAGAAGCAACCAATTCCCGTAATTATAAACTGGCAGATGGATATTGGGTGAAAGGATTACCGTATCTGCAATATGAGATGCCCGATCCACCGCAACCGGGCACTAATTTTGTGGAAGTTATGCAGGATTTGTGGAACAATGTGATTTCCGGCAATGTGTTACAAGAATTGACAGATGTAATTTTAGCGCATTTGCAAGGGACTTTTTTTAATTGGCTGGGTAATCGAAGTGAGCAGGTTATTGAATTAAATGATAGGGGAACCACTTTAACTATCAATGAGAATTCCATACCTACAGGTGTGGATTCTGTGCTTTGCCGAAATTGGGAGTGGTACGAAGAACCGGCAAGCTCGGATCTAACAGATCAGCAAACACAAATGATAAACGAATATAATATTCGTCTGCGTCAGATTCGAGAGCAGGCTGCAGGATTGCATTACGGTATCGGAGGATTCTTCAAGTTCGAACCGGAAGGCGAAGCGTTCGGTGATAGCACACTGCTGAGCATTGCCTATGCCGATAGTGAAGTGGTGGATCTCGATGAAACAACTCTCGGTATCTATTGGGAAGATGATAATGGCAGTTGGAACCAAATTTCCTCTACAGCTATTCCCGATTCTAATAAGGTGAAAGCATATATCGATCAATTTACAGTTTATACGATTGCTCCACGCTTACCACAAGGTTCATACATTTTGAATGCAGATCCCGATAGTTTAGCAGCAGATGGTAGTTCTACCGCAACAGTAACTTCTGAAGTAATGCTCAATAACGATGGAACCACGATCCAGGATGGAGAATTGTTTACCGTTCAATCCGATCGTGATCTTATCATCACCAGCGATGCCGATCCCCAGATAGCAGGAATTCAGGTAGCTGTTTCTGCAGGAACGATCCAATTCACAGTTCAAGCAGATTCCATTTCGACTCCGATTGTGATCAATTCTTACTCAGTAAATGGATATGCAACTTGCCAAATGGAGTTGATTCTTTATGACGTATCTATTCCAGATACACCTGTTCTGCTCTCGATCGAGCCAGAGCACAAAGCTCTTCAATTAAGCTGGCAGCAGGTAACGGCTCCGGATCTGGCAGGTTATAAAATATATTACGATAACGATCAGAGTGGTGTACCCTATAACGGTACAGCTAATACAAGTGGAGTGAACAGTCCCGTTACAGTCGGTTTAACCGAAAGTTATTATCTCAATGGTCTTACTAACAACGAGACTTATTACATCTCAATAACTGCCTTTGATGTATCGGGAACAGAAAGCAATTATGCCAATGAGGTAAGTGTAACACCGGAATTGCACTCCGTAGAAAACCTTAATATCGAAAAGGTAGATACAGGCATCAAACTTTCCTGGGATGCCGTGTATAATGCCCATTCTTACAAGATCTATCGCGGTACAGAACCAGATATGGATATCTCTAATATGGATATGAAAGCACAGGTTTCAACCACTAATTGGACAGACACAGATATTGCAGGAGCATCTAGCTATTTCTATCGAGTTGTGGTGGTGGCATATTGATTTAAGAATACTGTATTATCATAAGGCTTGATATTCTGAGATTAAAATTATTATTAATTTAAGATGATTTAGCGATAGAAAAGATAAATTTTTACTAGTTTTTGATGAACTGAAGATATGAGAGTGCCAAGCAAAGCTAATATAATCAAGTTGGACAATCCAACCCAGACAAAGGCTAACCACCAGTTTGGAACTGAGACACGCATATAGTGAGGTAACAAATTATATGAAGCCGTGTGAAAGGTAGTTTATCAGCCGTAAGATAAGCTCTCCTCGTGAAATAAAATCGAAGATTTTAATGCGAAGCATTATTTCACAGGGTGAAGGTGTTGAGCTCCGAAATATTCATTGTTGCAATCGGGCTAAAGGTTCATTTTCTGTGAGCCGGTGTTGGTATATGCGAAACAGGATAGGTGTATTTCAAGTTTTAGCACACCCAAACGAGTGAAATAGAATGTGAGCCTATATCGACGAGCTGGATTCTAAGTCCACAGCGGGTAAACGAAAACGATTATATCGGAACTTGGGAGAACAATATTTTTCCATTCAGAAATTTCAGACAAGTTGAACAAAAGTAAGAATGCAGTATGTCAATATGGAAATCGGACTTACTTATAGTAGAGGTGTAAATGGGGTAATGACTATTGAGTTAGAATTATATAACACTTGAGGAGAACAGCAATTTAATGCAAAGTGAAAGGATTAAATTAATTTCATACCCAGAGATGAAAGCTCTCTGTCTCAGGCATCTCTGCATGTCATGGAAACTCTGTCGGAAAGATGCTATTTCAAGATTGCTTTATTAGTGTTTGAAGTTCAAAAAAGAAAGTTAGCAGCAAAAGATGACCTTTTCAACCAGATTTCTTGTCATGTGCTATCAGGATATTTCCGATATTGAGTTCAAATTCAATACTGATCTTCTTCAATCTGCGTAATCCGTTCAATCCGATAAATCTGTGGTTCAGACCCTCTTTCTTAACTGAAAAATCTTTTAATTGACATTTCTGCAATCAATTGACATTTGAAAATACATATTAGAAATCTAAACCGTTCAGGTTCAAAAGAACCAGGTATTCAACAAATTTTTAGAATAAAGATCGAGAGGTTCAGAAATGAATGAAATAATCGGCAAAAAAGTTCGCCGTGTGGACGGCTATGAAAAAGTTACTGGAAAAGCTAAATATGGTGATGATCTGGAATTTCCTGGAATGCTTTATGCAGCTGTTCGTCATTCTGATATTGTTTCAGGAAAGATTGTCAAAATGGAAATCGCTCCCGCCTTAAAAATGTCTGGTGTTGTAGATATCGGACTTTTCGCTGATGTTCCAGGAGCAAAGAAGATCGGAGCAATTCGGCAGGATTATCCTCCGATCGTGAAAGATAAGATCAGTTTTGGCGGAGATGTGCTTGCTGTGGTTGCTGCAGAAAAGCGAGATCAAGCGCTTGCTGCTGCAGATGCTATCAGTGCAGAATATGAACAGGAAGAAGCTCTTACCGATCTGCAGGAAGCGGCGAAACCGATCGCACGTCTCATCCATCCTGAATATAAAAGCAATATTTTTATTCATTATCCGCTTGTTAAAGGCGATGTGACAAAAGGATTTGCCGAAGCCGATGAAGTGATTGAACGTGATTATCGCACCGGATTTCATGAACATGCTTATATTGAACTAGAATCTGTTACTGTCGTTCCTGATTTCACGACTCAAGGTTTCAAAGTTTATGGTTCTATTCAAAATCCTTACACAACAAGGAAAGCCGTCGCGATGTTTATGGGATTGCAGCTAAATCAAGTGAATGTTCTCAGTTCGACTTTGGGTGGTTCTTTCGGTGGGAAAGATGATATCATGAATAATATCGCTTGCCGTGCTGCGCTGATGGCTTATAAAACTGAAAAGCCAATAAAACTTACCTACACGCGGGAAAATTCTCTGAAAGAAAGTTATAAACGCCATCCATACATCATGAATTATAAGGTTGGCTTCCAGAAAAATGGAAAATTAAAAGCAATGCAGATCGAAATTCTGGCGGATAGCGGCGCTTATTCTTCCCAAACTTTTTTCGTGACCTGGCGATCTGTCGTGCAGGCAACAGGTCCTTATGAGATAGAAAATGTGAAGACAGATATTAAGGGAGTTTACACGAATAATACTTATACTGCGGCTTTTCGTGGTTTTGGCTCTCCGCAAGTTATCTTTGCTCAGGAATCTTTGATGGATGAAGTCGCTGAAATTTGTGGGATTTCTCCTCGTCAAATTCGCGAAATTAATGGATATAAGCAAAATAGCATCACTGCCAGTGGACAAAGATTATCTGAACACACAGTTTCTTTGCAGCAGGTGATCGCAGAAGCTTGTCAAAAAAGCGATTATGAAATGAAAAGAAAAATCCTCATTTCCCAAAATGAAAAAAGTGAAAGATACAAATTTGGGATCGGCCTTTCTTGTAGTTTTCGTGGTTGTTCACTCGGAGCTGAAGGAACTGATGTTTCTTCTGCAATAGTTTCCGTGCAAGCTGATGGCAGCATCATTATTTTCACGGGAGTAAATGAAAATGGACAAGGTTTACGCACGACTTTTTCCCAGATGACAGCAGAAATTATGGGAATCAATTTGGAAAAAATCGTTTTTTTGGAACCGCAGACGTCAACGATCACGGATGGTGGACCGACAGTTGCTTCACGTGGGACTTTGATGGGAGGAAATGCGATCATTGAAGCAGCTGAAATCGTGAAAAAACGAATATTTTCCGTGATCAAAAAGGAATTGGAAATCGAAAAGATCGAAGATTCTGTCTGGAAAAACGATATTATTCAAAATAAAAAAGATCCAGATAAGAAAATGACTTTTTCAGAAGCTTGCGAAAAATCCTATTTTGCTGGAGTAAATCTTTCGGCTTATGGCTGGTTCAAAGCTCCTGATGTGAGCTGGAATGAAGAGACTGGACAAGGCAATGCCTATTTCACTTATGTTTATGGTTGTCATATTGCAGAAACAAAGATCGATACTTACACGGGTAAGATTGAATTGGAAAATTTGACAGCTGCACACGATGTGGGCAAGGTGATCAATCGATTGGGTGCGGAAGGACAAGTTTATGGCGGCGTCACGCAAGGTCTTGGATATGCGGTTCTGGAAGATTATAACATTCAAAATGGTAAGGTGAAATCGCTGAATTTCGATGAATATCTTATTCCAACGATCAAAGATGTCAATAATATCGAACCGATCTTGATAGAAAATAAAGATAAGAATGGCCCTTTTGGAGCAAAAAGTATTGGTGAACCAACTTTGGAATTGACCTCCGCTGCTATCAATAATTCGCTGAAATTTGCACTAGGAAAACATTCTTACCAATTGCCATTAACTTTAGAACAGGTGAAATTGGGAAAAAATCTGAAAAAACCGCAGCGACAAAGTGAGATGATATCTCATCAAAAAAAGCGAACAGCTTACATTTCCAACATCGAAAGCCAAACTCCAAAAAATTTGCAAGAAACCTTACGATCGTTGTCTGCTCATAATTTTACAATTATTAGTGGCGGAACTGACGTCGTTGTGAATCTGCGTTTGTCAGAAAAAGCAAACAAATTGCTGAATATTTACTCTTTACCGGAATTGAAAAAAATCTCGATGAAAGAAAATTTTATCTCGATCGGTAGCGCTGTCACGTTTTCCAGGATTATCAATGATAAACTGTTGCAAAAATATTTTCCACTTCTGGTGCAAGCTGGCAAATCGATCGGCTCAAGACAAATCCGCAATCGAGCAACTATTGGTGGGAATATCGTTAATGCTGCACCTTGCGCCGATTCGGTACCTCCGCTTATTGCCTATGATGCAAAAGTGAAATTACTTTCCAAAAATGATGAAAGATTTTTTCCCATACAGGATTTTATCCTTTCTCATTATAAAACTCAGATTAAAAAAAGTGAGATCCTGACTGAGATCATTCTCCCGAAACCCAAAAAATATCGCTGGCATTATTTCAAATTGGGCAGAAGACAAGCTGTGAATATAACGAGAATGAGTATCAGTGTTTTAATCGATCTTGTTGATGAGCAGATCAACGAGATTAAAATCGTGCCTGGTTCACTATTTCGCAAACCAGAACGGCTTTTTGAGATCGAAGAGATTCTAATAAACGAAAGATTGACAGCAATTCAGATCGAAAAAGCGAAAAAGAAACTATTTGAAAAGATCGATAAAGAGATCGGTGGAAGATGGTCTGCCGTCTATAAAAAACCAGTTTTCCTAGATCTGTTCACAGCAGCTTTGCACAGTTTTTTGTATGAGGAGAAATGATGATCCAGATAAAATTCAAAATAAATGGTGAAATGAAAAAATTGAAGGTTGATTCTTCCTTGCGTCTCTTGGATATTTTGCGCGATGAATTGAAACTGAAAGGGACGAAAGAAGGTTGCGGGATTGGCGAATGTGGCGCCTGCACAGTGATTTTGGATGGCGATGCAGTCAATAGCTGTCTGATTCTGGCAGCGCAGGTAGATGGAACAGAGATTGAAACTGTAGAGAATCTGGAAAAAAACAAAGTTCTTTCTCAGCTGCAAAGATCTTTTTTGGATAAAGGTGCGATCCAATGCGGATTTTGCACGCCTGGAATGTTGATGAGTGCGAAAGCTTTGCTGGATAAAAATCCTTATCCATCTTTGGAAGAGATAAAGACAGCTTTGGAAGGAAATCTCTGCCGCTGCACAGGATATATTCCAATTATTGATGCGGTGAAGGATGCTGCAGAAAAATTGCAAAAGGAGAAGAAATGAACATCAAGATCAAAGATGCATTTATAGTCAAACCTGAAAAAAATAGCGTTTCTGTTGATCAAAAAAATGTTTTTATTCAAGACGGGAAAATTTTTTTTCAGCCACCTTTTAGACAAGCAGACCGCGAGATCGAAGCGAAAGGAAAGATTATTTTACCAGCACTGGTAAATGCACATCATCACATCTATTCAACGCTTTCAAAAGGTGTTCCTTGCGAAGTTCCTTTCCAGAATTTTTTGGGAAATTTAAAAAATCTGTGGTGGACTCTCGATCATTCTCTCACAAAAGAAGATATGATATTATCGACGGCGATCGCGGCAGAAGATTCTATCAAGAATGGAGTTACGACAATTTGTGATCATCACATCTCGGGCTACACAGAAAATGCGCTTTCCGATATGGCGAATATTTTAGAAAAATATGGAATAAGCGGAACTCTTGCCTTCGAATTGTCCGATCGAAATGGCAAAGAATTCTTTGAAAAATCGCTACAGGAAAATATCAGATTCGCTGAATTCCAAAAAAATAGTGATATCAAAGGAATGATCGGACTTCACGCATCTTTTACGCTTGCCGATGAAAGCCTGAAAATGATCGCAGACAAAACAAGTTCCTATCCGATTCATGTTCATATTGCTGAAGGTGAGATAGACGGAAAACTCTGTCGTCAGAAATATAACAAAACGTTGATCGAACGCTTTGAAGATTTTGGCCTGATCCGTCCAAATTCGCTTTTAATTCATTGCAGCAATTTGACCCCAAAAGATCTGGAAATTTTACAAAAGCAGCAAATTTTTATTGTGCAGGCGATCGATTCCAATCTGAATAATGGCTTGAACGTTGGTAATATTTCTTCTTTTATACAGAAAAAACTGAATGTAACGGTTGGCACTGATGGAATGCATTCAAACATTCTAAAAGCAATGAAAAATTCGCTGATCTTTACAAAATATCAAAATCAAACGCCTGATATTGGTTATCCGGAAATAAAACAATTGCTTTTGAATAATTATAAATTGAAACAGGAACTTGGTTTTCCTTTGGGGCTCAAAGCAGGTGAAACAGCAGATTTGGCGATTTTTGATTATCAACCAATGACTCTTTTTAACGATGAAAAATTCTGGGACCATTTCATTTTTGGAATCACAGAAAGCCGCTGTCAATACGTGATCAAAAACGATCGCATCCTTTTAGATAATTTTAGGCTACAAAACCAATTCTACCAAGAACTTTTTGCAAGATCGCAAGAAATATCGCAGAAGATGTTCAAAAGATTTGAGCTAAATAGAGGTAGGTATTGAAGCAGATAGGAGAAAGATATAGAATAAAAATACTGTATGCGAAATGCGGAAAACGTGATAATAATTGTCGTTGGTTTTGGCAGGATTTTTTTTAATAAACGCGCAATGCCGAAGTTTTTCTGGATAGAAAAGATTTGGGAAGATCGGAAAAAATCAGATATTGATTAAGTAAGAAAAATTGGGAAAAATTGCCTTACAGTTTGAGCTTTATCTCCAAAAATTTTGTTTCTATTAAATAATTCTCTTGTGAAAAAACAGGAATTTCTTTGATGATCTCTTCATAAATGCGCAGCTGTCTTTCATCATATTTCACTCCAGTTTTATAATCAATGATCAAGATCTGTTTATTTTTTGAATCGATCAACAGCCGATCAATACGGAATTCTCTTCCCTTTTGATCAAATATCGATTTCTCATTGAAAATGAGATCCCATTTTTGTTGATCAAAATATTGCCGATGAGAGGTGATAAAATTATCTAATTCACTAAAAATATTTTTTATCTGTGAAATTTCCAATAAACTGCCGTATTTTTTTCGAATGACATTCTCTGCTATTTTCTTTTCCTCATCAGAAAAATAATGTATTTCTGCAAGATAATCGTGAGCTACATTCCCGATTAAAATACTTTTATTCTCAAGATATTCTTTTTGCAGTTGATAAAAATTTTTTTCTTCTCGACTTTGCAAATCTTTCCAGCTCAAGATTGAGACCAGATCAGGAAAAGAAAGTTGTTTCTCATCTTTTAAATGGGATTTTTTTTTCGCGGAAGTGAAAGTGCCAAACTTGAGCTGATCGTGATACGAATTCAGCGTTTGCAATTTTTGTTCAAATTCAGTTTTGAGAGCACAAGCAATTTTTTTCATCGTCGAATGAGTCACATCAATATCTTTGCAAAACTTTTCCAAATCACCCTTTTTCTTGTAATGTAAATAGAGAAAGAGATTATTTTTTGCTCTGGTCAAAGCTACATAAATGTTATTCAATTCATCGGTTTTTTCTGTGAGAGTTTGTTTTTCTAAAAGTGTTTTCCGAGAGGAATTTTTTAAAACTTGCTGATAGTTAAATGTTATCGCCAGGTCGTTGATCCGCTGAAAGTTTTCTGAAAATTGATAATAGAACTTCAGTCTATTCGCATTGTTTTGTGTTTTGCTCATAACGTCAAAAACAGCAAAAACAGTTTCAAATTCCAGTCCTTTTGCTTTATGAACGGTTAATAATTTCAGTGAAACCGTTTCTGATTGTCCCAGTTGAGAATATTCATCCCGATCTTGCAAAGCAAGGCAATAGCGCAGAAAACCCGCCAGTTCTTTTGGATATTCATGATCTTTTTCTTCAAATTCGATCGCGATCTCCAGCAAGCGATAAATATTATTCAATTCAACATCTTCGGCGAAAATTTCTGTCACCGAAAATTCTTTGATAATAGATTGAAGTGTTTTTAAAAGAAAATCTTTTTGCTCTCGGATCTGAGCTATTTTTTGGAGTATTTTTTCTTCTTTTGTTTTGGATAGGAAATCTGCGATATTTTCTGAAGCTTGATAGATATCCAATAATTTTACGATCTTATCAGGATACATCAGGATCAGATCGGAGCGCAGGAATTTTAGTAGTTCCAAAACATCTTCATAAGCCAAAAAATTGAGCAGGAAAAAGATCGGTTTGATCGCATGATATTGAAAAAGAGAGCCTGAAGTTTCCAGAGTATGTTCGATGCCTTTCCTTTGCAAAACACGTGACATAATTTCCAATTCATTGTTTTTCCGCATCAAAATTGCCGTATTTTCGAGATTGAGCGATTTTTCAGAGATCGCTTTCAATAATAATTCATCTACAAATTTTTCATACAACATTTCTTTGGAAAGCCTTGGCTGCAATCCTGCTTTTTTTTCTGTATTAACCAGATCAAGCTGAAAAAAGCCAGCTTCAGTTTGATGACAATCCAAAGGTGAATATTCCCAGTTTTGATTAAGTTTTAGAGTTTTGGGATCGAAAAGCCGATTCAAGATCGTCATTAATTTTTGTTTGCTGCGAAAAGATTTTTTCAATGAATCAGCATTAATCTCGGAATCAATGAGATCACCGAAATTCGTCAGCAATTTTCGTTCACCACCACGCCAGCCGTAAATCGCTTGTTTTTCATCGCCAACGACGATCACATTGCCATAATCTTTTTGTCCAAATCCACTTAAGATTTCTTTTATCATCGGCCGCAAAATATTCCATTGCAAAATGCTCGTATCCTGAAATTCATCGATCAGAACGAAACGTGTGCTGTAAGAAAGTTGTTCATAAAAAATATTCAGGATATTTCCCTGATCAATGATCGACAATTCGGGATCAAACAGGAATTTCAGCGTGTAGAAACTGATATCAGAGTGAGTAAAGATCTTTTCCTGAAATTTTATCTGATCGTATTTTTGGAAAATGCTGTTTGCAAGTTGGATGATCGCTATCTGTTCGGGCAGGAAAATTTCAGTATAAAGATAATCTGCCAATTTTTGGCGAATTTCTGAGAATATTTCTTTCAAACTTTTGCTGCGCAAAACATTACCATTCCAGATATTTTTATTGAAGATAATCTGATGATTTTCCTGTAAAAATTTTTTATCCAAAAAAAGCTGATCCAATTCATAAAAAAAATCAGCTGGTTCAGAAGCCGGGTCTTCAAAAAAAGTGAAGAATTTGTGATAAGATTGATTGATCGCTTTGGATAAAGATTTTTTATTTTTTTCGATCTCGCTTTGTAATTCGGCGGAGAAACCTTGCCAGGCGTTTTGGTATCTTTCTTCAATCCTTTTTTGTTCACTCAGTTGTTCGTTCATCTTTTTTTGAAGCGCGTCAAAATCGATGAATTCAAAGAGCCAGCGATTTTCGATGATATCCAGAAAGAAATTTTTGTAAGAATCCAGATTATTTTTTTTTGCTTGTAAAAAGATCTCCTTAAATTTTATCAGATTATTTTTTTGTAAGATGCTTTCATAAATTCTCGGCAAAATTTCTTCGTTAACATTATTATCGATCTTGAAATCCATGATCTTGTGATAGGGTGCGATAATTCCGCTGAAAATAGTATTTACAAAAGAATCTATCGTGCTGATATTAACTGCACTTTTATTGGTGAGCATCTGGTGCTGGGTTTTTTGCAAAAATGTTAGTTCCTGCTGATCAAATTTTAAATTTTGATTGATCTTTTTGAGTTCGCTCTTGATCTTATCTCCAACTTCAGAATCGGAAGTGATTTCTTTGAGATGTTGGAATATCCTCGCTCTGATCTCTGCTGTTGCTTTCTTCGTGAAAGTGATCACCAGAATTTCTTCGAAATCAATGCGATATTTCAAGAGAAGATTAATGAATTCTAAAGATAGGCGATAGGTTTTTCCTGTTCCAGCGCTTGCTCTGATCACGGTTGGTTTCATTTGTTTTCCTCAAATTTAATAAATTATCATCACTCCTCGATCACGATCTTACGATTTATCGCATCGATAGGGATATGTCTTTTTTCACCATCAGGAAAAGTCAATTCCAGATCAAAAGGCGGTTTTATCTTTCCCAAGCCAAAATGACGCACAAACTCATTCTGATTCGTTGTTCCTTTGCTGCCAAATATCTCAGTATAGAGCCAGAAATCGATTTTGGAAAGCAGGAGTTTTGTGCCGATCCCATCACAATGATCTTTGCCAATGATCTTGATCTGCAACCAATTCTTCTCCGATCCTGTTTCATTGCGGAAAAGCTGAATTTTGCCGCCTGCTGCCAAAAGATCAAGATCTCCATCATTATCAAAATCAGCAACAGCGCAGCCCCAACCATTGAAATGACGAACTCCGGCAAGAAAAGTGACATCCCGAAAAGTAGCATCACCATTATTCAGATAAAGAAAAGAACGACGATTTTCATAAACGCAATTGATGAAAAGATCGAGATTCCCGTCATTATTGAAATCAGCCAGAATCGGCTCGGAATGGGTTTCCTCAAAGCGTATTCCAGCTTGCTCGCGAATATCGATGAAGTCAAATTCAAAATTACCGTTATTCAGATAAAGCATACTTTTATTGGAAAAATCGATATATCGCGGATGCGCCAGATTAGCACAGAAAAGATCAAGATCGCAGTCATTATCGATATCTCCCCAGCAGCTACCGATCGTGTGTCCCCACCAGCCATCGACCTTGTTTCCAGCCACACCTTTTTCCAGAGCAACATTTCGGAAATTGCCTTTGCCATCGTTGAGCCAGAGAAAATTATCCTGCAGACGATAGTTGGAAACAAAAATATCGATGTCATTATCTTTATCAAAATCTGCCATATTTACGCCGCGTCCTGCTCGATTTTTTTCATCGATGGGAATTAGATTAGCGGTTTTTGTGCTTTCGGAAAATCTTCCTTTTCCTTTTCCCAAGAAGAACTGATCTTGTTCCGGATTCGATATGTTTTCTTCCCAAACTTCATAATTTGCCAGATAAATATCGAGCCACCCATCTTTATTGACATCAGCAATGCCGACTCCCTCGGTGGAAACTTGATTATCAGAAAGAGAATTTTCACTTTTTTGGAAACGCAGATTTTCGTTGAGCCAAACAGCTTCCGGATCTTTCGTGACGATATCCAGATCACCATCATTATCGAGATCTGCCCACAATCCGCCATTTGCTTTGATCGTATCGGCGAAAACCAGATCAGAAATGTCGCGGAAATTTTTGCCCTTTTCATTGATGAACAGTCTTTTTCCATTGAGCAGCAGATCAGCAAAACCATCTTGATTAAAATCACCCCAGGCAATGCGACTGGCTTTTATTCCTGCCAATCCAACTTCTTTTGTCACATCCTGAAAAATTACGTCATGATAATCTGCCTGTTTGCGAATGAAATCAAAGTATTCATTTTCAGAAAGGTCTTTATAGGCGATCAATCGGCGCAGAAGTGAATCTGCCCGGACGGGATAGCGATTGCGAGAATCTCCAGCTATCAGTGTTTTGATCGCGTGTTGAACAGCTTTTTCCTGTTTATTTTGCTGCTCATAAACTTTTGCTAAAGAGAAATGACAGCCAGCTAAAGTTGCTTCATCATTGACCCCCAGCTTATTTTCATTGACCGTCCGTAAAAGAATTTTTTCTGCTTTGTCATATTTTTTATTTTCGATGAGAATTTCACCTAGCAAAACAGCTGCTTTTATCGGTGCAGAACGCTTTTCCAGCTTCCATTGCAGCGGTGGGTAATATTCCAATTTTGGGTAGTTCCACGCAAGGTCAAAAGCTTTTTCTGCAAATTCCAGACTATTTTCCAGTTTGTTTTGATGATGGTAATAAGCAGATTGGAAATACGCAATGTAATCAGCTGGGAAACGTTGGCGGAAAAGAGCAAGCGTGGAACGTAATGAATCGATCATTCCCAGATTATTCAGGGAATACGTAAAATATTGGAACATAGTGCGTTGCCAGTCATTTTTAGCATATTTTGTTATTAATCTCGAAATGATCTCGACCTTTAGCGAATCGTTTTTCCAGACCGGATAAACTTTATTATAAAAATCTTTTTGCGCAATTTCAAAAGCTTTTTCAGAAGCAGGGAAATTTTGGAGCAATTGTTCTTTCAGAAAAATCGCATGTGACGAATCTGCAGTTGCTTCCATTTCCTGAACAATTTTTTCATATTCTGGATTTGCAAACACGAAAGCAAAAAAACACAAGATCAAGATAAAAAATTTCTTTCTCATAATTTATGGATAAACTCTTTTCTGATAATGCGAAAGCGATTTGTCTCATCGCGCGGGATCGCAAAAACGCTTTTTAGGATATCAAAAACACTTGCTCCAACGCATTTTTTGATGATCATCAGCTCATTTTTATCCCAATTCATTTTTACGATGATCTTTTTCAGATCAATTTTTTTTTGTTTTTTACCTTTTGTTTTCTCAAAAATGAATCGATCGATGTGCCTGAAATTTTCTGTCTTTCTATAAAATTCGGAAAAATATTTTTCTTCGGGAAGAACTACCATCTTTTCCCAGGGAAAATGATCCATACCACGCATCTTTTTATTTGGCAGCAACATTGCTTTTTTTATGGGAAGTGAGGATGGCATTTTTTCTTTGAATTTGCGCAAGATAAGTTTTGGTGAAAATTCTGTTTTCATCATAAAATCAAAATACTCATTTTCGCCTTCAACTCCAAGTGGAAGTGGTGAACACAAGCTCAAGCGCGGATGAATGTTGTAGCCTTGTGAGAATAAAATCGGCAGATCAACTGCACGTAAGACGTTATGCAACATCCTCATCAGATCGAGATGGCTGACGAAACGCAATCTTCCCATTTTGCTGAAAAAAATGCGAAAATGAAGATTCGGTCGATTGTCATTATCTTTTTCATCAGGAATTTTTTGCAGTGAAATTTTTCGAGGTCGAACAAGTTCAGGTTGGATATTTTCATCGCATAATCCACAATCCAGACATATCCCATCACGACAATCGTTCGTGGTATTTTCTAAAGCGGCTTTTTGTTCTTCGTTCTGCAAAAATTTTTTGGAAACACCAATATCGATATTTCCCCAAACAAGTTCGGAATTGCGATCAAGATCGGAAATTTCATTTCGGAGATCAATATCGAGATCGGTTGCAGCTTTTCGCCAGTTTTTAAAGTCAAAACATTCTTTCCAATTATCAAATTTTGCTCCGTTTCGATATGCCTGTTGGATGAGTTTGCCGATCTTCTCATCGCCACGTCCGATCACGCATTCCAGCAATGAATTATCCAATTCATGATATTTTATTTTCACAAAATGGTGATGTCTCAGAGAATTTTTTATCCAGTCTATTTTTTCTTGAAAATATTCTTTTGATCGCATTTCGCTCCATTGAAATGGTGTGAAAGGCTTTGGCACGAAAGGCGATAGCGTGATATTGATCCGCATTTTTTTGTTGGTGAGATTAATAATTCGTCTGATAAGATCAACGATTGCAGCGATATCTTCATCATTTTCAAACGGCAGTCCAATCATAAAATAGAGTTTCATTTGCTGCCATTTATTTTTTTGAGCGATCTCGATGCTGCGGAAAATATCTTCTTCTGAAAAATTCTTATTGATAATATTGCGCAATCTTTGGCTACCAGCTTCTGGAGCGATCGTGAAGCTATTTTGATGCATTTTGCTCATCATTTTGATCAATTCATCATCGATGCTGTCTATACGCAGAGAAGGAAGAGAAAGTCCATATTTCCCAATATATTGCGAAAGCTCAAACAAAACATCTTTGATACCGGAATAATCGCTGGAAGATAGAGAAGTAAGGCTGGCTTCACTCCAACCAGAATTTTTCAATTCATGCAAAATATTTGTAATGACGATTTTCTGATCTCTTTCACGCACCGGACGATAATACATTCCAGCCAGACAGAAACGGCAGCCTTTCGTGCAGCCGCGCATAATTTCGCTAACGTATCGATAATGCGTTGGCATCAACCAGGGCATCATCTGTTTTTGATAAATTCTGGCTGGATTGTTGAAATCCATGAATTTTCTGATCTTGATCCTGTCAGACTTTTTGTGGATTTGAGGAACGTAAACGCCTTTTATTGCAGCTATTTTATGTAATTTATCTTTTTTGGAAATTCCTTCTTTCACTGCGTTTTTAATTTCCAAAATCGCTTCTTCTCCATCTCCAATCAAAAAAGCATCGATAAAAGCTGAAAGTGGATGCGGATTAACAGCTGAAGGGCCGCCGGCGATAATCAGCGGATCGCTTTCTTCTCTTTGTTCGGAAAGAAATGGGATTTGAGCTAAGTCCAGCATATACAGGATATTAGTGAAGTTCAATTCAGTCTGCAAGGTAAATCCGATCACATCAAAATCTTTCAGAGCAATTTTGCTTTCTAATCCAAATAGAACGATATTTTCCTGTTGCAATAATTTCCCAAAATCGCACCAAGGTGCATAAATACGGTCAGCAACTGTATCTTCTTCCTGATTTAGAATCGAATAGAGAATTTTCAGTCCGAGATGAGAAAAGCCGATTTCATAAACATCGGGAAAGGCAAGGCAAAAATTTGTGGTTAAGTTGGATGGCTCTTTGTGGTAGCTATTCAGCTCTTCGTTAATATAACGTGCAGGTTTCAAAACTTTTGTAAGCAGGTGATCGTATGCTACTTTTTGCAACAGCAATTCCTAATTTGGCTGGTAATTGAGCGGGCTTTTTTTATCTTTGAATAGCAATTTATCGAGATGATCTGTCGTATCGCGGAGTGCTTTTGGATCTATTTTGAATTGTTCTTTTTCTTGAGATGGAAGCGGTTGATTTTCTGTGATGATCTCGACTTTTGACCGCGGCTCGACTTTTTTTTCTGGTGGTGGATCGATCTTTTTTACTTTCACTTTTTTTTCAACATTCTGGAAAGGAGGCCAGCTCAAGATCCCACTTTGATAAAGGTGGATCACCAGAAAGGTCAAAATGATGATCAAAACGAACAGAGCGATGATGGCGAAAATATTTCCTGGCAAAACAAGTTTTTTAGGTTGGATGGATTTATCGTGTCTTTTGTACTGCATTTTTGTGTGAAATCTTTCTTTGATCTTTTTCAGGATAAGATCATCTTCAATTCCCAGATATCGCGCATAATTCAATATCATTGCTTTTGCATATCCAGTTCCGCCCAATTTATCGAAATTATTCGCTTCCAACGCTTGCAAAATATTCAGTTTGATCTTTGTATCTTTCGTGATCTGCTCCAAAGATAGACTATTTTTCTGACGTATGTTTCGCAGAAGAGCTCCGATCGAATTTTCTTGTTCTTGCATCATCACCTCAAATTATTGATCATCACAAATCCCAGCGGAATACCACCGAGATCAAATAGTAGATCCTTCCAACTCCAGCCTGTTTGTTTAAAATTCAAATCGGAAAATTCTTTCAGAATTCCCAGAGCAGCTGTGGAACTGATAGAAATGTAAAGACTATTTTGGGAAGAATTGGAAAAAATGTCTTTGCAAACGCCATAATTCCAATATGTCAAAAAAGCGCTACCAGTCAAATGAGCGAATTTATCTTTTCCCAGCCAATTGCTCTGTGCTGATAAAACCACAGCAAAAATTAGTAAAAAGATAACGATCAATATTTTTTTCATAGTTCGATCTTTCCTGAAAAAACAGTTTGAGGTTGAGTAACCAAAAAAATGTGGGAATCATTATACTCCACTTTCACGTTGCCACCTGGCATCTTGACAGCCACTTTGTTTGCCAGTTTTTTCTTCTGGATGCCAGCGAAGACTGCAGCGCAAGCACCGGTCCCACAAGACAAAGTTGCTCCGCTTCCTCTTTCCCAGATTTTCATCTCGATCTCTTTTTTATTTTTGATTTGAACGAATTGAACATTAATACCGTCAGGAAAAGATGGATGATTTTCAATCTTTGGACCATAATTATTGGCAATATCAGAATCCAGTTCTTTCATAAATGTGACAAAATGATGATTACCGATCTGCACGAGATTTCCCCAAAATGTTTCTAATTCAGTTTCTTCAGCGCTCAAAAGAGTAGGTACGCCCATATCGATCTTGATGCTTTGATCAGAGAAGACGAAACCGATTTTTTCTCCTGCAAGGGTATTTATCTTTATTTTTATTTTTTTTAATTTTTCTGAAAGATAGAGTGTGATGCTGGAAAGAGCGCTGCCACACATTTTTGCTTCCGAACCGTCGGCATTGAAGATACGCATAAAAGCGTCATTATTCGCATCAGGAAGGATCAGCACGACGCCATCACCTCCGATCCCAAAATTACGATCGCACAGCATTTGAAAGGATTCAAATTTGTTCTCAAAATCTTTTTTGTCCAGAAGATCAAAAAAAATGTAATCATTTCCATTTACCTGCATTTTAAAAAAGTCAAATTTCATATTTGGATACTCGACAAGATTTGTGGGAAGATATCGGAAAATTTATACAATCCTTTTCGTGAAGCAATCCATTTCGCCGCCATCAGCGCACCAAGAGCGAAGCTTTTGCGATTTCGAGCTGTGTGTTTCAGTTCGATCGTATCTGCTTCCGAATCGTAACCAATTGTGTGTGTTCCTGGAATATTTCCAGCACGCAAACTGGCAAAATGAAATTCGTCATTTTTGATCTTGCGATCTAATTTTTCGTACTGAGCTATTTTTTTTTCAGGAAAATTTTCTAACATTATCTGAGAAAGAACTTTTGCCGTTCCCGAAGGGCTATCCTGCTTCTTTTTGTGATGCATCTCCCAGCCAAAAGGATCATAATCTGTTTGAGCCATCAGTTTTGCAGAAGACTTAACAATTTGAAAAAAGAGGTTCATCCCAACGGAAAAATTTGCACCATAAACCAAACCAATTTCAAATTTTTCTACCATTTTTTTTACTTCTGTGATTTTTTCAATCCAGCCTGTCGTTCCCACCACGATGTTTTTTCTGCTTGTCGCCAGCTTTTTGATATTGGAGAAAGCGGACTCAGGATTGGTGAATTCAATGCAGACTTCTGCCTTTGAGAGTTTTGGCGAAGCAAGATCAGTCTTCAATTGCGGATCGACCTTTGCTACAACCTGCAGATCAAGATCAGGAGCGAGTTCATCGAGCAATTTTCCCATTTGTCCATAGCCAACTATTGCAATATTCATCTATTCCTCAGAATATGTTTTTATCACTTCTTTGATCCATTTATAACCATTTTCCAGATCTCGCAGGAAAATGAATTCATCGACTGTGTGCACATTTTGCATTCCTGATCCAGCAATGAGTATCTTCATATTTTTGTTTTCATTGAAAATATTGGCATCACTACCACCACCAGCAATGTCTGCAGAAAAATCTAAACCAAGTTTTTCACTGGCTTTTCTGGAAATTTGGACGATTTCATCATCGATGTCCACACGAAATGAAGAATATTCTTTTTTAACCGAAATTTCAACGTTCGCCTGAAAATCGCCGATATGATATTTGCGACAAGTATGCATCATGATCTGATTCATTTTATTTGTGAGAGAATGCAATTTTTCAGGATTATGACTGCGGACTTCAGCTTTGATCTCAACCTGGTTTGGAACGATATTCGTAGCTTTTCCGCCTTTGATTGTGCCAATATTGCACGTCGTTTCTTCATCGATCTTGCCTTGCGGCATTTGAGAAATTGCATCTGCTGCCAATCTGATCGCATTGATCCCTTTTTCTGGTTCAACACCAGCATGCGCTTCTTTGCCATGGATCATATATGTTATGGAATTTTGTGCCGGTGCACCCACCACAACTTTTCCCACATGATGACCATCAACTGCATATCCGATCTTTGATCGGAGCTGATTGGCTGAGAAATTGCGCGAACCTAAAAGTCCAATTTCTTCTGATATTGTCAGCAGAACTTCGATCGGGGCATAATCAAATTTTTCTTTTTGCAATTCTTTGATCGCCCAGAAAATTTCAGCAATACCAGATTTGTCATCCGCTCCCAAGATCGTCGTGCCGTCAGAAGTAATGCGACCGTTATTTATCTGCGGTTTGATGCCGTTGCCTGGTGTGACAGTATCCAAATGAGAACAAAACAAGATGGGGGATTTGTTAACTTTGCCTGGAAAATAGGCATAGAGGTTCCCACTGTTTCCCTTTGTGATTTTGTGGGCATTATCGAATTTCACTTTTGCACCAAGTGCTTTCAAATCTGATTCACACTTCAGCGCCATTTCTTTTTCATTCTTTGATTCGCTATCGATCTTGACCAAAGAAATAAAATAATCTTTAATATTCGTATTCATAATTTACCTTTATAAATTTTTTTTAATTTTTCCTGAGTCAGTATTATGTCAACAGGAAATTTTGTGGACAATATCAGTTCTTGCCAAAGTTTTGTTCAAAAGAAAATATATTGTAGATAGGAGGTTGATATTGAAGTTAATTTGGATCATCATTCTCTTTTTGATGTTGCTCGGATGTAGCTCCACCAGTCTCTATGAAACAAAAGGCGCACATTCTGTCAATAGACCGCAAAGATTTGGAAGTAGCCAAAAATTCCAAACAACAGAAAAACCAGATAACGTCGATTATTTTGTTTGTTCCTATTATGGAGAAAAATTTCATGGCAGACAAACTTCCAACGGCGAGATCTACGATATGAACAAATTGACCTGTGCTCACAAAACACTGCCTTTTGGAACGCAGCTGCGAATCACGAATGAAGATAATGGCAAGTCTGTAGTTGTGCGCGTCAATGATCGCGGGCCTTTCGTGAAAGGACGTGATCTTGATCTTTCTAAAGCAGCGGCTGAAAAGATCGGGTTGATTCCCTACGGAGTGAAGAAATTGCGTGTGGAGTTTTTGGATGAAGAAAAATAATTTTTTTGAGATCAAGCCGAACATTCAGCAAGCGCTGGCGGAAGATCAACCTGTAATTGCTCTGGAATCAACGATCATCGCTCATGGAATGCCCTATCCACACAATTTGGAAACAGCGATGAAATTGGAAAATATTGCCCGAACAAAAGATGTTTTACCGGCAACGATCTGTCTGATGGATGGAAAGATCAAGATCGGTTTGGATGATTCTGAATTGGAAAAATTGGCAACAGCGAAATCTGTGTGCAAGGTATCTCTGCGTGATATTGCTCGAGTACTGATGAAAACAGAGATCGGAGCAACGACCGTTGCGGCTACGATGTTTGCTGCCCAAAAAAGCGGAATTAAAGTTTTTGCAACAGGTGGGATCGGTGGTGTTCATCGTAATTTCCATAAAAGTTTAGACATTTCCACCGATCTCAAAGCATTTTCTCAATTCCCGATTATCGTGGTTTCTGCTGGGGCAAAGGCGATCCTGGATTTACCTAAAACGTTGGAAATAATGGAAACTTTGGGTATTCCAGTTTATGGTTACAAGACAGATGTTTTTCCATCTTTCTATTCAACTGGATCAAAGCTTCAGATCCAATCTATCGGTTCGGCGCAGGAGATCGGAGAAGTTTTCCAAAAAAATCTGGAATTAGGAATTTCCACTGGAATTCTTGTGGCAAATCCAATTCCAAAAAAATATGAGATACCAGCCGCCGAAATAGAAATATTTATTGACAAAGCGTTACAAGAAGCTGACGAGCACAATATTTCGGGTAAAAAATTGACACCTTTCCTCTTGGCAAAGATCGTTGAGTTGAGTGACGGTAGAGCACTGGAAACGAATATAAAATTGGCGGAAAATAACGTTTTGGTTGCCTGCGAGATCGCGAGTAGTTTGAGGAATTAGGATATAGGAGATAGGGGATAGGAGGAAAAAAAACAAATAAAGAGCAAGAAAGCAAAATCAATAACTATTTTTAAAAATCAATGTGCTTCAAACCAATTTTTTCCAAATCCAATATCTACTTCCATAAAAATGATATTCTGATATTTTTCAGGCAAAACATCAATCATTTTATTACGGATTAGCTTGATGGCTTCATCTTTCACGCTTTCTTCAATTTCAAAAACCAGTTCATCATGAACTTGAATGATCATTTTTATATCAGATCGCGGTTTTAGCTCCTTATGAAGTTTGATCATTGCAATTTTGATGATATCAGCAGCGCTGCCTTGAATCGGCATATTGACAGCAATTCTTTCTGCTGCTTTTGCTTTTCGTTTATTTTTGCTTCTCAGATCCGGTAAAAATAATTTCCTGCCGAAAATTGTAGAGACAAATCCCGTTTCTTGTGCTTTTGCGATGGATGATCTGAGATATTCTTTGATCGTGGGAAACTTACTGAAATAATTTTCAATGAATTTTTGCGCTTCTGATCGGGAAATGTTCAGTTCATTGGAAATTCGGAAAGCTCCCATTCCATACATCAGACCAAAATTAATTATCTTTGCATACCGCCGCTGATCAGCTGTAATTTTATTTTGCGGAAGATCGTAAATGATGCTGGCTGTTTCGCGATGAATGTCTTTTTTTTCCTGAAAGGCTTTGATCATTTGATCATCGCCAGAAAGCATTGCAAGAATGCGTAATTCGATCTGAGAATAATCGGCAGCTAGGATCAGTCTGTTTTCTTTTTGCGGACAGAAAGCATTGCGAATTTCTTTTCCCAGATCAGAACGGATCGGAATGTTTTGTAGATTAGGATTGGAAGAAGAAAGTCTTCCGGTCGAAGCAATCGTTTGATTGAACGAAGAGTGAATCCTGCCTGTTCGTGGATTGATCATTCCCGGCAAGGCTTTCACATAGGTGGATTCCAGTTTTGTCAATTGTCGATATTCGATGAGTAAACGTGCAATTTTATGATCTTCTGCTAGTTTTTCCAAAACGTTGATATTGGTGGAATAACCAGTTTTTGTTTTCTTGATGGGTTTGATGTTCAAATCATCAAATAGAACTTTTGATAATTGCTGTGTGGAATTGAGATTGAATTGAGAACCAGCTATCTCGTAGATTTTTTTCGTCAATTCTCCAATCCGCAGCTGATTGCGTTCTGAAATATTTTTCAAAATATTTTCATCGATGAAAACTCCATTATTCTCCATATTTTTCAGAACATAGACCATTGGCATTTCAATTTTTTGGAATAAATCTGCAACGTTGTTTTCTTGTAATTTGTGTTGATAATTATGATAAAGCCAGAACGTTAGCGCTGCATCTTCAGCAGAATAGTTAGCAGCTTTTTTGGTGGGGACGAGATCGAAAGTGATCTGCTTTTTGCCTTTCCCGATGAGATCTGTGATCGATTGCATTTCATAATCAAATTCTTCTCTGGCGCATTTTGCCAATCCGTGTTGATAGGTCGGGTATAAAAGATAATGAGCTATCATCGTGTCAAAAATTTCGTTGTCGATCCGCCAGCCAGCTCTTTCCAAAACAATGAGATCATATTTGATATTGTGTCCGACGAAAATTTTATCTGAGCAGATCTTACGTAAATTTTCCAGAACAAATTCCTTATCCAGATTATTTTCCAGACTGTGAGCGATTGGAATATAAAAAGCATTATTTTTTTGAAAGCAAAGAGATATCCCAACCAGATCAGCTTTTTGCGGATCGGTATCAGTGGTTTCTGTGTCTAAAGCCACGAGATCGAATTTTTGAAGAGCTTTCAACATTTTAAGAAATTTTTCTTTTTCATCAAGCAATACTGCTTCAAATTCAATCTTGTCTTTTGCTTTTTTTTCTTCGTTCTGAATGGTTTTCCCCTTAGATATTTTTTTGATAATGGAATTCAATTCATATCTTTGTAACAAAGGAATTGATTTTTGCAAATTTTCTTTTTGGAACTGGAAGTTGATGCTATCCAAATTCAAAGGCACATTTTGGATTATTGTGACCAATTCTTGCGAAAGAAAAGCTTCCGCTTGATTTTGCTGTAGTTTATTTTTGATTCCCGATGCAGATATCTCGTCAATATGCTCATAAATGCCTTTGAGTGAACCAAATTGACTTAATAATTTTGTAGCTGTTTTTGGTCCGATCCCTTTCACTCCTGGAATGTTATCGGCGCTATCACCGCATAATGCAAGATAGTCGATGAATTGCTCTGGGTTAATTCCATATTTTTTTTTGATCTTTTCTCTATCGAAGTGTTTTTCTTTTTTGGGATCGAAAAGCGTCACTTTATCATCGACTAATTGAGCAAAATCTTTGTCTCCCGAAACGATGACGATGTCAAATTCATTTTTATATTTTGCGCTGATTGTAGCGAGCACATCATCTGCTTCAAAGCCAGCTTTGGAAATATCAGCAATTCCTATTTTGTAAAAAAATTCCTTGATCGGTTCAGTTTGTGCGATCAATTCTTCAGGTGCTGGTGGTCGGTTTGCTTTATAGGTCTCATCGATTTTATGTCGAAAGGTTTTTTCTTTGCGGTCAAAAGAAATGGCAATGTATCTGGGATCGTAATTTTCTAATAATTTTAAAAAAGAATTGATCACACCAAAAATAGCGCTTGTATTTTCTCCTTTGCTATTATACAAAGGATTACGAATAAAAGCAAAATAGGAACGATAGATCAGAGCTGTGCCATCGATCAAAAAAAGTTTTTTTTCTTTCATATTCACCTCGTAGCAAAAGGTTCAATCACAAAGATTCTGGTCAAGAAGTTTAAGAATTGTTTTTAAATTTATAATGATAACATTTTGAATTAATGTTTATTCAATTAAATTTTCAAAAAAAAGGAGGAATTATGAAAAGAATTTTAGTAGCGATCGACCTGAGAGAAGAAACAAATCTGATCTTGAAGAAAGCAAAAGAGATCGCAGCGCAATTCCAGGCAAAATTATTTATCGTGCACAGCGAGTCAGTGAAATATTATCTGACTATGGACGAATTTCAGCAGTATTCACAACCAGATATGATCGAAAAGCGCAAGAAAGCGGTGCAAGATCAGCTCGACAAGATCAGCGCTGAGCTGAAAGAAGATGGTTTTGATGCGAAATGTATTTTGTTGGAAGGCCCCACAGCAGACAACATCATCAAAGAAACAGAAGAAAATGATATTGAGCTCATTATTATCGGTTCGCATAAACACGGACAATTTTATCATCTCATTTTCGGCAGCATCCACGACCTTTTGATCAACCGCGTAAATGTTCCTGTAATGATAATCCCACCTAAATAATTTTCTAACCTTCTCAATCAGGAATTCTCTAAAATTTGATTCGGAAAGTTGACCGATGGATTGTATGAGCTATGAGCCATTGTCATTTTGACACAGAAGACGGAAGATAACGAATATCATCCAATATTTACGAAACCTAACAACTTTTTAAAAACCTGAAAAATCTATACCTTGTTGATCGTATTCAACTGTGCTCGATGAAAAAATCGTTACTCACTGCGTATCAATGAGTGGGAGTCAGGAACCGATCTGAAAAAAAAAGCATCCTGCCTTCCTTTTAGAAGTGACAGAATGCTTCAATGTTTTGACTATTATCTATTTGCCTTCTTTCAGAAGATCAGGATAAAGCGGAAAGTTTGCACAAAATTCACGAACATTTTTTTTGATCTCAGCCAATTTTTCTTTATCATCATAATTTTGAAAAACCTCAGCAATGAAATCTGCAACCTGTTTCATGTCTTTTTCTTTCATTCCTCGTGTGGTTAGCGCGGGTGTTCCCAAGCGAATTCCAGAAGCAACGAAAGGCGGACGACTATCGAAGGGAACAGTATTTTTATTTGCTGTGATCCCGGCTTTATCCAAAGCACCTTCCATTTTTTTACCGCTGGGACCTCCGCTGTCTTTATTTCCCAAATCTATCAACATTAGATGTGTATCTGTTCCATCAGCGACCAAGCGGAAATTGTTTTCCTTGAGAGCTGTAGCGAGAGCTTGTGCATTTTTCACGATCTGTTTCTGATACTGGGAAAAATCATCTTGCAAAGCTTCCTGAAAAGCTGCTGCTTTTGCTGCGATCACGTGTTCCAAAGGACCACCTTGCGTTCCTGGAAAAACTTGTTTGTCCACCTCTTTGGCAAATTTTTCTTTGCACAAGATCATTCCTCCGCGTGGTCCTCGTAAAGTTTTATGTGTCGTTGTTGTTACAATATCTGCATAAGGTACGGGATTTTGGTGTTCACCTGTGGCAACAAGTCCAGCAATATGAGCCATATCGACCATCAATTTTGCACCAACTTCATCGGCGATTTCTTTGAATTTGGCAAAATCAATTTCACGCGGATAGGCGCTGGCGCCAGTCAAGATCATTTTTGGTTCATGTTTGATCGCCAATTCTCTGATCTCATTATAATCAAAGACTTCTGTATCTTTATTCACTCCATAGGCAACGATATCATACATCATTCCAGAAAAGCTGAGTGGATGGCCGTGCGTGAGGTGTCCACCATGTGATAATTCCAAACTGAGGACAGTGTCACCAGGTTTCACCAGCGAGAAATAGGCTGCCATATTAGCTTGCGAACCGGAATGTGGTTGGACGTTCACGTGATCTGCGCCATAAATTTTTTTTGCTCTCTCGATCGCCAGTTTTTCTACTTCATCGATATATTCACAGCCGCCGTAATATCTGCCGTAAAGTTTGTATTTTAATTTTCCAGTTTTTCTGCTGTAACGATAGGGATAACCTTCGGCATATTTATTTGTGAGGACAGAGCCAGCAGCTTCCAAAACGGTTCTGGAAACGAAATTTTCCGAAGCGATCAATTCCAGATTTTCTGTTTGTCTTTTCAATTCATTGAACATTGCGTCAAAAAGTTCTGGATCATTTTTTTTGATAAATTGCATCATAATTTTTCCCCTTTTTCAATTTTTGTTATCAGTTCAATTCTTCTTTGATGTCTGCCGCCTTCAAATTTAGTTTTAAGCCAGACATCGATTATTGTTTCTGCCAGATAATGTGAAATAAAGCGTCCTGAAAGCACCAACACATTTGCGTCATTGTGTTTTCTGGATAATTCAGCAAATTCTTTTGTATGACACAAAGCAGCTCGAATTCCATCAACTTTATTTCCCACGATACTCATTCCAATCCCGCTACCGCAGATCAAGATTCCGCGATCACATTTTTGGGAAGCAACTGCTTTTGCTGCCTGGAAGCCAGTTTGCGGATAATCTATGGAGTCACTAGATATAGCGCCAAAATCTTGTAGTTCATGATCTTCCAGATATTTTTTTATCTTTTCTTTAAGTTCAAAACCAGCGTGATCGGAAGCAATTGCTATTCTCATCATTGCGCCATCAAACAGGCAAAAGCGATCGAATATAGTTTGCTTTTTTCACTGTCACCGCGTGAAGGTAAAATCGTCGGAACTTTTGTTCCCACGACGTAAGTTGCGACTTCTGCTTTTGCGAATTTAGTTAAGGTTTTGAAAAAAGCATTTCCTGTTTCCAGATTTGGAAAGACCAGACAATCTGCATATCCTTCCACATTGCTTTTGATACCTTTTGTTTTCACGCTTCCAGGATCAATCGCCACATCGACAGCAAGGGGTCCATCGATCAGAGCATTTTTGATCTGTCCGCGATCTCCCATTTTGGCAATGATAGCTGCATCGATAGCAGATTGCACTTTGGGATTGGATTTTTCGGTGAAAGAGATGAGAGCAACTTTTGGCTTTTCCACCCCGATTTTGTGAGCTGTATCGATGACATAGTTTGTGATCGCGATCTTCTGCTGAACGTCTGGAGCGGGAATGAAAGCAGCATCAGAGAAGATCAATAATTTGTTATAGGTTGGAATTTCAGCGAGTGTGACGTGAGTCAAAGTGGCTTTTGGGATCATTAAACCATCGACCTTATTCAAAATACAACGCAGATATTTATCGGTGGAAATGAGGCCTTTCATCAAAACATCACCTTCTCCCTCGTTGATCAAAGAAACCGCTTTTCTCCCAGATTTATATTCGTCAGGTTCATTCACGATACGGAATAATGAGGGATCGATGTTATTTTTTTTGCAAACTTCTTTAATGACATCTTGATCTCCCACCAAAGTGCTTTTTGCAAAGCCCAGATCCACTGCTTCTTTCACTGCTAATATCGTGGTTTTATCCTGCCCATAAGCTACAACAATTCGCTTTTTCTCTTTTGCTTTGGCAAAATCGATCAACTCACTCAATTTCTTAACTGCCATTTTTCCTCCGTATTATTTAATAATTTAAACAAAAATTTTATCAAAAATATCAGTGTCAAGAAAATCTATTTTTCCAATTTTGATTAAGATCGCTGATATTTTTCCAATCCTTTTTTCAAGATATTCATTGCGTCAGTAAGGTCGTTTTCATTCAATATATAGGCAATTCTGATCTCATCCTGACCGATGCTTTGCGAAGCATAGAAACCTTGTGCTGGTGCAAACATAACAGTTTTGTTCTGATAAGAAAAGTTTTCCAACATCCAGCGTGCAAAATCTTCTGAATCTTCAATCGGTAATTTTGCAATGATATAAAATGCGCCTTTGGGTTTGACGCAGACGACGCCTGGAATTTCAGTCAGAGCATCGTAAACGATATCCCGTCTTTTTTTGTATTCTTTGATAATTTCTTTGAAATATGATTTTTCGATATCGATCGCTGCATTTGCCGCCAGTTGGTCGATGGTGGGCGGACAAAGTCGCGCTTGAGCAAACTTGGTGACAGATTGGATAAAATCTTCATTACGGGAGATCAGACAGCCGATCCTGGCACCGCAGGCGCTGTATCTTTTGGATATGCTATCCACCATGATCGCTTTATCTTCCAGATCGGCTATTTCCAGGATGCTGGTGTGTTCTGCTCCATCATAGACAAATTCTCGATAAACTTCATCGGCGATCACAAAAAGGTTATTTTTTCTGGCAATATTGGCGATCCTTTCTATATCTTTTCGCGGATAAACTGCGCCGGTTGGATTTCCTGGATTGCAGAGCATGATAGCTTTTGTTTTTTCGGAGAGCAAAGCCTCGATCTTTTCATTTTCGGGAAGAGCAAATCCATCTTCTGCAAAGGTTGTTAAAGGTACGATCTTTACTCCAGCAATTTTAGCAAAACCATTATAGTTTGTATAAAAGGGTTCTGGAATGATCACTTCATCACCCGGATCGCAAGCGGTGAGCAATGCAAAAATTATCGCTTCCGAGCCAGCTGTGGTCACGATGATATCTTCCATATCGACAGAAATTCCATGTTGATCATAATATTTCACCAGATTTTTTCGATAGAGTTCCAAACCTTGAGAAGGCCCATAAGCCAGCACTTTTTCATCATAATGCCGATAAACATCGAGCATTTCCTGTGGTGTTTCAATGTCAGGTTGTCCGATATTCAGATGATAAATGTGGACACCATTTTTTTTGGCAGCATTAGCGAAAGGCATCAGTTTGCGGATCGGCGATGCTTGCACGTTTAACGCTCTTTCTGATAGGTTCATATTCACCTCGCTTTGTTTATTTTCTCGATTCTCTGGAATTCCATTTCTACAGCTTCTTTTTTGGCGTCAATTTCTTCTTTGGAATTTATGAATATTTTATGTCCATAAAATATTTTCACCTCACTGAATAATTTTGGCAGCCTAAATTTGTCCCAGGAATTAAAAATGAATTCTCTTTTTACTTCAACATCGATCGGAACTATCGGTAATTTAGTAAAATATGCCAGATACAATAATCCTTCTTTGATTTTTTTGGCGGGACCTCTTGGTCCGTCTGGTGTGATCGCCAATGTCCATTTCCTTGCTAGTTTGATCATCTCACGCATTGCCTTGCTACCACCGCGCGAAGATGAGCCGCGCACAACATTATAGCCGAGCAAAGAAGTAGGACCTGCGATAATATCGCCATCTTTGGAAGATGAGATCATGATCACGACGTTTTGATTTCGATGTAAATATAACAGCGGTATGATATTACGATGCCAGAAAGCGTAAAGCACTCTTTCGTTTTTGGCTGGTGTTTGCAATTTATAACGCAAGGTTATACCAATGAGATGAACGAAAATATAGGCAAAATATTTTTCTAGAAATAACACTAATTTAGACATCGATCATCTCCAAAATAATCTCGGAAACTTCTTTGGAAGCAGAACGCTTTTCCAGAATCTGATGGATTTTCTTTAATTCATATTTGATCGAACGATATTTCTCTTGCTTTTGCAAAAAAGACTTGATCATTTTTTCTAATTTTTTTGGATTCAGCTGATGCTGGATCAATTCTGGAATGATGCGTTTTTTCAAAATGATATTTGGCAATCCGATCATATCAATCTTGATGAATTTTTTTCCCAGAAGATATGAGATCAAACCAGTTTTGTAGATAATAACAAAAGGAGTTCCCAGATATGCTGCTTCCAGCGTAGCAGTGCCAGAGGTGACTACCAGAAAATCGCTGTGCTTCATCAAAGCGTGATTTTCTTTTTTTATGATAATGATCCTGGTATCCCGGATATATTTATCGAAATATTTTTTATCGACAGAAGTAGCGCAGGAAAAAATGATTTCATGATCTTCTTTGGAAAAATACTTAGTTGTATCGCTCAAAATCGGTAAAATCCTTTTCAATTCGATGTTTCTACTACCTGGGAAAAAACTGATCCATTGCTTTTTTGGATCAAGAGAATGATGAAGAGCAAATTTCTGTCGGGATATTTTAATCTCCAATTCTTCAGCGATCGGGTGACCAACATAAGTGGAATTGATCTCTTCGCGATCCAGATATTCTTTTTCAAAAGGTAAAATACAGGCAATATGATCGGTGAATTTTTTTAATGCTTCCAGACGTTTAACCTTCCATGCCCAAAATTGTGGACAAATATAATATAGAACAGGAATCCCATTTTTTTTTGCCAGTTTTGCCACGCGCAAATTCAGTCCAGGATAATCAGTGAGAATGACCAGATCGGGTGATTTGTGAATAAATATTTTTTCTATCTTTCTCATTACCTTCCAGAAAAAGTGAAGATGTTCGATCACTTCCGCAAAGCCCATCACGGCAAAACGTTCGAAAGGAAAGATCGGTTGCAATCCTTCGTTTTGCATCAAAGGACCGCCGATACCAAAGTGATGCAAATTTATCTTTTTTTGATTCAGTTCCTTCATCACTCTGGCTGTATGAATATCACCAGAATTTTCACCAGCGATCCAAAATATTTTGTTCATTCCAGGATGTTGTCTTGAAAGATTTTTTCCAAATCTTTGAATTTTCTCGTATCAAGACTGAAATTCACATAATTAGCAAAATTATCCAAAATGATGATCGCATTAACGTTTGCGTCCATTCCTTCGACCTGAGCTATTCGATCATAAAATGCCTGATTGAGCTTGTGAATTTCATGATAGTTATCGACCAGTTTCTTCAATTCCCAATCTGCTTCCAACCCTTTGATATAGCGGAAATATTGTTTAACTAAATACATTGAAACGGTGCGGTAAAGCGTTTCCTCATTGCTGGCAAAGGGAAGATGGAATTTCACCATTGGCTTCAGTGTTTTCAAGATCGGGCAGCCCGAAGTCGCCATAATAATTCCGATCATTGAGCTCACGCCTTGCTGAAGTGAAGTCAATTTCGAATAATTTCTTTGCTCAGTCTCGATCATAATATCGGCATTTTCAAAAGAAGAAGAATCACTGAAAAAATCGATGATCTCAACCAAATTCACTGCGACAGGACAATATTTGAAATCCTTGTTCAAAGTGCAGTTGGGACATTGATAAAAATTCAATCTCGTCCAATCTGGCGGATTAGCGGGAACTGGATTGATCAGATTCAAGGTTTTCTTATCCAATTCAATAACAAATCTTTTTGATTTTTCATCGCCAACGCGGAAATGATAGACAAACTGTAATTTCTCCATGCTTTTTCTCCTAGATTAATAGTATTGAAATAAAATAAACAAATAATAAGCCGATTAAACTGGGCAAGACAAATTTTCCAACAAATTTTTTGTAATCTGTTTGAAAATATTCGATGGAAACAGAAACACAGGGATGAACTGGTGAGATCATATATCCAATAAAAACAGAGACATACATCACTGAAAAGGTGAGAGCAGTTAATTCAGCAGCACCGAATTTTGCGATAAAGATCGGGATCAGGATTGAAACAGGTAATTGAATTCGCCCTGTCAAAATTCCCAGAATAACCGCAATGAAAATGATGAGAAAATTTTTTGAGAATACGATCTTTGCTATCGCCGTAGAAACATTTGAGGTTTCAAAAATATGGAGAAAGAAAAAAACTGCGATGATGATCAGGAAGAAATTCCAGGGTTTCATTTTCTGGAAGATGTAGCGATAATTTTCAAGTTTCAAATTTCCAACGAATTTGGTGATTAACAAAGTGCAACTTACTGCGATCAAAAGAGATATTTCATCCATTAGCTGGAAGTGCGTCAATATGATATGAATGATCGGAGCTGAAAAAATGATCAAAAGTGGAATGAGCAACTTTTTGAGATCCAACCTTTTAGTTCTTGGCATATCTCCTTCAACTTGGCGGAGCAGAAAAAAATATCCTAGAAAGAACAGAACAGCAAATGCAGGCAAGACTCGTAAAATGATTTGATAGATATTGATATCTGCCATTTTTGAACAGGCGAGCAAAGCTCCGAGCGGATAGATCATGATGAGAATGTGACGAAACCAGACGTTGATCGCAGCATAATCTACTTTGGGAATATCCTTTCCCGCTTTGTTCAACATTGGAGCAGAGAGCAGCGCTCCACCTGGAATCGGTAATAAGCCCATCAAAGCTGGCGACAATCCCAAAAATATTTTTCTTTTTATCTGGAGATTATTCACCAGATCATCCATCAAACCTGAAACCTGCAAACTACCTCCGATGATTGGAATAAAGCCAACTGCGAGAGCCAAAAGCAGAATTGGAATATCGGTGAGAGTGGAAATTGTCACCTCTATAATTTGTTGAAATTCCATGTTTAAAATTCCTATGATCAAAGCTCCGACAAACATTCCAAGCCATAGATTCTTACGAGCAATGATCATCAAAGCAGAAAAAGCGAGAATAAAGCTGAACCAGACCATATCAATTTAGACGCAGAATTGCTTTTCTAGTGCGAGGTCCATCAAATTCACAAAAGAAAATTCCCTGCCAGGTTCCCAAAAGCAGTTCTCCATTTTCGATCAGAACTTCCTGAGAGCATCCGATCAAAGAGCTTTTCACGTGGGCGTCTGCGTTTCCTTCCAAATGTGTGAACTCTTTTAATTTCGGTGAAATTTGATTCAGGGCAAAAGTTATATCGCGCGGAACGCTAGGATCAGCATTTTCGTTGATCGTTACTGCAGCAGTCGTGTGAGGAACAAATATCGTCAATCTGCCATCTTTCACAGAAGATCTGATAAATTCTTTGATCTGCGGAGTGATATTGACCATTTCTTCTCTTCGCTTTGTCTCAATTAAGATCGTTTTTTGGATCATTTTATCTCCTTTCAAAACTTTTGAATTTCTAAAATCATTTCTTTTGTTCTGATGTCAATTTTTATTGAATTATTTCCTTGACTGATTTGTTTCAAATTTTCTTCTCATTAATAAAATTCATATTAATTGGAGGCTTTATGAAACGCTTGCATATCTCGGATGACGATAAGGTGATCGCTGGTGTTTGTGGCGGCTTATCAGAATCGATCGGTCTGGATGCAAACATTATCAGATTGATCTTTGTTATATCTATTTTTTTTGGACTGGCTGGTTTATGGATATATCTTGCGCTGATGTTCATTTTGCCAAAAAACAATCTGCAAAAAGAGATCATCGTCGATGCTGAAGAAAAAATGGAAAAGAAACCTTTCAAGATCTCTCGTCCCTGGAAAGATCGCATGATCGCTGGCGTGTGCAGCGCTATCGCACGCTATTTGAAGATCGATGTCAGCATTGTTCGGATCACTTTTGTCGTGATGTCTTTCGTGAGTGGAGTTGGATTGATTCTTTATTTGATCTTCTGGATAATATTTCCAAATGAGGAATAAATTATGCACCAATAAAATAATAAAATTATGGAGGTTTTATGCCGATCGTAACTTTAGAAAACGCTGGAGAACTTAATTCTGAACAGAAGAAAGAACTCATCAAAGAATTAACTGAAGTCGTTGTTAAGGTAACTGGGAAATCTGCTTCCGCCGTCTATGTACACCTTGATGAAGTTCCCAGAGAAAATTTTGGAGTGGGAGGGGAAAGTCTCGGTTAATTAGACAAAGACTTTCTCTTTCCGATTGCGTTAACACAAATTGGAGATTATTATGAAATTCCAGAGATTTTTTTTTATTGCATTTTTTACTATTTTATCCTGCTTTCTTTTTGCTTCTTTCAACACACCCGTGCAACTCAATCAAAATGAGCCAGTTTTCTATCACAATGACAAAGCCTGTAAGATCATTGGAAACGAGACCTACATAGTTTTCGTGGAAGATTCAACAAATTGCGATCTCATTTTTGCTTATTCGGATAATTTCAATGATTTCACGAACTTTGTCATCACCGAAGATGTGTTCATTGATCAAAACACGAAGCCAACGCTGGAGATTATGCCGGATGGAAAGATAATCGTTTTCTACCTGAAAATCCAAAATGATGTGAAAACTCTATTTCAAGCAGTTTCAGAAAATAATGGACAAAGTTTTTCAACTGAGGAGATCGCAACCGATATTTCTGCATTTTCCAGCTATGTTACCCAAGATGAGCTTTATCTGTGCTATGAACAAGTGGGAAAAACTCCGATGAATTTTTTCCAATATTTTACCGAGAAGGAAGAAACTGAAAATGCTGCAAATGGACCTCAATCTGCTAGAACAAGATTCTGGGGAAATGATGTTCTTTTTGGTCCTGTTCATTCCAATGATGATATTTGGATTCAACAAGCTGGAGGTGGCAACAACAACAGATGGCCAATTTTTTATGAGAAAGTGACTACCAGTGGAATTTTTATGAACGCCAACACTAATTCACCTTTGATCGGAAGTGGTGCTCCGATCGATGATATTTTCCGCGGTGGCTATGCACAAGAAATCGTGGTGTCTGAATTACCAGCAACCGCCGACGAGCTGCAACAAATGGGAATATCACTCGGTGATCCAAATACCGATATTGTCTATGTGAAGCTCAATGGCAGCAGTTTTGTTTCTATGTATGGTGAGATCGTTGCCGTCGATACAGTTGAATTCGATGTTTACAGCTGGTTTCCCCATGATGATCAAACAGCAAACTCCATTGTGAATTCCGGTGGAAACTGGTTCGAAGATTCTGATGTTGTCTGGACAAATGAGATAGTTATTTATGATACGCTCTGGACAGATGGAGTCAGCGGTTCGATAGATGATATAGCCTATTGGACAGAAGCTGAACTTTGGATCGAGGGAATTGTTGCTGGTAAAATTACTTTTGGCTCAGCAAAGAATGTCTTTATCGTGGGAGATATAACTTACGCAAACACAAATCCAGGAGATTGTCCTGACGGATTTTCAGGTATTGATCCATATACTGGACAACTCCAATACGAAGGAACTGTAAACACATCAGATTTTTTTGGACTCGTTTCGGAGCAAAAGATTAAAATAAAATATAAACACCGAGATCCTTTCAATGATAATATGCTGCGAGATGACAACTGTTCTGATATTATGCTGTATGGAACTTTCGCTGCTCTGGCCGAAGGAGATAGCGCTGTTTACGGTGATCTTGCCTGCCATTATGATGGAATTTTTACCTTTGAATATCAACATCCCCACGGTTCGACGCCGAACTTCACAGCACTGAGCCCTTACACTTTAGAAGATACACTCTACACTTTCATCGATCTGCACAAATATATTTACCCTGAAGATCAAAATGTGTCGCCAGAATTAGCAGGATTTTTACTTCATGGCGGAAATCCACTCGGAGGATTTCTAACCTGCGGTTTCCCCTACGAAGATCCTGATTATATAAACTCCTATCCTAATACAAATTCACCGAATTATCACTATCCCTATGGCACAGATTATCCCTGGTATAATCCGGTTTGGCCGGAATCTCAGAATGATATTGTTTTCGAGCGGGGAACGGTTCATCTTTTTGGTGGGATCACTCAACGCAGACGCGGCTTCATGCATCGTTCGGGTAGCGATCCCTACAATCACCCACCCGGCGAAGAAGGAATCTGGGATCTGGATAATTTTCATTTCGATGGGATTCATCCTTCCACAGGCTATTACAAAGAATATTATTATGATAGACGTCTAACAGCTAATCAACCTCCACATTTTCCGACTCATAATACGATAGAAAGTTTTCCTGCTTTGAAGATCTGTAAATCGGATGATGGAGTAAATTTTTCGGAAATATTCAATAGAACCGAAGGATATGATAACTTTATCCAGGATAAACTGTTAGCTACTGCCAAAAATGAAATTCTTGCAACACTTTACAAAGCGAGATATACCTTTGATCTGGTCTATTCGCTGGATTCCGGAGATACTTTTATCATCCATGAACTCGATGTGGATGGTTTACCGATCGACCTGGAGATATTTGAAGATGAAATATTGATCTTAACCGAAGCTGATCAAGAACATAAGCTTTATTCTTTTTATCCGATCTATCAAGAATTAACTCTGGAAAATAATTTTACAACTAATTTGGATATCACTGATCTGGTGGTTACCAATAATAATAGAAAGATCTTTGCCAATGCAATTTATAATACTCCCGATCCGATAAATATCAATTTTCATTACACCGATAACAATAATAATTTCACGCAAAATTATATCTGGAATACGCCATTTGATTTGAATTTTATGGAAAATTCTGTTTTAGATGTGAACGTCGATCAAGATGATTCGGTTTATGTTTCTTTTCTGAATACTATCGCTGAGAATGTCAGTTACGGTGATCTATTCTTCAGCAAGGGCTCTCTTCCTGATTTGACCTTTGTATCTGATGAACAGCTCTTATTCGTTCAGCCAAACTTGATGATCTATCCAAATCCGTTCAATCCTGAAACTACGATAAAATGCAATTTAACTGCAGAACACATAGAAAGCGCAGAGATCGTTATTTACAACTTGAAAGGACAGAAGATAAGAGAATTAGAAATCAGGAATGAGAAATCAGGAATTGCTTCAGTGATTTGGGATGGCACAGATCGAAATAGCAAAAAAGTTTCATCAGGAGTATATTTTTTCCAGTTGCGAGTGAATGATAAACCGCTGGCAAAACGCAAAGCGATTTTGCTGAAATGATCAAACTATCGGATCTTGCTCCGGAAACTAAAGCATTTACCTGAGAAAAAAAAATTCATCGTAAAAGAAAATATCAACCAAGAAATAAAGCGAATTCAACGAATTGCAAGGAATGAATATACAAAACATTTCTCACTTCAACCACTTCAACTTATTTCCTTCTTCCTAGCCCCTAACCCCTAAAACCTATATTTTCTTCTTTCAATTATTGCGTTAATGCACTTAATAATTGACAAAAAAAAGCGACAAATTTCTTTACCAAAAGTTGTGGAGATTTTATGAAATGCGAAAATCAAGATAAAAATTTAAGAAATTGTAATTGTTCATATCCTTGTAATCAAAAGGGGATATGCTGTGAATGTGTCCGTTCTCATCGCTTGGTGGGTGAATTGCCAGCTTGTTTTTTCCCAGATAATGAGGAAAAAACTTATGATCGTTCTTATGCCCATTTTGTGAAATTATATCACGAAGGTAAAATAAATTAGGAAATATTTATGATAATTTTACGAGCTTTCGCCTTCATTTTTTTTAATGTTCTGGCTGGATATATTTTCGTCTTTTTGCTAAAAGCTTTTCTCTTCATTCCTAAAAAAGAGATATATTTATTTAGAAGGAAATTGCCTTTTACTCCAGCATTTATCTATCGCAAAAAAAAATGGCTTCTGAGAAAATTGAACCTTTTTCTGGATCAATATCTTGCTGACACAAAAGATTTTAGCGATAGATCTCGCATTACAAAATGGGAATCGAAGATCTATGAAAACATTTTGGAAAAAATGATTTCCAACGATAAATTATCTTGGTTACCGAATAAGATCTCACAAAAAATTTATTCTCTTTTCGCCACTTTGGGATATGAGATCGTAAAACAATTTTTTCGTAACTTCGTGCCCTATCTGATCGAACATTACAATCTGGAAAGTATCATTGACCTGATAGATCAGAAATTGGATATTGAAGTAATAATTTCCTATTTTAATCAATACATTTATAAATATCTTATGATCTTCACTTTGGGTTTTTGTTTTATGGTTGGATTGGGCAATATGTTGATCTTCTTGATCGTGAAATAAATTATTAAAAGAGGAAATATGAGACTGAAAGATTTGATCTGGGTTCTGGCTATTATTTTGATCGCTTTTTTAGTTTTTGATAAAATTCAGGAAAAAAAAGAAATTGAACAAGTTCAAGAGCAATTAACATTTCAAAAAGCTTCACCAGAAATTCCCGAAACACAGAAGAAAGAAGCAGATTTATCCAAACAAAAAAATACAGAAACTCTTTTTTCACGCCGTAATGCGATCACTAATGCTGTGGAAAAAGTTGAACCTTCTGTCGTCAGCATCAATGTCATCAAAACCAAAATCGTGCGCAGAAGATTGAGTCTGTTTTTCAATTTTTACGATGAAATTCCCTATAATGTGAAAGGGATCGGATCAGGCGTGATCTTCAATGAAAATGGTTATATTATTACTAATGCCCACGTCGTGGAAGGAGCAACGGAGATAAAAATTATTTTGACAGATAATCGTCAATTTGACGGAGAAATTATTGGTTTAGACGAAGTGCACGACATCGCGATTTTAAAGATTGAAGGTGAGAATATTCCTCATGCGAGATTAGGTACTTCTGATGATCTTATTATCGGTGAGTGGTCGATCGCTCTGGGCAATCCTTATGCATTCTTGATCAAAGATAGTAAACCAAGCGTTTCAGTTGGCGTGATCTCTGCTGTCAATCGCGATTTTGCCGAAAATCAGGATGGAAAGATCTATCGGCGGATGATCCAAACTGATGCAGCGATCAATCAGGGAAATAGTGGTGGACCGCTGGTGAATATCAATGGTGAAGTGATCGGTATCAATTCCTTTATTTTTTCAGAAAGTGGAGGAAATATTGGCATTGGTTTTGCCATTCCGATCAATCGCGTAAAAGAAGTAGCGCAAGAATTGATCGAATATGGAAAGATCAGAGAGATCTGGTTCGGCTTCAAGGTGCAAGATTTGAATCCGATGCTGGCTTCCTATCTTGGTTTGAAAGATCTGGATGGCGTGCTGGTGAATAAAGTGCAAGAAAATGGACCTGCTGCCAAAGCTGGTTTGAAAAAATTGGACATTATCACCAAGATCAATGGACTTCGGATAAAAGATACTGCTGATGCCGAACTCGCTGTTTCCGATATTTCGGTGGGAGATCACCTGTTGATCGAAGTTTTGCGCGAGAACAAAAAAATTCAAATTGAAATTCTGGCCAAAGAATATAAGTAGGAGAATGAATGAAGAAATTTTTCATAATATTTGGTGTGATCATTGTGATCATCATAGTAGTCGGTTTTTTTATCAGCAAAAATAAAAAAAGCAATATCGGAATGAAACAGAAAGTGAGAGTGCATATCGTTGAAAAAGGTGATATAACAGTAAAATTGGAAGAAACAGGCGAGATCAAACCGATAAAAGAAATCGAGATAAAATCAAAAGTGAGCGGGAAAATCACAAAATATTTCGTAGAAGAAGGTCAATTTATCAATACTGGTGATGTGATTGCAGAAATTGAACCTGATTACAATCAGGCAGAAACAATTTCCAACATCAAACAAAATCTGGAACTGGCTCAGATCAGATTGGAAAACGCTCAACAAGACTATGACAAGCAGGAAAAACTCTTTGCCAATAATTTCATTTCGGAAGCTATCCTCGATGATGCAAAAGACGAATTAAAACGAGCAGAACTCGGGCTGAATAGCGCTCTGATGCAATATGAACTGATCAAAGAGATCGAAACCGAAGATAACGTTTCCAAGATCGTTTCCACAGCTTCAGGCACGATCATCCAAAAACCTGTGGAAGAAGGCGAAATGGTCGTTTCTAATACCGGCTCCTATTCGGCTGGAACTGTCATTTTGAAACTTGCTGATCTGGAAAGAATGATCGTCGAAACAAATATTAACGAAGTTGATATTTCCAAGATCCATCACGGGCAGAACGTTAATATCCATGTCGATGCTTATCCCTACAAGACCTACACAGGAAAGATCACGAAGATCGCAGCAATGGCGACCGTATATAACAATGTCAAAGTTTTCCCGATCGAGATCGAGATCGATGAAGTTGATCAGGAATTGAAACCAGGTATGACAGCAAATGTGACCATTATCGGAGAAAAACGGAAAGATATTCTCGTTGTGCCTATTCGTTGTATCTTTTCTGATGATCAAGGCGGTGATATTATTTATCAAGTAACAAATGATACGATCGCAAATTCCGTGAATGTACAGACTGGTATCAATGATTTTCAGCAGGTCGAGATCATTCGCGGCATTTCTGAAGGCGACAGTATTTCCTATTCTGAACCGGTGAAAACAAAACAAAATCAAATGAAAGCGAGATTTAGTAAATAAGATTTTGGAGGAAATGATGAAAAAAATATTTTTTGGCTTATTAGTAATTCTTTTGTTGGTAGGATGCGCAGCTCCCACCAGAACCGTCAGCCGCATTTCGACAGACGAAGTTACCGATCAAAGTGGCTATTGGAATGATACCGATTCCCGTTTGGTGGCAGAGCAGATCGTGAAAGACTTGATCTATAAACCATGGCTTTCCGATTATAGCATGGATCATGGGAAAAAACCCACTTTGATCGTTGGATCCGTGCGCAATATGAGCTCCGAACACATCCAGACAAACGCTTTTATCAAAGACATCGAGCGTGAGCTCATCAACAGCGGAAAGGTGAAATTTGTCGCCAGCAGCAAAGAGCGCGAAGAGATCCGTCAAGAACGAATGGAACAACAATCTTATGCTTCAGAAGAATCAGCAAAAAGGCTGGCAGCGGAAACGGCTGCAGATTTCATTTTGCAAGGCAAGATCACTTCCATCGTAGATGCTATCGAAGATCAAGAAGCAAAGTTCTATCAAGTAGATATGGAATTGATCAACGTCGAAACAAATGAAAAGGTTTGGATTGGAACTAAAAAGATCAAGAAATTCATCACAAAATCAAGAACAAAATGGTAATATGTTATGATAAAAACGGTTAAAATTTTGTTTAGGGTTCTTGTTTTAATTTTGATCTTAAATTCCTGCGCCAGCATGAAAACTTCCAAAGAACAATTTGTGGGCATGGAAAAATATCTAAAAGCTCAGGATTACAAAGCGCTTATCCAGAAATTGGAAAACACCAAAGATACGCATTATAAAAAGAAAGATCGCGTGATCTATTATCTTGATCTCGGGATGCTTTATCACTATGATAGACAATTTGAAAAAAGCAATCAAATGCTGGATAAAGCAGAACGAGCGATCGATGAACTTTTCACGAAAAGTATTTCCAAAGCTGCTACTTCCCTTTTGTTGAATGACAACGCAATGGATTATTCCGGCGAAGATTACGAAGATATTTATTTGAATATTTTCAAAGCGCTGAACTATGTGGAGCGGGGAAATTTTGATGCTGCTTTCGTAGAAGTGCGTCGAGTGAATAATAAATTATCGCTATTAGAACAAAAACACGGTGATATGGCAGCAAAATTTAATCTTTCCAAAGATAAGAACAAAGAATTTAAAACTGGCAAAAATAAGTTTCATAATTCAGCTTTGGGTAGATATTTGAGTATGCTGATCTATCGTCTGGAAGGAAAGATGGATGATGCACGCATAGATAAAGAAAAGATCATCGAAGCCTGGAAATTGCAAAGCCATCTCTACGATTTTCCTAAGCCTGATATCAAAGACGCTTTAAGATCAACCGACAAAATCAAAGTCAATTTCTTCAGTTTCACCGGTCGCGCGCCAGATAAAAAGGCAAACACACTCTATATTCACACTGAGAAAGATTTGATCGTTATCGGCACGACGAAAGAAAATCCGCGTAATAAACAGGAATTGGAAACGCTTGATGTGATGAATTGGAAAGGCGTGGAAAAAGGCTATCATTTCAAATTTCAGATGCCTGTCATGAAAAGGCAAAAATCTATGATAGGTAAAGTTGAAGTGGTGATCGATGATGAGAAAAAAATAGCTTTCAGAACAATTGAAAGTTTGGAAAATGTCGCTCTCGAAACTTTCGAAGTGAAAAAACCCTTGATCTATCTAAAAACGATCACACGTAGCATTGCGAAAGGACTTCTGGCAGAAAAGGGAAAAGCAAAAATGGAAGAACAGATCGGCAATCCACTTTTAGGATTTGCGGCCAGACTCGCTGCCGATGCTGCTGTCGATGCTACGGAAAATGCTGATCTACGAGTTTCTCGATTTTTCCCGGCAGAAGCACAGATCGCCGAAATTGAACTCGATCCCGGCTTGCATCATTTCAAAATAATCTATTATTCCAGAAATGGCAATCAACTTCATATTGACGATCTGGGTGAAAAAAATGTTACAAAAGATGGGATCAATATTTTTGAATCCGCCTATTTGAACTGAAGGAGCTGAAATATGATGAAAAAAATTTCTCTCATTTTACTCAGTGCTCTATTGTTTTCCTGCTCTTTGAATGCCAAAAAACCAAAAAATGTAAAACCTGAATGGTTGAAAAATCCCAAATCAGTCTATCCTGAAAATCGCTATCTTTCTGCACTCGGAGAAGGAGATTCCCGACAGCAAGCGGAAAACATGGCAGCTGCTAATCTCTCCCGCATTTTTCGTTCAGATATTCGCGCCGATGAAACGATCAATCAACGTTATCGTGAATTGACCACTGACGATGGATTTGAATATGAGGATGAAACAAATGTAAACAAAAAAGTGAATATCAGCTCTCAGCAAACTCTCTTCAATGTGCAATTTGGAGAAAGCTGGACTGATGATCTCGGCAGAGTTCATACGATCGCCTATTTAGATCGAATGCGCACAGCCGATATTTATGAGCAGAAGATCTCAAAAAATTCAGAAAGGATAATTCATTTTTTGGATGAGGAAAGAACCGCTTCTGACCCGATCAAGAAATATGCTGCACTTAATGCTGCTTCTGTCGTGGCGGATATCAATGAAGTTCTGATCGGACAACTTAACATAATTTTTCCCAGCGGGAACGATATGTTGGAAATGAACTATGATCAGAATAATATCAGACAGAAAGTGAAGGAAGCAGCGCAGCAGATCGGTTTCCAGATTAAAATTTCCAATGATAATGAAAATAGGATATCCAATCTTTTGGAAGAAATGGTCAATGATCTCGGTTTTTCGATAAAAACTGAGGCAATCATTTTGTTAGAAGGTCAGATCGAGATCTCCGATACCGATCTGAAACGCGATGATATCAAATTCGTGCGCTATGATCTGAAATTGAATGCTGTTGTGAATGATGAAAAAATCGTTACGATGAACGAAAAAGGTCGTGAAGGACATGTTTCCTTTTCCGAAGCAAAAGCAAGAGCGATCAGAACTTTGCAGAAAAAGATCGAAAAGGATTTCAAATCAAAATTGATCGATTATTTTGATCAATTGATCTTGAAATAGTTGCTGTAGATAGAAATAAAATAGATTATTGTAAGCAATCCAAATGTTGCCAAGAATCAGGTGAGATATTTGTATCGGCAATATTTTATTGATTGTAGATAAGAAGAAACCATTAATATCGAAGAAATTGGAATGCTGATCCTGGCATTTATGTGTTTTGTAATTATTCAAACTAAAGAAGGATCTTTATTGCAGAAATTTCTGCAAATTTTTCAGGAGGAGAAATGAGACGATTATATTTTATTTTTTTGTTTACCGTCATTTTACTGCTCGTTGGCTGCGAATCTCCGATTGATATCCAGCTTCACGAGCTTGATCTCGTTGCAGGCTCAGATTTCAATCGGAGTCTTTTAAAAAACGGAGATGATTTTTCCGTCGGTTATGAAAATGGAAATATCCGCACTTCGCAAGTCAGTCTGAGCTGGTCACAATCAACCGAAGCTGAATTTATCTTTTACAAACTTATGCGCGATGACAATGAACTGGCTGTTTTCACCAATCAGAATAAAACAACTTTCACTGATACGATGGTTGTCGAAAACAATTTTTATGATTACCAGATCGTTGTTTTTGCCGATGATGGAATGGTTGCCAAAGATACGATCAGTATCAAAACACCGCGATGGGATCCGCCGTCCAATTTGACCGCCAATGGTTTGAGCACGACTGATGTGAAACTGATGTGGAATGACAATTCCGATTCGGAAGATAATTTCAAAATTTATCTTTTTGATAATACTCGCAGCTTGATTGATTCGTTTATGGTCGATGCAAATGTAACTGAAAAAATCGTTACCGATCTGTATTCCTGGCAATATTATTATTTCACCGTGAAAGCTGTTAATCAATGGGAAGAAGATACTGAATGGGCTGACGAGGAAGGGTTCGATATGAATGATTTTTATCTAATTGATCCTTCAGGTCTCAACTGCCAGCAAAATCTTGATATGAGCGTTACCTTAGATTGGGATGATAATTCCACTCTGGAAACTGGCTATTCTATCGAGCGTAAGATCAATTCTGGAGAATTTGAAGTTCTGGAAAATGTCGATACGGTCAATCTGGAAACCTATACAGATATTGATACGCTTGCTTATGAGATCGGATACACGCTTACATATCGAGTACGCGCCTATAACGATTATGAATATCCCACAGAATATACTGATTATTCTAATGAATACAGTTTGGTGATCCAGGAAATTAGTCCTGGAAATATAACCATTACTTTGCAAGTTGATAGTTTTCCCTCTGAGGCTTCATGGAATGTAGTTGATCTTTATAATGGAAATTACTATTTTGCTGAAAATCAGACATTTGATTATGATTTCCAGACAGTGACAGAAAATCTCCAATTAGCCGAAGGCTGGTATGCCGTTATTTGTTGGGATAGTTACGGTGATGGCGGGATTTCTGGCGAAGTGTGGCAAGAAGGATTGTTGTTAGAACAGTGGGATGATAATGATTATTCGAGTTATGGTGAATTTGATTTTTATGTAGGAAATTGATCTGGAGTTTAAAATGAAAAAAATAATATTATTAGTAATTATAGTTTTTGCACTTAATTCTCTTTTCGCTGAAGAGCCACATTCGATGCGTTATATTGCTACAGACGGCGTTTTTGATGGAGAATGGGAACATGTCTTTGATACGATTGAATTGCAAAGAATAGATAAGCTCTATTTTTTCACTAATTTCGCAGATATCAATATCGAATATGATGAAGAGATAGGTGAGGTATCTGAAAAGCAGGAAACAAGATTCTTTGAAAAACTACCTTTAGGCGTTGCTTTCAAAAATCCTTTTATGAAAAAATTACGCCATGCCTTCTATCTTGGATTGCGCCAAAACAAAATTCCCGAAGAAGGTGAATATGAAGAATACGTCACGACTTACGAAGATATCACAGGCGACGATATTTATGATATCAAAACGATCACTCATAAGGTCGAAGAGGATTATGCCGAAGATGATAGCAGTATCGATTTTGTTTGGAATAATAATCTGATGCTTTCCAAATTTGTCTTAGGTTTCAAATTTGCTTCTTTTTCCATGAAAGAAGAACTGGACAATTTGCAGAATAATCATCTCGGTGAATATGATTTCGGCGATTATGGGCTAATTTATGGCTTTGATTATGGCGATGATCAATTGGATTATTACACCGAAATTTATGACATCGAAGAAGAAGATTATTATTTCCGCTATGGCGAAAAGGGCGATTTTCAGACAATTATGAAAGACAGCTACAATGAAATTCAATTCTCACTTGAAAATCCAAATTGCCTTCTTTCCAAAAATTCCAAAATAAGAGTTGATCTTGGAATGATCATGGATTCCAATGTTTCTTATGATACTGAAGACAGCTATTTTGGAGAATATCACGAGATCGTAGAAAATGCTCCGATAGAATACACAGGAATGATCAGCGAAGATTATGTTATGAACATAGAGATCAATAAAAATAGTTACTATCTTTCAGCGCTTTTCACAAAATATCTAAATAGCTCATTTATGGGTGAAAAAGGATTTTGGGAAGCGCATCTTCGCTTTGATCTCGACAGCGGCGAAAGGATCTATGAATATAAAAGAGAAGATACCAGCGAAGAGATCGAAGAGCATCTTAATTTTTCAGAAAACACAGTTGCCGAAAATTTCCATAACACGACATCCACAGAAGAAAATGGTGATATCTCAGGAACCAGTTTTACCGGACATTGGCTGGCTAATCTTCCTTTGAATGACTTTGCCAATTTCGGTCTGGGTGGATATTATTATTATTCCCATCTCACTGGAAATTATGATTACATCGTTGATACGGATGGAGTAACATCCTATCAGATCGGTTCTGCGATCGATACCGAAAATGAATTTACGCAAACGACAACGCAATATCTTTCTGCTGATAAACAGACAATTACGGAAGCTTCAACGATCAGGATTCCTGTCGCCTTTGAATTCAAAATTCCAGATAATCACACTTCGATCAATGACGGCTTTGGCTTACGAAATTTTATTTTCAGGCTGGGATCTACTTTTGCACTGAGATCAACGAAAGTCGAAAATACTTATGACGTCATAGAAAAACAACCAAATTTCGTTATCACAGAATATGGCGATGGCACGGTCACAGAAAATCATGATGCAGAAAATGAATTGAACTCCAACAAAGGGATTATGAAAACGATCCAAAGCAGCAAGCGTTTTTCTGGTGGAATCGGCTATGTTCATTCCGAAAACGTGAATATCGACCTGGGCGGTTATTTCGATTATGATACAGAAGAATATCTCATCGGGATTTCCTTCACGATAAAACGATAAGAGAAATTTATAGGAGCGCTCGCTTTTGGGCGCTCCTGATTTTTTCCAACTCACATCTCGAAATGGAAAAAATAATGTTTGAAAACAGTCCGAAGATTCAGCAGGCTGATAATAGTAAAGAATATATAGAGAAGTTTTTATCAACGTTAAGAAAGGAGGAATTTTCATGAAAAAAATATTATTTCCTGTAGCAATTTTTTTATTACTTATGGCATGTTCAAGTAATCAAATTGGAAATCAACATTTTCGTTTTGATGAAACACCTGTTGTTCTGAAGCAAGTTAAACCAATATATACTGGATATGCAACTAGAAACAGTATAGAAGGTTTGGTCATGCTGGAAGTTGAAATTTTAAGAGATGGTTCTATAGGAGAAATATTAGTAGTCAAATCTCTATTAGCAGGCCCAAATGGATTAGATGAAGCAGCAGTTAATGCTGTTAAAAAATGGAAATTCAAACCTGCTAAACTCCGCGGAAGACCTGTAAAAGCTTGGGTAAAATTACCAATCATATTCTCATTAGAAAAAGGAGTTGATATATCAAATTATTCTTATCATAAATCAAAGCAAAATGATTTAGCTAGTAATGTTGCTAAATGGAGAATTTTTGGAGAAACGAAAAAAAACAATGAATATAGTATAAAACCTTGTGTAACTAAAATTGTAAAACCGATATATCCAACCTTTGTTGAAAAAAGCAATGTAGAAGGATATGTTGTTTTGGAAGTAGAGATTTTTGAAGATGGCAAAATTGGTGCTGCTAAAGTGAAAAGATCTCTTATGTCTGGAGAAAATGGATTAGATAAAGCAGCTATAGAATGTATCAAACAATGGGAGTTTCAGCCAGCAATACTCAATGGAAAGCCTGTGTCTTCTTGGATAATTTTACCGATCTATTTTGCTAAAGATCACTTAAACATTGATGATTTGGAAAAACAGAAAACAAAATTGGAAATTGGCTCAACCAGTAAAAAAATTGAATATGATGAACCACCGAAAATTAAAAAGTCTGTTAATTCGGTCATACCCGAATTTGCTCAAATGATAAATCTCCAAGGATATATTTCAGCAGAATTGGAAGTATTTCAGGATGGATCTGTGGGAGCTGTTGATATAAGATCAAATTTGTTTTCTTCTGAAACAAGAACCGAAAAAACCTTTGTCAATAATCTAAAAAAGTGGAAATATAAGCCTGCTATGTTGGATGGAAAGCCAATCGCAAGCTGGGCATCATTCAGTTTTCACTTGGGTAATAGTAGTAATTTAGATATTTCAGATGATGAAACAAAAAAAATTGAGGAAAAGCAAGTTAAAAACAATTTAAATCTTTTTGGCCAGACCAGTAAATTTGTAACTTATGACGAACCACCTATCCCGATAAAAAAATTTCCGCCAAAATATCCAAAATTTGCCAAAAATTCTGGCATTGAAGGTTCGGTTTTGTTGGAAGTTGAAGTTTTTGAAGATGGTTCTGTTGGAGCTGTTGAGATAAAAAAAACTTCAATGGGAGGTGAAAATGGCTTAGGTCAAGCGGCAATAAATTCTGTGAAAAAGTGGAAATTCCAACCAGCAAAATGTAAGGGCAAACCGGTTGCAGTTTGGACAACTTTTGAGGTTAATTTCAATCTACACTGAAGTAAATTTTTATCCTAATGCTGAGTGAAATTTATTTTCTAGAAAAAGCATCAGAATGAATGTAAATCTTCCGATTATTATCTGCAGGAAGTTCTCTTCTTTTGTTCCTTCAAATCGCAGGCGATATTGCTCAATGTAACTTTTTGTTCCATTCGGGATCAATCTCAAAAATGTAAGTCTTTTTTTATCTCATAAAAAATTTGATAATAAAGTTTTTATCTTGACTGAATATCTGCAAAAAAAGAGCTAAATAGCTATGCTAAAGATCAAGATAAATGGTATCGTGCAGGGCGTCGGATTTCGCCCGTTTGTTTATCGGATCGCACGAGAATGCGATTTGAAAGGCTATGTGCTGAATTCCTCAGCAGGAGTGGAAATTGCTGTGTGTGGACAGGAAAAGGATTTGCAGAATTTTTTCACTGCGATTAAAACAGAAAAACCAGCTGCAGCTCAGATAAATTCTTTGTCTGTCGAAAAATTTCCCGACGAGAAATTTTATAAATTCAGTATTAAAAAAAGTAGTGTTAATGAAGGGATCACACAAATTTCTCCCGATCTGGCAACTTGCAAAGATTGTTTGCGAGAACTTTTCTCACCGGAAGACCCGCGCTACAAGTATCCTTTCATCAATTGCACAAACTGCGGTCCACGTTATTCTATCATCGAGAAAACTCCCTATGACAGACCTTTCACTTCGATGAAGGATTTTGAAATGTGCGATTTTTGTACCAGAGAATATCAAGATCCTCTCAATCGCAGATTTCATGCGCAACCTGTTGCTTGCGCGATTTGTGGTCCAAAATTATCTTTATTGGATAAAGAACTACTTCCAATCAAAAAAGATCCGATCACAGAAACAATTCGTCGTTTAAAAGAAGGCAAGATCGTTGCGATCAAAGGAATCGGAGGTTTCCATCTTGCTTGCGATGCTTCCAATAACAAAGCTGTCGCTGAATTGCGAAAAAGAAAGAAACGTCCTGATAAACCTTTTGCTGTGATGGCAAAGGCTGATGATCTGGAAAATATCGCGGAAGCTTCTCAGCATGATTGGAAGATATTAAATTCTCCAGCAGCTCCAATTCTTATTTTGCCACAAAAAAAACAAAATCTCATCGCAAAAAACGTTGCACCACAAAATCCAAATCTGGGTATTTTCCTGCCTTATGCTCCATTGCATCATTTGTTATTAACAGAAAGTCCACCTTTTTTGATCATGACTTCTGGAAATCAAAAGGGTGAACCGATCGCTTCCGAGCCAAAACATTTGCAAAATCTAGCAGATTATTTTTTAACGAATGATCGTCCCATCTTGAATCGCAGCGATGATTCTGTGCTTCGTCCGATCCAGAATTCTGAGATCTTTCTCCGACGTTCACGCGGCTACGTTCCCAATCCAATCTTGATCAAGAAAAAATTGCC